>JBFKII010000136.1:0-9994 GCA_041632295.1 Anaerolineales bacterium | reverse complement strand
TGGGGACGCCCGTCCGAGCGAAATCTCCAGCGGGCCGACCGGCTGGCGCGCCCCGTACCCGCGGGTTTACGAGTCGGCCGGCGGCGACTACGGCTCGAACGTCTTCGCCCTGGGCCCCGTGCGTACCACCGACGACAGCACTTTTCTGGCGGTAAACTCCCACCAGCCCTGGGAGGGGCCGGTAGCCTGGTATGAGGCCCACGTACGCAGCGAGGCCGGCTGGGACATGGCCGGGGCGCTCTTCCCCGGCGCGCCGGTCATCATCCACGGCCACAACCGCCATCTCGGCTGGGGCTTCGCTGTCAACAGCCCGGACCTGACGGACGTCTACGTGCTGGCGATCGACCCCGAGAACGAGTACCGCTACCGGCTGGACGGCGAGTGGCGCGACCTGGAAGTGCGCCGCCTGCCCATCCGCGTGCGCCTGGCCGGCAACCTGGTCATTCCGGTTGAGCAGGAATTCCTCTGGTCGGAGCACGGCCCGGTCGTGCGCCGGCCGCACGGGACCTATGCCATCCGCTTCGCCGGATTCGGCCGGGTGGACATTTTCGAGCAGCTGTACCGGATGAACCGCGCGCAGGATTTCGAGAGCTGGCAGTCCGCCATGCGGGACGGCGCTCTGCCGATGTTCAACGTCGGCTACGCCGACGCGGACGGCAACATCTACTACCTCTACAACGGGCTGATCCCCCTGCGCCCGGAGGGCTGGGACTGGTCGCTCTTCCTGCCCGGCGACCGCTCGGACCTGATCTGGAGCGAGACCCTGCCCTTCGAGGAATTACCCCAGGTGTTCAACCCCCAATCCGGGTACATCCAGAACGCCAACAGCAGCCCCTTCCAGACCACCGCCGGATTCAACCCGGACCCGGCGGCCTACTCCCCCACCCTGGGCATCGAGACCGACATGTCCAACCGCGCCCTGCGGCTGCGCGCCCTGCTCGGCGGCGACGAACTGCTCTCGTTCGAGGATTTCATCGCCGTCAAGTGGGACATGCGCTACGACCCCGCCTCCGACGTCGCCGCGTACGTCACGCAGCTTTCCCAGGGCACTTTCGACCGGCCGGAACTGGCCGAGGCCCAGCGCATCCTGTCCAGCTGGGACCTCCAGGCCAACCCGGAGAACCCGGCCGCCTCGATCGGAATGCTGACCTTGTATTACCTGAATGAGAACCATCCCCCAATATCCGCCTCCAACCTGGCGCAAGGCCTGTCCGTGCCGGACGAGGTGCTTGCCGCTTCCTTCGCCCAGGCTGCTGACCACCTGCTCACGCATTTCGGCCGCCTCGACGTGCCCTGGGGCCGCGTAAACCGGCTGGTGCGCGGGAACCAGTCCCTGGGGGTCGGTGGAGGGCCGGACCTGGTGCACGCCGTTTACGGCGACTTCTATATTTCAGGGCGACTGCGGGGGGTCGCCGGGGACGGGGTGGTCTACCTGGTCGCCTGGCGGCCGGACGGCACGGTCGAATCCTGGAGCGTCCACCAGTACGGGTCCGCGACCCTGGATGAGGATTCCCCCCATTTCGGCGACCAGGCGGATCTTTTCGTCAACCGGCAGCTCAAACCGGTCTGGCTGGACGAAGCGGATATCCTTTCGAACCTGGAGCGCGCCTACCGGCCGGGGGAATGAAGGCGCCCTGATCGAAGTCCGCAGATTGAAAATCAAGCAACGGTGGACTGACGTGTTCAACGCCGCCAGGCATGTCCGAGAGGGGCCGGAGCGCTAAAATGAAGCCAGCGCTTTTTTCTCGTCTTTGAAAATCTCCAGGAACATATCAAACCCGGTCATTTTCAGCACTTCGACGACCATCTTGGAGGGTTTGAGCAGCTTGAGATGCGGGGAGTGATAAGAGCCTTCCCGCAGGCCCTGGCTGACCGCCGCGCTGGTTTCAGAGGAATCTCGCAGCAAATTGTAAATTTCATGCAGCGCGCGCAGGCCGGCGCTGCTGGCATACGGCACATCGCTCAGGTCGATCAGCATATTCCTGGCGCCATCTTCGAAAGCCTCCACAGCCTTTGATTTAAGCGGTTCGCCCTGGTTGAAATCGCCTGATATGCGGAACACGGTCACCGGGACGCGGCCTTCCAGCTTTTCCGTGGAAATCTCCATGTGCTTCCTCCTCGGAATTCCATGTTGGGTAATGATCAAAACCCGTGAGAAACGATAAAGTTTCAGACTCCAGCGCGCATTTTTCTATGTTTCGGCCGTTTTATTTGTAGACATCCATTCCACAGCCTGCCGGCTTCAAATCGCCGTTGCTCGCTATGGGAATGGGCAAGAACAAAGGAGCAAACATGAAAAACCCATGGATCGCTGCCGTCTTGAATTTCTTTCTGATGGGGCCGGGAACGGTGTACAACGGCCGCCGGAAAGCGCTGGGCGTGGCCTTGACCATCGGCGCCATTGCCCTGACCTACGTGGAGCTGAATCTGCGCAGCGCGGCTCCCAACCTGTACCCGATCATGTTCGTGGCGGTATTCCTGATCAACACGTTCCTGGCCATCGACGGTTACCGCGAGGCCCGGATGATTAATCAGGAAATGGGCGGCTAAGCCCCCGAGTCTGCCAGGCGCTCCGGCAGTCCAAAGAAGGTGTTCCAGGCCGGGTGGAGGTAAGCCGTGATGGCGGCGATGCGACCTTCCGAGAAATCCAATACCTGCAGGCCGAAGGCTGCGTAGGTGCCAGTATCGCTGTTCTTCCGGTACAGGGCAAAAGCTGGTTGCAGATTGGCTCCGGCGGGCAGCAGGCGGTATTCGCCCGGTCCGGCGAGAAAAACCAGGTTCCCCAGCGCGCGGCGGATCGCCGTCCGCCCGTGGAAACTGAGCGGGAAGGGCGGCATGGCAAAAACCGCTTCTTCGCGCAGCAGGGCGGTCAGCCCGTCCACATCCGCCCGCTCCCAGGCGCGGGTGTAGCGCTCGAGGGCCGTCCGATCCACCCCGGCCCCATCCAGGTAGGGCTCGCGCCGGGCAGACCGGTTTTCCGCCATCCGGCTGCGCGCCCGGTAGAGGGCGCTGTTGGCCGCCCCGAGCGACATGTCCAGGAGCTCGGCGGCCTCCTTGGCGCGCCAGCCCAGCACGTCCCGCAGGATCAGGATCGCACGCTGTCGGGGCGGCAGCAGTTGCAGAGCGGCGATGAAGGCCAGGCGCACGCTCTCGGCAGCCTGCAGGCGCGCCTCGGGATCCTGCGAAAGGACCCCGGACACAAACCAGGCGTCCGGCGCCGGCTCGATCCAGGCGGCCTCCTCGAGAGGTGCCGGCGGCGGCCGGTTCGGATTGCCGGGAGGGAAAGCGGTGGCGGGCAGCAGGCGCTTCCGGCGGTCGAGCCGGTCGAGGCAGTGGTTGGTGGCGATCCGGTACAGCCAGGCACGGAAAGACCGGTTTTCGGTGTAGCCGCCCAGGCCGTTCCAGGCACGCAGCATAGTTTCCTGGACGGCCTCTTCGGCGTCCATGGAGGAGCCCAACAGCCGGTAGCTGTGCGCCAGCAGCTCGCGGCGGAAAGGTTCGGCCAGGGCAACAAAGGCGTCGCCGTCGCCGGATTGGGCCCGTGAAAGCAAGTCCAACTCAGGTGAACCAAGCATCAATCGCTCCTGTCTTTCGCATCATTCCTCCGACTCCCCGCCACCCACGCTTGCGTCGCCCTCCCGACCCGGTGGCAGCGCCCTGGTGCGGATCAAGCGGGCGGCATGCCGTAGGTGGAAAAGGACGTTGTCCGACAGGCGCAAAAAACCAGTATGGGCCCGGACCATGATCTGCACATTTCGCAGGTTGGCCCCGGTGATGCCTGGGGTGGTGATCGTGGCCCGGTTCTGAAGGATTCGCAAAATATCAGCAGAGGCGGCTTCATAATTGCGAATAGCTACCTCAGTTCGCCGGACCAGGTCATCGGAATTGGTTGCGATTTGCGTCGCAAGCGTGGCCCCCTCCGTACGGCGAGCGGCTGCGATCAGATCGCTGAACTGGTCGCCGAATGCCTCCATGATCCGGCGTGCAGGGACTTCACCGCCCAGATTGGGTCCGGCCACTTCGGTCAGGCGCTCGCCGTATTTCCCGATCCCTTTCAGGGCTGCCGACAGTCTATCAGGGGGGATCACCTCCATTCCCGCCAATCTTCTCAGGCTGCGAATCTCTTCGTCAAGCTTGGGAAGCTGATCCAGCACGTGCATGAAATCTTGAGTTGGCAGCATGCGGCGCGCTTCTGTGGCGATCTCAGCCTGAGTGAATCCCGGAAATCCCTCGAACTCCCCGCGCGCCTGACTGACCGATCGCCGCACACCACCGCCGGAAAAGTAGCCGCCTCCCTCGGCGGCGTTGATCAACGCCTGGTTGCGGGCGATTTCGGTGGCCAGCTCCCCCTGGCGAGCTGTATCTCCCACCCTGCGGGCGGCATCCAGTTCCTGGTGAAGGCTATCGATCCGGACGCTCATCCGGTGGATCTCCTCCGCATTGATCGGCGTGTAACCCACCTCGCGCACACCGAGCTGCCTCATTTGTTCGCGTATAGTGGCGGCCAACGAGCGATCGTTGGCCTGCAGTGCATCGTACAAACGGCGATTCCAGATCACTTCTCGCTCGAAACCGGCGGCCTCGGCAGCGATCCGCTCGCGCAACGACGCGTCCGGGATCAGGTCGTAAAGATGCATGCGGCGCGGGTCTGTAAACAGGTCGGTGTACAGCAAGCGGCTCAAATTCTCCCGGGGAGCGCCCAGCCGGCCTGCCAGGAAAGACATCGCATGCTGGCGGTTGGCAGCAGCGTTTGGCCCCAGCAATGAGATGTCCAGGTCGCTGGTGAAATCCTCACTGCCGGTACGCCGTATCAATTCCACGCCTTCCTCGAGATCGCCACGCAGATCGCGATTGACGAATTCGGCCAGGTCGGCCATGATCCCGTCCCGCCAGGCCAGCAGCCGATCGGCCGAACCAGCGTTGTTGCCCAAAAGGGAGGACAGTTTTTTCCAACCCCCGGTCAGTTCCAGCGTGCGCTGCGGGCCGAGGCGTTCGATGGCCTGCTGCACGATCTCATCGGCCAGCTGCGGAGTCATCTCGCGGCCTTCGCGCACCACCCCACCGGCGACGTCGGAAGCGAGGTTTGGCAGCAGTTCAGCCAACTCCTGGGTGGAGCGCATCGCGCCGGCGCCCACCTGGCGGAAGGCCAGCAAGCGCCGCCCGGCATCCGAATTCTCACCGACGATTGCCAGCAGTTCATCGAGCGATTTTCCACTCCGCTGAATGGTCTCCTCCACCCCCAGGTTGGTGATCGCCCGGGCAACCAGCTCGCGACTCTCATGGCCGGCGCCAGCCCCCAGGGCAGCCAGACTTTCCAGCCCGATGGCACGTTCGCCCGCCTGGGCGGCTTCCTCGATGATCGCGGTCCCTCGTGCGGCCGCGCGCGCATCCCGGGCCCAACGAATTGCCGGGGCAGCCATGTCCAGGAACAGGAATACGGTGTCTAAAACCGCGCCCATCAAGGCGGCGTCGGCCTGGGATTGCGAGACCAGCTGCATCTCATCACTTACCGTAGCATCCGCAGCAGTGGCAAGTTCCTCGTAATTCTCCCAGCTTCGCCCGGCCTGCGTTGCGCTGGCAGTCAGGCCTACACCGGTTGCAAGGATGAATGTGGCCGAACCCAGCGTGGCAAACTCAGCCACCAGAAACGCCGCCGCCGCCAGCGTACCCAGGCCAATACTGATCCAGAATTCGGTGGTCTCGTGATCCTCCAGGACCAGGTCCATCACCGCCCGGCTGATTCCGCTCTGGTAGTTGTTCCCCGAGGGTGCCGCCACCTGGCCCTGGCGCATCTGGTGGTGGATCGGGGTCAGGTCGCGGTAGTCCAGATCATCGCTGGATAGGCGCGGACGGGTGGTCAGGATGTTACTAAGCACCCCCTGAAGCACTTCTGCCATCACCTGGCGGGCCTCCTGCGGGCTGCCAAGGGCGAATTCTTCCACCCGCTCGGCCTGGATCAAGGCGTGGATGGTCGGGTAATTGCTGGCAAACTCTGCGATGCGGGCGCTCAGTTCGTCGTGATGGGGCTTGACTTCGTCGTAATCATGGAAGGGGGGCTGTTCGTTGCCAAACGGGCGGATCTCAGGGAGCATGCTCGGGTCATAGGTGGCAACCTGAAACAACTGGGGGTGCGTGCCATACAGATCCCGGGCCCACTCCTGCATATCCCGGCCGATGGCGCCCATGCGGTAGCGAGGGTCTCCGGTGAAACCATATCCGACCGGGATTCGTTCCAGTTCGCGTTGGGCCAACTGTGCCCGACGCACCTGCGCGGCGATCGCCTGAATCTCTTGTACTCTGGCGGTCATCGGCTCGTTCATCTCACTCGGCCCCGTGGAAGTGGATTCCCGCAGTGGATTGGCCGCCATGGTCGGCGCCTGCATCTCGTTGGGGTTCGGCAGCCCGACCCTTTCGAGTTCGCTCAAGATCATCTGCTCATTGCTGTCCAGATAGCCACTGGCCAGGCCCTTGACATCGGTCCGGAACTGGCGCTTCAAGGTGGGGATCGGTTCCAGGTGTTCGATCTCGGCGCCGAATTCGACCGATTCCTTAAAGTAGTTGGGGAAATGCTCAAGCGCTCTGCCGAACTCCTCCTGGTTTTCGCTCACAATACGCCAGATCCGTTCTACCTGCCGCTCGTTCTCCGGCCCGACCCATACATTTCCCCAGTTGATCAAATGCACGAGTGCCATTTTTTGCTGCAGCGAGGCAGCGCGTATTTGTTCGTCACTCAGCTCGCCGATATCGTCGGGGGTCCGATCCCGCAGGATGGCCTCCACGCTGTATGTGCGCGATTCGAATGGCCACTGGCCCATCACTTCCGGGGTATCGCCGGAACGATCTTTATCGATCAATTCCCGGGCGCTTCTGTTCCCAAGCGAGCGCTGGACGTTGAGGATCATGTCTTGCCGCAGCGGGCGGCTGGACGGGTGGTCGGGGAGGTCGTGGCCAGGGGAGAGGTCAGACGCTTCAGACTCCGGGCTCCGATTTTCCTGGGCTTTTTCCTCGGAAGCGGGCGCCGGTTTTTTCGATTGGGGCTTTGGTGCCGGTTTTTTATCGCTCATGAAAAAGTCGCTAGGAAGCACGGATCTGCATCTCGGTTTTATTGTATCGCAACCTTCCGTAAGACCCGGTCAAGGCAGGCGTTTCTTGCTTCCCTCGCTTTGATAGGCTCCCAGTTGTTTAATCGATGCGATAACCATGCGGCAGGCTGCTGTTCGTAGTTCTGATCCGGAATATGAACACAAACTTGAATCAGAACCTTGCCAATAATCGTTTAATCAACAGGGAAACTCACTATTTTCGCGGCTGTGCGGACGGGCCGGTGATCAGGGGATCGGCCGTTCGTTGGTAAAATCATCATGGAAGGAACTCGCCGGGAAATCGGCAGGCCCTTCGAGGCCAAGAGGTCGGTTGCTTTTTAAGCTGACCTTCGAAACCTGGCGGGATGGGGAGAGCAAGGTCGGACACAAGGACCACACGTTCGCCCTTGGAAACGGAAAAAGAGGGGTGTGAATATGGAAAAGCCGTTGTTCGTCGCCCGGGAGCGGGAGCTGGCAAAACTGCATACCTATTTATCGCGAGCGATGGAAGCCCATGGGTCCGCTTGTTTTGTGATCGGCGAAGCGGGCAGCGGGAAAACCACGCTGGTAACGGAATTCGCGCGCCAGGCACAGGAAATGGTTCCCGAGCTGGCCGTTGCCGTCGGACAAAGCGATGCCCACACCGGCATGGGAGACGCGCACCTGCCTTTTCGCGAAGTGCTGGGACAACTCACCGGGGATGTGGAAATCAAGCTGGCCCAGGGGGCCATCACGGAGGAAAACGCCGGCCGCCTGCGCAGGCTGTTGGCGCTTTCCGGCCAGGCGCTGGTCGATCTGGGGCCGGACCTGATCGGGGTTTTTGTGCCCGGAGCCGGCCTGGCCACCCGTGCGGGCGCATTTGTGGCCGAAAAAGCGGGCTGGCTGGATAAACTCGAAAAGCTTGCCGACAAGCGGCAGCCCAAGCCGCATTCGGCCAACGAAGGTATTGAGCAAAGCCATATCTTTGAGCAATACGCCAATGTTCTGTGCAGGTTGTCGGAAAAAAATCCGCTGCTGGTGGTGCTGGACGACCTTCAATGGGCCGATGAAGCCTCGATCGGGCTGCTGTTTCGCCTGGCGAGGCGCATCGAGCATCACCGCATCCTGCTTCTAGGCACGTACCGGCCCGAAGAGGTCGCCCTCGGCAGGGAGGGCGGGCGGCACCCCATGGAAAAGGTTGTTGCGGAATTGAAACGCTACCACGGCGATATCTTTGTGGACCTGGAGCAATCCGAGGAAAGCGAAGGCTGGGCTTTTGTCAATCACCTGCTAGACTCCGAGCCCAACGGCCTGGGGAAGGATTTCCGCCAAAAATTATTCCGGCACACGGGCGGGCATCCCCTGTTTACGATTGAGCTGCTGCGCAGCCTGCAGGAGCGCGGAGACCTGGTGCGAGATAACCGGGACTGCTGGGTGCAGGGCCCAGATCTGGCCTGGGAGGCCATGCCGGAACGGGTGGAAGGCGTGATCGAGGAGCGGATCGGGCGCCTGGAGAACGAAATGCTGGAGATGCTGCAGGTCGGCAGCGTGGAAGGAGAGGATTTCACCGCAGAAGTGGCGGCCCGGGTGATGTCGGCCGATGTGCGCACCCAGATCCGCAGGCTGAGCGCCGAGTTGGAAAGGCGGCACCGCCTGGTGCGCGCCAAAGGGATTCGGCGGTTGAGCCCGTCCGGGCAGCGCCTGTCCCAATACCGTTTCCAGCACAATCTGTTCCGCACCTACCTGTACGGGGAACTGGATGAGATCGAGCGCGTGTACCTGCACGAAGAAGTCGGTACCGTTTTGGAGGAACTGTACGGCAGCAAGGCGGACGAGATCCTGGTGCAGCTGGCATCGCATTTCGACCAGGCCGGATTGGCGGAGAAAGCGCTTCACTACCTGAGCAGGGCCGGTGACCAGGCGGCAAACCGCTACGCAAACACCGAAGCCGCCCGATATTTCTCCAGGGCGCTGGAACTTATACCCGATTTGCGCCCGGAAACCAGCTCGCCCAAAGGGCTCGATCAGCGCTACGCACTGCTGCTGGCGCGCGAAAATATTTACGCCAGGACCGGGGAGCGGGAAGCACAAAAGCAGGACCTGGATGTGCTGTGCCACCTGGCGGAGCTTTCCGGCGATGAAGCCAGGCGGGCGGAGGTATCCCTGCGGCAGGCCCGCTTTTCCGAGATGGTGGGGGATTACCCCGCAGCGTTGGGAGTATTAGAGGAAGCGGTGCAGGCGGCCCGCCTTGCGGGGGACATCTCGCAAGAAGCGCGTGCTTTGCAGAGCATGGGTTTTATCCTGTGGCGCAAAGGGGACTATCACGAATCGGGTGAAATCTCTCAGAAAGCGCTCGGACTTGCCAGACGTGCCGACTTAAAGAACGTGGAGGCGCACGCCCTGCAAAACCTTGCGGTGGTCCACTGGCGCCTGGGCGAGCCTGACACAGCCAGGTCTTACGGGAAAAAATGCCTGGAGCACAGCCGCTCGATCGGAGACCGGCGGGCGATCACCAAAGCCTTCAGCATCCTGGGCAATATCGAGCTGCAGCACGGGGAACTGAACACTGCAAAAAAGTGCTATGAAAAGTGCCTGCGCAATGATATCGAAATGGGGGACCGTCGCGGAGAGGCCATGGCGCGCGGCAACCTGGGGATCGTCGCGGCGATCCAGGGCGACTTTTCGAGCGCAACGGAGAATTTCCGCCTGGTGGGATCGATCTTTCACGAGATGGGCGACCTGAACAGCGAAGCCCGGGCCTGGGGGCACATGGGCCTGAACGCCGGTGTCCAGGGGGATTACGAGCGCGGGCGCGCTTCCTTCGAACGGGCACTGCAGATTTACCGGCAGATCGGAGACCGGCAGGGGCAGGTCTGGATCCAGACGATGCTCTGCCGGCTGCTGGAGACGGTGGGAGAGCGCACCCTGGCGGA
>JBFKII010000135.1:0-10012 GCA_041632295.1 Anaerolineales bacterium | reverse complement strand
TACTAAAGTCCGGTTTTCGAGCAGGAATCAGCGCGCCCGGAGTATCTCCAGCAGGCGGTCGGGATAATCCGTGATGATCCCGTCTACGCCCAAATCCAGTAGGCGGCGCATATCGGCGACCTCGTTGATCGTCCAGGCGTGGACCTGCAGACCGCGCCCATGGGCAGTGCGGACAAAGCCATCGGTCAGCACCTGGATGTTGAAACGCTCCTCAGGGACCTGCAGGGCGTAGGCGGTCGGGGAATACGTCGGGGCCAGCAGGAGAGTCTTGAAAGCGAAAAACAGGATCACTTCGTTTTCCACGGCTGAGGTGGCAGTCTCGGGACAGGCCGCCCGGAAATCATCCATCGCCCGTTTGCTGAACGAAGCCACCAGGACGCGGTCCGCCAGCCTGCGGTCCCGTAGCAGGTCGCACAGGGGCTGGCCGATCGAGGGCGACTCCTGCTTGATCTCGATGTTCATGCGAAATTCGGGATAGTTCTGCAGCACTTCGTCCAGAGCGGGCACCCGGATGCCCTGCCCGCGAAATGGGTACGTGGCGCCGTTGTCCTCGGTCCAATCGTAGCCGGCGTCCAGCTGCTGCAGCGCCTCATAGGTGAAATCTTGGACGCGGCCTGTGCCATCGGTGGTGCGGTCGACGGTGTCATCGTGGATCACGACCAGCACATCGTCTCCGGTGCTGTGGATGTCCATTTCCAGGACATCGGCCCCCAGCCCGGAGGCGTGCTCGAAAGCAGCCAGGGTGTTCCCGGGCCGCAGCCCGTCTCCACCCTGGTGGGCGATAACCAGCGGTCCAAAGCGGCCTGGAGCCAGAAAGAAGGGATGGGTCTCTGCCGGCCGTGCGATCAACGCCAGAATCAGGTAAAGCGCCAGAAGCGCGCCGGCCGCAGCCGCCCATTTTTGCCATGTTTTCATCATTTCAGCCTCCGGTTTCTGAAATCGGTCGGATGCAGTCGCCCTCCACCCCGACCGGGCCGGCCAGGTTGCAGGCAGGCTTCCGTACAAGGATACGATACCGCCGCAAAGTTTGGATCCCCCCTCCTGACCACCCGAGAAAAGGCAATGAGGAAAGTGGACGCAGGGATCCGAAGGGAACATCGCCGCAGCAGCGCACCTCCCACGGGGCGTTCGCTCCGCAAGCATCCCGGATCGGTGTCGCAGAGCGACGGGAGTACGGACCCATTATTATCCATGTTTTTGCAGGCCGCGCCGGGCACATCCCTTGCAATCCCCCGCTTCTGAGAGTATCCTCCTCCCGTGAGCCAGCTAACCTTTTTGCAGCCTGAGGTCCCGTCGCCGTACAGCGTATCTGCCCTGACGCGCCACATTCGAGAGTTGATCGAAGGCGACCCGGCGTTGGCCGATATCTGGGTGGTCGGAGAGGTGTCGAACGTTTCCACACCGCGCTCTGGTCACATGTATTTCACTTTGAAGGACGCCGGTGCAACACTGCGCTGCGTGATGTGGAAACCGCAGGTCCAGCGGCTGCGTTTCCCGCCCCGCCTCGGGGATGCGGTTGAAGCCCACGGCCGGATCGGCGTGTTCGAGAGCGGCGGGCAGTACCAGCTCTACGCAGACGATCTGCGCCCGGCAGGCCAGGGCGCACTGTACCAGGAATTTTTACGGCTGAAGGCCAAGCTGGAATCAGAAGGCCTTTTCGATCCGGGACGAAAACGCCCTCTGCCGGCATGGCCCAGCACGATCGGCATCGCCACCTCCCCGACCGGCGCCGCCCTGCAGGACGTGCTCAACACCCTGCGCCGCCGCTACCCGCTGGTGGATGTTGTCCTGGCGCCCACGCCGGTCCAGGGGTTGGATGCTCCGCCGGCCATCACGACCGCCCTACAAAGCCTAGAAGAGCTCAAACCCGACCTGATCCTGCTGGTCCGCGGCGGCGGATCCCTGGAGGATCTGTGGGCGTTCAACGATGAAGGCGTGGTGCGGGCGGTCGCGGCCTGCTCCGTCCCTGTCATCACCGGTGTCGGGCACGAAACGGATTTCACCCTGGCGGACTTCGCCTCCGACCTTCGTGCTCCCACCCCGACCGCGGCGGCCGAGATGGCCACCCCGGACCGAAATGAGCTGCGCCAGACCCTGGACGAACGCGGGCAGGCGCTGGAGCGCGCCGCCGGCAACCGCCTGCAGACCCGCCAGTGGGCCCTGCGCGAACTGCAGTCCGGCCTGCTGCGCCAGTCCCCTCGGGAACGTCTGCGGCGGGAAAGACAGCGGACAGCCGAACAGTCTCGCCGCCTGAACACCAGCATCCAACACCGGATCCGGCTGCAGCGGGAACAGACCGGCGCATTCAGAGCCCGGCTGGGGGCTCTCAACCCGCTTGCCATCCTGCAACGCGGCTATGCCGTGGTTTCCGATCGGCAGGGACGGATCATCCGCTCCGTGGCCGGCGTCCAGAAAGACGACCCGATCCAGGCACGCCTGCACGAAGGAACCCTTGAAGCCATTGTCCGGAGTAAAAAAGACACATGACCTCCCAACCAGACGACCGGCAGCAGCTCCTCTCGGAAGCTATCAAGGATTTCAACGACACCCTGGTCACACAAAGCATCAACCTTTCCGGCCAGGCCTTCAACAACGCCTTCCGGCTTGGCTGCGGCCTGCTCCTGGTCCCTTTGATCATCATTATGGCGATCACACATTTCGTCCGCGGCCTGGATTTCAGCGCTGTTTTCGTCTACTCCTGCGCCGGGGTTGCCATTTCGATCGTCTTCGCAGCCATGGTCTCTAACCGGGCGAAATTCCTTGCCGTGCAGGAAAAATATCAGCACGATGTGAACCCGGAGATCATCCGTTTTCTGGCGGACCACGATTTCACACGCGCCCAATTCGACGCCGCTGCGGATGATTTGCTGGGGGATAACGCCCCGCTGCGCGAATACCTGGTCACCGGACGCAGCAGTACCGAGGAGAAGGAATAGTCCATGGCGAACACCGACGACAAACCGGTTGATGAAATGAACTACGAGGAAGCCCAGGAGGAACTGGAGCAAATCGTTTTTCGCCTGGAAGAGGAGCAGCACGCCCTCGAAACCACCCTGGTGCTTTTCGAGCGCGGACAGGCCCTGCTTAAGCGCTGCAGCGACCTTTTGGAGAAGGCGGAGCTGCGGGTCAGGAATTTATCCGGTGGCGAGGTTCCGTCCCCCGGAGAAGATAATTGATCAGGGGCTGAGCAGGATCTCGACGCTGGTGATGTGGGTGATCCCCGGAATCCGGTCCCCACGCTCCCGAATGATCAGCAGCACCCAGGTCGCTTCCTCAACCGTATACGGGATGTCCACGAAGAATTGGCGGTAGGTGTCCGGAGCCCCTTCCGGCACCGCGAAGACTCGCTGGCTGAGAATGGTCCCTGCCTCGGTGATCAACTCGGCAACCAGCCCGTCGGGGTTGCCCGGCCGGCTGATCCCACTGACCAGCACCCGGCCACCCAGAATGAGGGCATCCGCCTGCGGCTCATCCAGGACGAAACGGGCCTGGGTATCCACCACGACGTTCAGATCCGATACACCCGAAGAGAGCAGCACCAGGTCCACGGAGGACAGCGCGGTAGTGCGGCCGAAGGCATCCTGACGGTAGATGGCAAGCCGGCCCAGTTCGGCCTCCGCCGGAATCTCAAACGAGACATCGATGGCCAGTCCGGCCTTGCGTCCGAGGTTGGGGTTCAATATCACGATCTGGCGCGTCAAAACCCGCCCGTCTTCGCCCAAAAGCTCCACAGCCACCCGGCCCTGGTCCCCTGGGACCAGCAGCGCTCGCAGCGGAAAAGGGGAAACCACCTTGGAGAGGGCGCCTGGTGCGGTGATTTCGATCGCCGCGGCAGGGATCTGTGGCAACCCGGTGGGAGTGCGAGTGGGAGTGATCCCCCGGGTGGCCGTGGGCGCCGCCGCGGTGGGGGTCAGGCTGGGGGTCGGGCTGCTGGCCGGAGTGGCGGTTTGCGGCGTGCGGCTGGGCGCGGGGGTGTCTGTGTCTGCGGGCACGGTCTGCCCTGCGGTGGCGGCGGACTGTGCGTCCAACGTCTGGGCGATCGCTGTGTGGAACTGATCGGTGGGGATCGGGGTCACAGGCGTCACGGACGGCCGCGCGCCGCACCCGGCCAACAGAAGGCCGGCCAGCAGGACAATGGGCAGGCTTGCACGGTGCATCGAGGAAAGGGGCTGCCCTCCGGCTGAAGGGTCAGGCGAGCGCGGACCAGACCTCGAGTTTGGCGCCCACCCGCCGGATCACCTCGTCGGTGAACTCGCTGGTGGTCATGCGCCCCGCCAGGTCGGGGGTGGCGTGGCCTTCGTAAAGCGTTTCAAACACGCTTTCATAAATCGCTCGGGAGGCCCGGTCCGCTGCAGGGCTGCCGGCATAGACCAGGAGGGCGGCGCAGGCCAGAATCATGGCCATCGGGTTGGCGATGTTTTTTCCTTCCAGGGCCGGCGCTGTGCCGTGCGGCGCCTCCGCCATCACTGCCGTCACTTTGGAAGCGGTGTCGTCGAAGCTGAGCACCAGGCTCTCACTGCCGGCGATACTGCCGTACATCTGCAGCACCATATCCGAAAGCAGATCGCCGTCGCGGTTGAGCGCCGGGATGACGAGCGGGTCCCCGGAGGTTTGGAGCAGCAGGGCGAACGTGGCGTCGATCAGCAGGGGCTGGTATTGGACCGACGGGTAGCGTTCAGCCGCCGCATCGAGCTCTTCCTTGAACATGCCTTCATAGACCGGGCTCACCGTGTATTTGGGCCCGCCAAAGACCCTGGCCCCCGTTCGCCGGGCATACTGGAACGAAAATTCGGCCACGGCCCGGCAGGTCGGCCGTGAAATGCGGGAAGTGCGGTAGGCGATCTCCTGCCCCTTTTTTTCCTGGCGCCATTCCTTTGCGCCGTAGGCGTCCTCGACCGCCATGCGCACGATCGCAATCGGGGCGTGCACACCGCCGATCGGACGCACATTGGGGATGCGGCGGCCGGTGCGCAAAATGACCTTGGCGTCGAGGGCTTCGCGCAGGATGGCGTTCGGGCTGCCGACGTCGCCGGAAGTTTCCGGGGTGATGGTCGCCGCTTTGAGCGCCAGGCCGGTCTTCAGCGCCGCCCGGGCGGCCTGGTGAACGACCTGGTTCTGCGTGGCGCGCCGGGTTTCAAGGCTCAGGTCAAAATCGTGAAATGCGAGCGGCAGCCGGATGACGGCCGGATCGAGCACGCGCAGCGCCTCGACGAGCAGCTCTTCACCGGTCTGGTCACCGTGCATTACGACAATGGTGGGCGGGTTATTTGTGTTTTTATCGCTCAAAGTTGCCTCTTTGCCTCAATGGTTTTGGGCGCCAGTCCTTCCGAATCTGCGGAAATTCCAGGCAGCCCCTGACGGGCGGGGAAGCCCACCGCAGGGGTGGATGGGACCAGCCGCCAGGAACAGGAAAAGCCAGGATGGCCGCTGCCCCAGGGACCGATTCATAGCCATCTTTTCAAACCGGCGGCGCCTTGGCGCCGCTGGACGCTGCGCGGCAGATCTTCTGCTCAGGCGACCCGCCAGCGCAATTCCTGGCCTTCCAGGGCGCGCAGGATCTCGGTAGCGATGTCCACTGCAGCCCGATCCT
The DNA here is from genome assembly GCA_041632295.1 of Anaerolineales bacterium. Taxonomy (GTDB): domain Bacteria; phylum Chloroflexota; class Anaerolineae; order Anaerolineales; family JABWBV01; genus DATDOR01. The sequence goes on along the minus strand of JBFKII010000135.1, from coordinate 4,422 downwards.
GGGCCTCCTCGGTCTGGGCGCCGATGTGCGGCGTGGTGATCACACGCGGATGGGAAACCAGCGGGCTCGCTCCGGGGGGCTCGACCTCGAATACGTCCAGGCCGGCGCCGGCGACTTTTCCGCTTTCCAGCGCTTCCAGGAGGGCGGCCTCATCGATGACTCCGCCGCGCGCCGCACAGACGATGTGCACGCCATCCTTCATGCGTTCGAGGGTTTGCGCGCTGATCATGCCGCGTGTCACCCCGGTCAGGGGGACGTGCAGGGAGATGTAATCCGATTTGCGGTAGAGAGCATCCAGGCTGACAGGCTCAGCCCCATTTTCACGCACCCGATCGGGCGTCAGGAAAGCATCGTATCCCAGGATGCGCATGCCGAAGCCGGAAGCCCGCTTGGCCACCGCACGCCCGATCCTGCCGATACCGATGATCCCGAGTGTCTTTCCAAAAAGCTCGGTACCTCTCAGCGTTTTCTTGTCCCAATGTCCTTTCTTCATGCTGCCGTCCGCCCGTGGGGTCTTGCGCGCCAGGTCCAGCATCAGCGCCATCGTCAGCTCGGCCACTGCGATCGTGGTGGCATTCGGCGAGTTGACCACGGTGATCCCGGCCGAGCGGGCAGCGTCGAGGTCGATGTTATCCACCCCGACGCCCATGCGTCCGACCACTTTCATGCGCCCGGCGCGCTCAAGCAGCGCTTCGGTGACCTGGGTGCGGCTGCGGACGACCATGGCATCGTAATGCCCGATATCTCTATGAAGCTCCTCGGCGCTGATCTCCGGGCAGTCATCGACCTGTGCGTGATCCAGCAGGATCTGCTTTCCGGCATCGGCGATCCGATCGGCCAGCAGCACTTTCCAATCAGACATGCCGCCCTCCGGCCGCGTCCAGGGCCTCGATCTGCGCCAGGCAGGCGTCGTCGGTGGGGTTGGGCTGGTAGGCGTATTCGAACCAGGCTTCCAGAATTTCTTCCGCCAGGGCCTGGCTGGTAAGGCGCATGGACATGCACAGCACATTGGCGTTGTTCCACAGGCGGGCCCCGCGGGCGGTCTCGGCGTCTGCGCACAGGGCCGCCCGAATCCCGGGGATCTTATTGGCGGCGATGCTCATCCCGGTGCCGGTCCAACAAAACAGGATGCCTTCATCCGCCCTTCCGGCGACCACGTCCTCCGCAACGCGGAGGGCAACCTGCGGCCAGGGCTCGGTCGCCCCGGGCTCCGGGCCATACCATTCGGCCTGGTAACCGTTTTTTTCAAGGTATTGGAGCGCGGTCTCGACGACGGGCAGCCGTTCGTCCGCTCCGATCGATATCTTCATGATGGTTTCCTCTGGTGGTTATTTTCCGGTTGTGCGCTCCGATGCATCGGCGCACCGGAATTATTCTTGTAAGGGCGGCCGGCTAGAAGGTCTGCACTTCCACGATTTGATTGTCCTCATCGAAAGTATAGCGCGCCTGGTAAAAGGGTGAATTCAAATTAATGATGTGGGGCATCCAGCGCTGGTTGGCAGGCGGCATGTCCAATTCGTAGACATTATGGAGGTGCTTCCAGCGCATGCGCCCTTCCCCATCTCCGCGCTTGGTCAGCTTGCCTTCGAACTGGTTGCAGGCGTAAAGGAACTGGAGCGACATGCGCGAAAGATGCGGGAAAGAAAGCGTCACCAGCCCGCGGAACAGGAGCTCGCGCGGCTCCAGGCCGGTCTCCTCCATGAATTCCCGGCGGGCGGCTTCCGCTGGAGCCTCCCCGAACTGCATTCGCCCGCCGGGTCCCAACCACAGCCCTTTGTTGGGCCCTTTCCGCCGGCGCATCATCAACACCCGGCCGGCGTCCAGTGCGAATATCTGGGTACGCAAAGCTATTTTCATAAGGCGTCTAAACCTGCCCTTACCTTTTTTCTCAGTTGATCTGGTCCAGGAGCCAGGAAACGGCCGATTCCAGGACGGCGTCGATCCCCCCGATGGTGCTCTCCAGGGTCACCGGCACGGCGATGTCCAGCGGCACGCCGATTCCCTCGATGAGCAGATCACCATTCATGTCCTCAGGGCGGCCGGTCGGAACCTGCATCTGGTAGCCGCCGGGCAGTTCATACTGGCCCTGCCCGACTTCACCGAAAGCGCCGGCGGTGGAAAAGTGGCCGATGATGACGCTGCGATCGCTGAGGCTGAGCATATGGGCAAACCCTTCGCAGGCACTGACACAATGCGGGCTGACCAGCACGGCCACATAGCCTTCATACAGCAGCGGTGCCGGATCGATATCCGCAATTCCCGGGCTGTATTCGAACTGGCCGGTCACATCGTTGAAGTAGGAACGCCGGTAAACCTCGATCGTTTCGTCGTAAAAATAGCCGGCGAAATCGGAGGCCAACCCTGCGCTGCCGCCGCCGTTCGTGCGCAGATCGATGATCAGGCCGGGGATCTCGTTTTCGATCAGCTGGTCGATGAACCGCTCCCACAGGAAGGCGGTCAGTCGGAAGTCGTCCGCAAATGAGGTGATGCGCATATACCCGAAGCCGTTATCGAGCACCTCCGCCTCAACCGGAAGGGCCAGTTCATCAAAAGCGAAAAACGGGATCGAGTCGAACAGCGAGTCGTATTCGATGGTGGCGATCAGTTCCGCGGTTTGAGGGGCGGCTGCGCCAGGGTTCTGAAAAGTCGCTTCGATGCGGGTCTGGGGTGGGTGGCGGGTCAGAAAGACTAGCTGGTCGAGGCGCCTGGAATGCGAGGTGGAATAGGGGCCAAAAAGCGGTTCGACCTGGTCGAGGGCCTCCTGAACCGGCTGCCCGTCCCATTCCAGGATCAAGGCCCCGGTCTGGATTCCGGCCAGGTCGGCGAATTCGTCCGGCAGCACATCGATCACGACTACATCGCCGTTATCCAACTCGGCCAGTCGCATGCCGAAGCTTCCGCCGGCTTCTTCGAAAAAGACCTGGGGCTCCAGGGAAATGCCGACATGGGCATCCGGGATGTGCAGGGACCAATCCCGCATCGCCCGGTAGAAATCCTGATCGGTTCTGGCGGCAGCAACTTGGGGTGAAAACTCGTCGTACAGTGCATCCCAGTCGATTCCTTTATCCGCCGTAAAGGGGTATTCGCGGGAGACTTTCTCAAATACGGCCTCAAAAGCGTCGCTGTACGAACGGTCCGAGAAGTCGTTGACCGCCAGGGCCCCTTCGTAGAGGGTGATTTCCGGGGTCGGCTCCTTCCAGAAAACAAAAGGGGTTTCGTTCAGGTCTACGAGAGAGTAGCCGGCTGGGATGGATTCGACCGGGTCGTCCTCGGTGAACAGCCTGTTGTCCTCGCCAAAGCCGACGGGGAAGGCCTGCATATCGTCCGGGGCCCAGACGATCAGGATGCCCCCTTCGATCTCTCCGTCACGCTCCGGGTTGGTGATGGTGGAGACATTACCGGTCGACCAGGCGCCCCCATCGCGCTCCTCCAGAAACGGGCCGCCCCAGGTGTTGCTCCAATAGGCGACGGCGAAGACCTGGACGCCCTGATCGGTTTCGCCGTCGTTATCGACGTCCACGAAAGTGCCCTGAGGCACGGCGGGCAGGGCCAGCGCGTACCGCAGCGTGCCGTCTGCACCCAGCTGCACGGGGCCGATCACCTGGCTTTCGACGCGAAAATTGAACTCGATGTCCCGGGCGACAAAACCGGCCTGGTCCTCCAGCAGCACGAGCGGCTCGGAGAGCGTCTCGACAAAAAAGGGCGAGGTGTATGGGATATCGCCCGTGATATAGACCGGCTCGATCGCAGGGTCCGTCAGCCCCCCGCTGGGAGGCTGCGGCAGGGGAGTAGGGGTCTCAGTCGGTGGGGCCGGGCTCGGCGATTCGGAGGGCTCCTCGGGCGCCTGCGTGGGCCCAGGTTCCGGCACGGTGATCTGGCAGGCCAGCAACGCAGCTGCCAGGGCGACAAAAAATAACGCTTTTCTCAATTCAGCAGTCCTGGACGAATAGCAAAGGGTCTTTTATGCCCCCTATTCTACCCGCGTTCGTGCGCCAGCAACCAGGCTTTTCGCTCCAGGCCGCCGTTATAGCCGCGCAGAGCTCCGTCTGCGCCGACCAGCCGGTGGCAAGGTACGACAATGGGCGCCGGATTGCGGGCATTGGCCCCCCCGACCGCACGGGCGGCGCGCGGCCTTCCCAGCCGGGCGGCGATCTCGCGGTAGGTGGAGGTTCCCCCGAAAGGCACCTGCGACACAGCCGCCTGCACCTGCGCCTGAAAACCGCTCACCGGGGAGAGGTCCAACGGCAGATCAAACACCCGCCGCTGCCCGGAAAAGTACTCCAACAGCTGGGAGCGGACCGCGGTGGCCAGCGCCTCCCCTCCAATCCGCCGGGATGCCGCCGGAAAACGAGCGAGCCACAGCTGCAGTCCCGTACCTTCGAAGGCCAGGCCTGCCAGCCCGCTTTCAGACAGGGCGAAAGT
>JBFKII010000134.1:0-10044 GCA_041632295.1 Anaerolineales bacterium | reverse complement strand
GCTTCGTCAACTCCGGGACGGAGGCGACGATGAGCGCTTTGCGGCTGGCGCGGGCTTTCACGGGGCGCCACAAAATCATCAAATTTGAGGGCTGCTACCACGGTCACGCCGACTTCTTGCTGGTCCAGTCCGGTTCGGGTGTGGCGACGCTGGGACTGCCGGACTCACCCGGTGTGACGCCTGGGATGGCCCAGGATACGCTGGTAGCCCGGTTCAACGACCTGGGCTCGGTGGTAGCATTGTTCAAACAGTTTCCAGAAGCGATCGCCGCAGTGATCGTCGAGCCGGTGGCAGGAAACATGGGAGTCGTTCCCCCGGCGCCAGATTTCCTGCCGGGGTTGCGGGTTCTCACCCAGCAACATGGAAGCCTGCTCGTCTTTGACGAGGTGATGACCGGGTTCCGCGTCCATCCCGGCGGGGCGCAGGCACTTTACGCAATCCGGCCCGATCTCACCACGCTGGGCAAAGTGATCGGGGGCGGTCTGCCGGTAGGGGCTTACGGCGGGCGGCGAGAGATCATGGAGATGGTCGCGCCCGCAGGGCCGGTTTACCAGGCAGGGACCCTCTCCGGCAACCCGCTGGCCATGTCCGCCGGGATCGCCACGCTGAAAGCCCTGAGGGCCGATCCGGGCCTCTGGCAGGCGCTGGATGCGCGCACAGCACAGCTCACCGAGGGGATCCGGGGCGCTGCCGAACGGGCAGGCGTCGCCCTGGCCTGCAACCAGGTCGGCACGATGTTTTCCGCTTTTTTCACTGACTCAGCGGTCACGGACTGGCCAACGGCAAAGGCCAGCGACACAAAACAGTTCGGCGCTTTTTTCCGGGGCATGCTGGAGCGAGGCATTTATCTGGCACCCTCCCAGTTCGAAGCCGGTTTCCTTTCGGCAACGCATTTGGAGGACGTCATTGAGGAAACGATTTCGACCGCTCAGGCCGTCTTTCAAAATTCATAGTCCAGGAGCGTTTTTTGAATAACCCAAACCAACGATACCAATTCGGAACCGCCTTGATCTGGCTGGGCGTACTTGCCTGGGCGCCTTATTTTGTGCTGCGCCTGACTGGAAGTAGCCCTTCTCTGTGGGCGTTTCTCCCTTTTCATCTTGTTGGGGTTATCGGCGGAGGGCGCCTGCGCGCCACGGCCCGGCGACAGCTGGGCATTCCAGCAAAAAAGCGCAAGGGCTACAGGCTGGTTGCCCACTGGCTCATGATCGCCAGTCTCCTGGTCTGGCTGCTGTATTACGGGCTGAAAATCGCCGGGCTGCCGGTCTCGTTGAGTCCCTTTTTGACCGTTCATCTGACCGGCGTCCTGGGGGGAACGGGGCTGATGGCCCTCGGCAGTGCTATCGAAACATACCAAAAAAGGAAACGCGCAGGAGCTTATGGCATTGGACATCCAACAGAAGAAACCAGCGCCTGAAATCGAACTGGCCGAAAAAGGCCGGGCGGCCGATGGAACTGTCATTTCCCTGAACCGCCGTCTTTTCATGCAGTTTCTGGCTTTTGGCGGAGCAGGCGAGACCGTGCAGTTTTGTGAGCAATTGGAGGCAGCGGGTCTATGCGGGGTGCTGTATGAAGACCTCAACGACCCACACGGCCTCGGTCTGCTGACATTCACGGAAGACCCGGAAGCTTTTTTGCGGCAGACGCGCCCACTGCTGCGTTCAGGCCCTTTCGCCGGCCTGCGGCTGAAGCCGGAATACAACATGCTGGGCCGCACCTATGCCATCGGGTACGAGCAGGACCTCGAGCAGGTGCTGATCACGCGCCCCATCCTGCGTGTAACCGATCCGGAATTTCGATGGGCGGTGTGGTATCCGGTAAGGCGGTCGGGCGCTTACGAAAGCCTCTCTGCCGAAGAGAAGCGCACCATCCTGATGGAGCACGGAGGAGTCGGCCGGTCCTACGGGAAGGCCGGGCTGGCATTTGATATCCGCCTGGCCTGTTACGGCCTGGACAAGAACGACAACGATTTTGTCATCGGCCTTCTCGGGAAGGAGCTTCACCCACTTTCCTCCATTGTAGAGCGAATGCGGAAAACCAGACAGACTTCTCAATACCTGACCAACCTGGGACCTTTTTTCGTCGGGCGTGTGGCCTGGCAGAAGCGGGCACAGGAGGTTACATGACCATCCAGGAACCTCAGGCCCGTTTCCTGCGGGCCTGTCGGCGACTGCCCGTGGACTGCACCCCGATCTGGCTGATGCGCCAGGCTGGGCGCTACATGGCGGAGTACCGCGCACTGCGGGAAAAGCACACCATCCTGGAGTTGATTCAGCACCCAGAGCTGGCGGCCGAGGTCACCCTCCAGCCAATCCGGGCTTTTGACCTGGACGCAGCCATTATCTTCGCCGACATCCTTCCTCCGCTGATCGGTATGGGTTTGCAACTAGAATTCGTGGCGGGAAAAGGACCCGTCATTCACAACCCTATCGCCAGCACCTACGACGTGGATATGCTTGCTACTCCGCCCGCCGAAGACCATCTCGGTGCGACCCTTGAAGCGATCAAACTCGCCACTGCTGAACTGGAGGGTCGCGGGATCCCATTGATCGGTTTTGCGGGCGCCCCGTTTACCCTGGCCTCCTATGCCATCGAAGGCGGGGGGTCAAAGGATTACGCCCGTACCAAGGCCCTGATGTACAGCGAACCAGCCGCCTGGAAGCGCATGATGGACAAGCTGGTCACCGTTCAGGCGGATTACCTGCTAAAGCAGGCCCAGGCCGGTGCGGCTGCGTTGCAGGTGTTTGATTCATGGGCCGGCATGGCTCTGGGGAAGGAAGCTTATCTTCGATATGTAGCACCCTTCAACACACAGTTGTTTACCATGCTCCAGCAGGCCCGGGTTCCGCTCATCAATTTCAGCACCGGCACTTTCCCTTACCTGGAAGTGGTGGCAGCCTGCGGTGGAGATGTGGTCGGTGTGGATTTTCGCATGCCGCTATCGGCTGCCTGGGAAAAAATTGGGCCTGATAGGTCCATCCAGGGAAACCTGGATCCCATGGTCCTATTGGCGCCTTGGCGTGAGTTGAAATACCACGTGGACCAGGTGCTGGCCGAGGCCGCGGGGCGCCCCGGCCACATATTCAACCTCGGGCACGGCATCCATCGCACCACGCCGGTTGATAATGTCCGGCGGCTTGCGGATTACGTTCACGAAAAGACCCTGAACTCACATTCATTAGAATGAAAAGCACCTTCCGTGAAAAACACCTGCGGAACAGGCAGCAGGCGGGCACATTCCCGCCTGGACAATCGAACTTTCAAAGATGCAGGATCTGGATTGAAAATATCGTGCTGGAGATGAGATGAGCGCACATCCGATTGGGGTGCTGATCATGGCGTACGGCGGTCCCAACTCGCTGAAGGAAATCCCGGGATACCTGGCGGACATTCGCACGGGGCGCCCGACCACGCAGGCGGTCCTGGAAGAAATCACGCACAATTACCGCCAGATTGGCGGAAAGTCTCCGCTGCTCGAACTCACCCGCCAACAGATGAACGCAATTGCCGCCCATTTCGATCCCGACAGCTTCCGGTTTTATCTGGGCATGCGCCACTGGTCGCCCTGGATCGAAGAAACCATCCGAGAGATGCTCGGGGATGGCATCTCCCGGGCGGTCAGCGTGGTCATGGCACCGCATTACAGCCGCCTCAGCATCGCCAAATACCAGCAGAAGATCGCTGCAGGCCTGGAAATGCATCGCGGGCAGATCGAATTCGCCCACGTGGAGAGCTACCATGAAGCGTCTGGATTAATAAAGGCCCTGGCAAACAGGGTCCGGCAGGGGATCAGCCGCTGGCCGAAAGCCGACCAGAAAAACGTTCACATCGTTTTCAGCGCCCACAGCCTGCCTGTGCGCATCCTCGAAATGGGCGATCCATATGATGAGCAGCTCCGCAAGACGGCCCGCCTGGTAGCCGAAAAAGCGGGGGTGCCGGCATCACAATGGTCATGGAGCTACCAATCCGCCGGACGCAGCCCGGAACCCTGGATGGGACCGCAAATCCAGGATCACCTGGTAGCGTTGGCTGAGCGGGGTATTAAAGACGTGGTCAGCGTCCCGGTCGGTTTCGTATGTGACCACGTCGAGATCCTTTTCGACATCGATATCCTGGCCCAGGATGTCGCCCGCCAGCATGGTATTCGACTGGAGCGCCCCCCGGCGCTGAACACAGACCCCGTTTTTATTCGCGCCGTGGCAGACGTGATCCAGAAACATGTTCAGGATGCTGGCTGGGAAAGCCTGGGGGATGAAAGTTGAGGTGGTTTACCAACCCATCCGCCGGAAGCGCTGTTCCTTCCAGATATCGGCTTCGTTGTGGTAGCCCGCCTGCTCCCAAAACCCCGGACGGTCGTCGGAGGTGAACTCGATGCCCCGGATCCACTTGGCGCCCTTCCACAAATAGGGCTCTTTGAGATCTTTGCGGCCCGGAATGGCGCCGACCACCCCGCGCAGGGGATAGCCGTGATCGGGGGTCAGGGGCTGGCCGTCGAAATGGGTCGCCAGCAGGAAGTTTTCCTGCAGCACAACCTCGACCGGCAGGTTGGTGGTGTAGCCGTATTCGGCATGCTGGACGGTATGACGGGCACCCGATTTGAGCTTCAGCATGCCGCTGTCGATCAGGCTTTTAATGGAAACCCCCTCCCAGGCGGTGCCGAACTTGCTCCAGCGTGTCACGCAGTGGATATCCATGGTGAGGCTGGTCCTTGGAAGCTTGTTGAACGCCTCCCAGTCCCAGCGCAGTTCCTCTTCCACCTCGCCCCAGATGCGGAAATCCCAGGTGGCGGGGTCAAAGCGCGGCACCGGGCCGTAATGCAGGACCGGAAATTTCTGGGTCAGCGACTGGCCCGGCGGCAGCCGGCCTTCGTCGCGCACTTGTTCTTCCTGTTCTTTACGGGAAAATAAATTTTTCAGCATAGCGCATTACCTCCGGGGACATTATAGCGGCGGATGGATTACGAGGTTCTTACGAAAGCGTAAGTATATCGTATGATCCGGGCAGCAATGAGGTTGTCCACAGGTTTATCCTCAGTTGTGGATAACTTGCCTCACCTGGCTGATCCCATTTATTGAAGAGGTAGGCGGTGAGCAGTTTTGATAACCTTAAAATGGGTGACTGCAAATCTTGGTTAGTTCTACCGTTCTGAGCATGCCTTGCCCTGAGCTGTGCGACTCCGTTGCGCCAGTCGAAGCGGAAGCGAGCCGAAGAATCTCTTTCTGGCCAGACGGGACCAGCTCCAGGGGAAGCAGGTGGCGACAAGCTTGGCAGATTCCGTGAGGCGGGACCAGGGCGATCTGGCCAGGCTGCGTCTGGCAGGAAACGCCCTCCGATCTTTCCAGGCTAACGGATGGCAAGATCCATCGGTCTCGAAATTTATGTTTGGGGAGATCGCTTCACTCTTTTCAACAGATTATTCCTTTTTGGGGAAAGATCTCTGAATCGTAATCGTAGTAGGCCCTGTGGAAATGTGGAAAAGGCTCAATTCGCCCTGCCGGGGCGGCAAATATGGCGTTGGCCGGGTTGGGTGCGTCAGATATCGGGCTTTGTGGGGGTCCGGTCAGTTTGCAACTGTCCCCAAGCACATGCGGACAACTCGCGAGGAACTTTCCCCGAATCCCGGGCCAATTCGCCCTCGCCCCACATGTGGGCCAGGACTTAAGTACCGCCCAGATATGGGGGAGCGGACATTGTTAAATATTTCACGTTGTCGCGCCGTTCTCCCCAGAAAAGGGGCCTTCTCCACAGTTTTGCGCGGGTTATCCACAGCAGTTAAGCGGAAGATTAATATTTTCGGTTTTTAGCCATCCCCAGGACGGCTGTGCTTGACATCTCGCAGAGATTAGATTATTATCTAATTAGATAATAATCTAATGTTGGTTTCGGGTGCTTTTGGGCCTTAGCCTCTTTGCCCCCGGTGCCAATCAACCATTGAATGGCTGTGATCCCAAAAGAAGGTGAAACGATGGAGTGCGAGCATTTGATGATCCTCGATCTGATCGACCGGGGCCGGATTTCGGTCTGTGAAGCGCTCGAACTGCTTGAAGCGCTTGGCGAGAGCCCGCGGGCCAGCCAGCCCCTGTTCAGCCCCGACGAACCCCTGACCATCGAAGTCAGCCTGAGCTGAGCGTCCACACGAATCCCAGGAGCCACTGCATGAACCCCAGCCCCCCTCCCGAAATCGTCCTCGTCGCCCACGGCGATCTGGAGCGCGTAAAAGCCCTGCTGGCGCAGGACCCCGGCCTGCTCAACCTGATGTACGAGCCTTGGAAGGAGGATCCCCTGGCGGCAGCCTCGCACGTCGGCAACCGGCCGATCGCCGAGTACCTGCTCGAGCAGGGGGCGCCGCTGCGCATCACCACTGCGGCCATGCTCGGCCGGGTGGAAGACGTGCGCCGCTTCCTGGAGCAGGATCCGGGCCTGGCGAACGCCACTGGGGCCCACGATATTTCGCTCCTCTATCACGCCGCCATGAGCGGCGTTGTCCCCATTGTGGACATGATTGTGGAAAACGGCGGCAGCACCGAGGCCGCCGGCCACGCCCTGCTGGGCGCCGTCCAGTTCGGCCACCTGGAGATGGTGGCCTGGCTGCTGGACCGCGGCGCCGATCCGAACGTGCCCAATTTCCAGGGCAAGACCGCCCTGGCGATCGCCCATGAGATCGATCGCCCGGACATCGCCACCCGCATCGAGGCCGCAGGGGGGAAGGCTGCCACCGGCGCGGCCGAAGCTTAGGTGTACGAGGTATCTCCTCATAGAAGATGGCTTCATCTTCGCCCCACGGCGGGCATTTGCGCAAGCAGATCCCACCCACACAAGGAGGGCGGGGGCAGGTGTTGAAAGACGCCTCCCCCGCCCCGTCCCAAAACCAGGAGGTTGAATATGTCTGAGAAGCGTACGATAAGCGTTGTGCAGGAGGTCGCCGCTCCCGCGAAGCAGGTGTACCGGGCTTTTGCCAGCGCACAGGGCCTGCTCGAGTGGATAGGTGACGCCGTCGAGGCCGATCCTCGCGATGGCGGGCGGTTTTATATCTGGTTGAACGCCGGTTTTTACGCCAGCGGCACTTACGTCCACCTGGAAGAAGGCCACAAAGTCGCCTTCACCTGGCGCGGCAACACCGATGCCGAGGAAACCCGGGTGCGGGTCCTGATCGAAGAGGCCGGAGACGGCGCCAAGATCACCCTGTTCCACGACGAGGTGGTCGAGGCCGCCGTCGAGGTCTACACCAAGGAGTGGGAGAACTCGCTAGCCAACCTGAAGTCCGTGCTCGAGACCGGGGTGGACCGCCGCCTCTTCGACCGCCCGATGCTGGGCTTTTACATCGGCGGGCTGGTCGACGACCATCTGCAAGACCGGCTGTCCCTGCCGGTGGACTATGGGGTGCACGTCTCCGGCGTGCTGGAAGGCATGGGCGCCGAGCGCTCCGGAATCCAGCAGGATGACGTGATCACCGTCCTCGACGGGATCGAGATCCGGCGCTTCCCCCAGATCGGCGATGTCCTGCGCAAATTCAAAGGCGGGGACACGATCGACACCGTGGTCTACCGCGGCGCCGAGCGACTGGAGCTGGCGGTCGAGCTCTCCAAGCGCCCGATCCCCGATTTCCCGGCCGCACCCGCAGAACTGGCCGGCGGCCTGGCCGAGTTGTACAGAAATCTGCTCGGCGATCTGAAGACCGCCCTGGCGGACGTCAGCGAAGAAGAGTCCGGCCGCAAGCCATCCGAAGGGGAGTGGAGCGTCAAGGAGGTGCTGGCACACCTGCTGATCTCCGAGCGCTGGACCACCTGGGCGCTGGACCTCCACCCCGCCGGCAACAAGTTCCCGCGCTACCCCGGAGACAACCGCACCTACGAAGCCCTGGCAGCGGTGTACAGCCTGGAAGGCTTGCTGAAGGAACTGAAGATCACCGTCAAGTTGATCGTCAAGCTGATCGGCACTCTGCCGGAAGCGTATGTCGACAACAAGGGCGCCTACTTCCTGATGTTCAACAACTACGAGCAGGGCGTTCGCACCCATTTCGAGCAGCACACCGCCCAGATCCGGGCAGCCATCGAAACCGTCCGCAAAGGCGACGCGGAGCTGGCCCCGGCATGACGTCCCGAGGGGCGGCTGAAGGGTCGCCCCTCTAGCAATTTATCTTGCGTTATTTCGAATTTTGCAAACTATTTTGTGTAGCGGGGTGCAGTACAGCGCCCCGCTCGAGGAGCAGAACGAGATGACCCTTACCCTGAAGATCGAACGCCAGTTTTCCGCCACCCGGTCGGCGGTGTACCGCGCCTTTACCACCCCGGGCGGGCAGATGGACTGGTTTGCCAATGCGGCCGAGATCGACGCCCGCGTCGGAGGGCGCTTTTACGTCTGGACGGAGAAAGGCTACCAGGCCATGGGCACGTTCACCGCACTGGAGGAGGACCGCCGCCTGGTGGTGGACCTGTACAACCCGGAGCCCGGCCGCCTGCAGATCGAGATTTCCGAGGAGAACGGAGCCACCCACCTGCTCCTGGAGCAACACTATCTGAAGGACCCGCAGGCCCACGAAGCCGCCCGGGCGGCCTGGGAGGACTCGCTCGAAAATTTGAAAAGCGTACTGGAGCGCGGCATCGACCGCCGCTTTTACGATCGGCCGATGCTGGGCGTCCTGATCGGCGGGGCCGTCGACCGGGAAAATTTCAAGCGCTACCGGCTGCCGGAGCCGACCGGCATCATTCTGGCCGGGACGGTCTCTGGGATGGGCGCCGAAGCGGCCGGGCTGCAGGAGAACGATGTGCTGGTGGAGATGGATGGGATCCGTCTCGACGGCTATCACGCACTCCAGCAGGCCATCCGGCCGCACACAGCCGGCGACATCATCCCGATCGCCTGGTACCGGGGCGGCGAGCGCCACACCGCCGACATGCCCCTTTCGGGCCGCCCGATACCGGATGTGCCTTCCACGCCGGCCGGGCTGGCAGACCAGGTCCAGGAAATTTACGCCCGGCTGGAGGGCGAATTGGCAGAGATCCTTGAAGATGTCACCGAGGAGGCCGCCGATTTCCGCCCCGCGGAGAGCGAGTGGAGCGTGAAGGAGATCCTGTCGCACCTGATCCTGTCGGAACGGGCTTTACAGATGTGGATCACCAACACTGCCGACGGTCGGCTGATGCAGAACTGGGGCGGCAACGACCCGGCCCTGGTAAAATCACTGGTTGATATCCATCCCATGGTTCAGGAACTCACTGCCGAACTCCAGCGCAGCGAAGCCCAGACCGTCGCCCTGGTGCGGCGCCTGCCGCCTGAGATCGTCGATTACCGCGGCGCCTTCCACAACATCGCCACCATGATCGGCAGCCACGGCATGGCCATCCACACTCGATTGCATTTCGAGACGATCCAGAAGCAGATAGAGGCCTTCCGCCAGCTCGACCCGGTCGGGGCCTGATCGGGTTGCATAGCCAGAGGAGCCATGATGACCATTCATTTCAGCCAGTTTGACGACACGCCCCCCGCCCTGGACGAACTGGAGCTGTCCCCCGCGGAAAAAGCCCGCCTGGAAGGCCTGAAAGCGCTGACCGGCTGCCCGGTTGCACGGGTGGTCGACGGGGTCTGCCAGGAGCCGGGCTGCCAGAGCCAGGGCTTAAAGCTCCATGAAGTGGTACTGTCCGATGAAACCTGCCGCCAATTGGCCGAGGCGGCGGGCAACCCCGAGATGAAATCCCAGTCCGCTAGTGCTGCGGAGGCCGACTCCCTTTCCAGCGGGATATTTCACACCGACAACCGGCTGCGCTGCGTCCTGTAAGAAGGCCGGACGAATCGCCCGCATACCATACATACCATGATCGACTTTGACGCCCTGCGCAAGAAAGAAAAGACCCTGGCCGAAATCTGCCGCGGCCTGGCCTCCCACGACCTGCGCGACCTGACGAATGAAATGGTCGACCGCCAGCTGGCTTTGATCGCCGGCTGCACGGACGAAGACGTGGTCTTCGAACCGCAGGACCCTGAGGCGCACGACCCGTATGCCGAAGACCCCCGTGACGAGGACCTGGCATGGAACCTGGGGCACCT
>JBFKII010000133.1:0-10064 GCA_041632295.1 Anaerolineales bacterium | reverse complement strand
GATCATCCTGACCTCCTACGCAAAACCCGGCTACCTCGCTCGGGCTGTGCTCAATGGGGCGGCCGGTTTCCTCTCGAAAGAAATCGATCCGGACCATATCCCGGCGGCGGTGCGGGCTGCCGCCACGGGCGAACATCTGTTGGACCCGAAATTGCTGCGCAAAACCCTGGAGCTGGTGGCCGAGGAGACCCAATCGAGCCTGGCCGCCCAGATACCCATCGCCAACGCGCTCACCGAGGCGGAAACCCGTGTGCTGGCCCTGCTGGCGGGCGGCCTGGACAACAAAACCATCGCCGAATCTTTGCATCTAAGCACCAACACCGTCAAAACGCACGTCAGCAATATCTTAAGAAAGTTGAATGTTTCCGACCGCACGCAGGCCGCCCTTTGGGCCGCCCGCAACGGGCTCGGCTAGCGCTCCCCGCAGACTGAATTTACCCTCAATTACGCTGTTTCGGGCGTGCCATACCGGCGCAAGCCTGATCACCGGCCAGATCCACTGGCCTGATTTCGCCTCTCTGGTTGCATATGCCAGTTGGGGGCGAACCGGTTTTCCCCGTCGAGCGGTCGATCGCCCGTCGGGGCTGGAAATCCGGCGCACGCTGGTGGTTTTTGGGCCGAATCATTCTCCAGGATTAGTCGGTTCATTCTCCAGCAGGAAGCCATACCAGAGCGGAAATAGGATAATTCAATGAGAGCCTTTTTGTTTAGCGATTTAAATTCTCCTATTTGGGTAGGAGGCACCCATGCGTTTTCCAAAGTGGATTCTGATAGGGACCGGAATTCTTTTCCTTACCGCCGCGCTCTACTTTGCGGGATGGAGCAGTCCAGTCCGCAGCGCGCCCGCCACCCAGCAAGATGCCGGTGAAGAAACGGCGCAGTCCTTTGCTCGCGGCGGCTGCGCAGCCTGCCATACGATCCCAGGGGTGCCCAATGCGCTCGGCCAGGTTGGCCCCGACCTCACTGCGATCGGCGCTGAGGGGGAGAGCCGGGTCTCGGGCCTGAGCGCGGAGGAGTATATCCGCCAATCCATCCTTGATCCGGCGGCTTTCATCGCCCCGGCCTGCCCGATCGGCGAGTGTCCGACCGATGTAATGCCCCCCAACCTGGCCGAGCGACTGGTAAGCGGCGACCTGGAGCGCATCGTCTCCTACCTGCTCACCCTGACGGGCGAGGGTGAATTCCTGCCCCCGGCCTATGAGCTGGTCCCCATCGAGATTGTGCGTCCTCCTGAGGCCAGCCTGCTTCCTTTTTCCGATCCGCCCAAGTCCGACGAGGATGCCCAGGTCCTCCTGGGAAAGTACCTTTTCTTTGACCCGCGCCTTTCCGGCGATGCCGGTGTCAGCTGTACCTCCTGCCACCAGCCCGACAAAGCCTGGACGGACGGCCTGGCGCTCAGTGATGGCTATCCCAGCACCCTGTATTTTCGCAACACGCCGACCGTGCTCAATACCGTCTACAACCAGGGATTCCTGTACTGGGATGGACGGATGGATGCCAACGATATGCCCACCCTGGTGCGCGACCACCTGACCGAAGCGCATTTCATGAACACCGATGGGCGCCTGATGACCGAACGAGTCAAGCAAGTGCCGGAATACGTGCAGCTTTTCCAGGACGCCTACAGCGGCGGCCCGTCTTTCGGCAGGATCTTGAACGCCCTGACGGCCTACGTGCACGCACTCAACTCCCCCGCCAGCCCCTACGATAGCGGGGATCTTTCGCCGGCGGCACAGGCCGGACAGGAGCTGTTCGAAGGCCGGGCCGGCTGCATCGCCTGCCACAACGGGGAGACGTTTTCCGACGGCGCATTCTACGCCCTGGGGGTGCCCGACAACCCGGATGTCTGGCAGGACCCGCTGCGGCATATCACGTTCCGGCGCTTCATGCGCTTGTTCGGAGTTTCTGAATACCGCACGCTGGACACCGACCCGGGGCTGGCAGCCCTGACGGGAATGGCGCAGGACCGGGGCGCTTTCCGCAGCGCACCCTTGCGGGAGCTGGTCCACACCGCTCCATATATGCATAACGGGGTATTCGGGACCCTGACCGAAGTCGTCCAGTTTTACGACCAGTCCATGGGGTTGGACCTGAGTGGAGAGGAAATTGAACAGATCGTGGCGTTCCTCGAAAGCCTGAGCAGCGATCTGCCCGAGATCCAGGCCCCAGTTCTTCCTGAATACCAGCTTCGCACATTGGGAGATAATCGATGAATGAACCTTCTTCCCAGGACTCGCGCTACACGAATCCGCTGCTCTTTTTCAGCGCGATCTTTGCCGCCCTCGTGGTCGTCTTTGGACTGCTGGGCTGGCTGTTGTTCGTCAGTTTCTCCAATCGGGAGCTGGCTGAAACCGAAACGGGGCCGGGACGCCCGCCTTTTGCGGCGGCATTTCCCGCACTGGATGCGCTGCCCCCGGTTTCCTTTCCCTTGGATAACCCGTACAGCGACGCAAAGGCGGAATTAGGCCGGCTGCTGTATTTCGATACGCGCCTGTCCGGGGATGGCAGTTTTTCATGCAATTCCTGCCACCCGGCCAGTGATGGCAGCTGGGCGGTTTCCAGCCCGATTTCCTTCGGCTACCCGGGCAGCACACACTGGCGCAATTCCAGCACCATCATCAACAGCGCCTATTACTCGAAAGTGAATTGGGACGGTTCTGCGACCAGCCTTGAAAAGCAGGCCAAAGGTGCCTGGACCGGCGCGGTGGCCGGGAATGTCGACTCGGCCATGGCGGAGGAGCGCCTGGCGCAAATCCCTGAGTACGTGCGGATGTTCAACGAAGTCTTCGGCGATTCGTCCCCCACTTTCGAGCATGCTCTGAGAGCGGTGGCCACTTTTGAACGCACCATCGTTTCGCAAAATGTCCCTTTTGACGCCTTCCTGGCCGGGGATGAAACCGCAATTTCGCCAGAGGCCCGGCAGGGGTACGAACTATTCATCGACAAAGCACGCTGCATCGCTTGCCACAACGGTCCGTTGATCAGCGACGACAGCTACCACAACGTAGGGGTCCCGACTTCACCGCTGTTCACGAACAGCGCCCTGAACCAGATCACCTTCCGCTTTCAGCATTGGGCAAAAGGGACATCCGACGAGATCTATGACAGCGCGACCGTCGATCTGGGCCTGTATTACGTCACCAAGCTGGACAGCGATAAGGGCAAGTTCCGCACCCCCGCTTTGCGGGATGTGTGCTACACCGCTCCCTACATGCACAACGGCGTGTTCGCCACGCTTGAGGAAGTGGTGGCATTTTACAACGCCGGCGGCGGCGATGATCCCAATAAAGATGAGATGCTCCAGCCTTTAGGTCTGAGCGATGCTGAACAGGCGGCCCTGGTCCTGTTTTTGGAAAGCCTTTGTGGGGACAAGATCATCATCGAAACCCCAGGCTTGCCGCCTTACGAGGCGTTTAGCAGCCAGTGAGGAGAGAAAGATGAACCAAGAAGACTCCAAACCCTGCGATCCCACCGCGGGCATCGTGTCGAGGAGAGAATTTTTTAAGTTGGGCGGCGCGGCGATCGTGGCGCTCAGCCTACCGGCGTTTCTGCGCAAAGCTGGTTTGTCCGATACAGTCTATGCCCAGCAGGTGGAATACCCCAGGCAGTTGATTGGCAGGCTCAGCCAGATCGGGACAGAGCCGATCGCGTTCAACTATCCCTGGGAGCACCCCAACGCGGCCAATTTCCTGCTCAGGCTCGAGGAGCCGGCCGGAGGAGGCGTCGGGCCCGATCAAAGCGTGGTGGCTTTCAACGCCTTCTGCACCCACCAGGGTGGGCCGCTTACCGGTCAGTTTCACACCGGAATCGGGGTCGCCGGGCCATGCCCCCTGCACTGGACCACGTTTGACCTGACCCGCTTTGGTATGGTCATCAGCGGGCATGCCACGCAGGGCCTGCCCCAGATCATCCTTGAAACCCAGGGGGATGAGATCTATGCCACCGGCGTGCGCGGGCTGGTTTTTGGCTATTTCGATAACAGAGTAGATCCGACCGCTTGAATTGGAGCCGATCATGAGCGAAAAATACATCCCCCAGGATAACGTCCCGCTGCCGCCCGCAAACGCCAAGGTTCACACCACGGCCTGCGATTATTGCATCGTGGGCTGCGGCTACAAGGTTTACACCTGGCCGGTGGGTGAAAGCGGCGGCCCGTCCGAGAATCAAAATGCATTGGGATCGGCATTCCCCGGCAACATGCTCGGGACCTGGATCAGCCCCAACCAGCATAATGTCGTCAGTGTGGATGGGCAGCCGCACCACGTTGTCGTGCTGCCTGATTTTCAATCGCAGGTGGTCAACAAGGTTGGCAACCACTCCATCCGTGGCGGCACCCTGGCGCTTAAATGCTACAACCCCGACACGCCCACCCGCGACCGGCTGCTCCACCCCCAGATCCGTGTCAACGGGAGGCTGGAACAGGTGGACTGGGACACAGCCCTGGAAGTGATGGCCGCCGTCAGCAAGCATGTCCTGGAAAAATACGGTGAAGCGGCGTGGGCGATGAAGACCTACTCCTACGAGTTTTTCGAGAACACCTATGCGATCACCAAGCTGGCCTTTTCCAGTATCGTCACCCCCGCCTTTGCCGTGCACGACAAGCCCAGCATGGGCTCGGATACCGGTGGTGTCTCGGATGCCGGCGTGATCACGTTCAGCGCCAGCTACCAGGATTGGGCCGACGCCGATGTGCTCTTCATCTCCGGCACGGACCCCTTTGAGACCAAAACCATCGTCTTCACCAGCTGGATCATGGGGGGTCCGAAGCTGATCATGGTGTTGCCGCGCCGGACCGCCGGGGTCGCCTACGCGGAGAAAAATGGCGGGTTGTTTCTCCAGGTCATCCCCGGTACCGACAATCTGCTGCACCTGGCGATCAGCCGCATCATCCTGGAAAACGGTTGGGAGGACCGTGAGTTTATCGACAAATGGGTGGCGTCCAATTGGGAGATCGAAATGGGCATGGGCCGAGGGACGCGCAACACTCCCTGGCAGTGGCGCACCACCTGGGGCCAGTTCGGAACGGATTTTGAGGGTTATAAAGAATGGTTGTTGAGCCATGAGCCGGCCACGCTTGAGAACGCGGCCCGTGTGACGGGCGTGCCGGCCGAGAAGATCATGCAGGCCGCCGAGATGATCACCGGGGCGGGGGGCGAACGCCCGAAGGCCAGCTTCGGCTTTGAAAAGGGCAACTACTGGAGCAACAATTACTCCAACACCGCCTCCTACGCCGCGATGGGCTTTCTGTGCGGGGCCGGCAACCGTCCGGGGCGCGTGATCAGCCGACTGGGCGGCCACCAGCGCGGCTGGATGGGTGCGGCTTCCTACCCGCGCGATAAATCCCCGGAAAAACTGCCCGGCCGGCGTAAGGTCGAGATGGACCTGGACCGCTGGGTGGCCAACGGCAACGCCCGCTTTGTCTGGGCGATCGGGACCACCTGGACGGCAGCGATGGCGGCCAGCCAGGAACTCGAGCGCAGCTTCCGCGCCCTGACGGTCGAAAATCCCCACCAGATCCGGTCCATCGATAAGGACAGCGTGATCCAGACCCTGATCGACCGCGTGGACAGCGGCGGCATGGTGGTGGTGAATTCGGATATCTACCCGGTCGAGCCGATCAATACCGAGTTTGCAGACATCGTGCTGCCGGCGGCGGCCTGGGGAGAGCACGATGCCACTCGCTGTAACGGCGAGCGACGCTTGCGCTTGTATTCCAAGTTCTACGATGCGCCCGGAGAGGCCAGGCCCGATTGGTGGGCGATCAGCCGTTTTGCCCAGAAAATGGGTTTTGAAGGCTACGACTGGGAAGATGACAACGATGTGTTTGAAGAGGCTGCCCGCTTCAGCCGTGGGGGGGTGCTGGACTATTTTGTGCTGGTCTGGCACGCCAAGCAACTTGGCATGAAGGGCCACGAGCTTCTTCGCACGCTGGGCACGCAAGGGATCCAGACCCCGATCCGCTGGGTCGATGGGGAAATGGTTGGCACGCAGCGCCTGCACGACTCCACTCTGGAGCTCGGCTCCCCCGAGGGCCCGACTGTGCACTCCAAATGGCTCACGCATTTCAAATCCCATTCGGGAAAGGCCCTCATGTTGAAGAGCCCCTGGGAGCTGTTCAGTGATTTTTACGAACGTGTGACCCCCGATCCGGCCAAAGGCGAGTTCTGGGTGACGACTGGCCGCATCAACGAGATCTGGCAGTCCGCTTTCGACGATATCCGCAAGCCCTATATCCTCAATCGCTGGCCTGAGACCTGGGTTGAAATCCACCCGCAGGATGCGGCCCCCCTGGGGATTGAAAGCGGGGACATGGTACGTATGTGGAGCGATGACATTCTGGTGCAGACCGGCGGCCGGGTGCGCGTAAAAGGCTATTCCTTCACCGACCTCGTGGCGGCAGGTTCGATTCAGACCGGCCGGGGGGAGGCAATTGCGGTGGCGATCGTCAGTGATGATGTGCGGCCCGGCCTGCTGTTCACGAATTTCCTGCACCCTTCCAGCCCGGCAAACTCGCTCGTTCACCGAGTGCCGGATCCGGTTTCCAACGTGCATCGCTATAAACTGGGCAAGGCGCAGATCGAGAAGATCGGTGAATCTCCATTCAAAACCGCCTTTGAAGAGATGACGTTCAAGCCGCGCACGGTTTCCGGGTAGGCCGGATCCGGCCGTTGCCCCTGGCGCTTGCGAATTGCCAAAAGGAATTTGCCATGACCACCCTGCCACAAACTCCGCTGAAATTTCAATTCCTTCCGGTCGCGGCCGAGTCAGTCTTCGAGCAGCTGCTGGAGGCCTCGGCCAGATTGCACAAGCACCTGTGCCCGCGGCAGGTTTTGGGGGTGCGCATGGGCATGCTGGCCGGGGAATTGCTGGGGCTTGAAGTGCCTCAGGCAAAAAAACGGCTGGTGACCATCATCGAAACCGATGGCTGCTTCACCGACGGCGTGGCGGTCGCCACCAATTGCTGGGTGGGGCGGCGGACGATGTTCCTCAAGGATTACGGAAAAATCGGGGCGACTTTTGTGGACACGACCACCGGAAAAAGCTTTCGTCTGACCCCACATCCGGATGCCCGCGCGAGCGCCCAGCAGGCGGCGCCCGATGCCCGAAATCGCTGGGAAGGCTACCTGTTGGGATACCAGCGTCTCTCCGATGAAGGCTTGTTCCGGGTGCAAGACGTTGTGCTCAATGACCCGCTGAAAAAGTGGATCAGCCGGGCAGGCGCAAAGCAGATCTGCGCCGCCTGTGGGGAGGAGGTCTTCAACGAGCGGGAGATCTTGCAGGAAGGGCGGGTATATTGCCGGAGTTGCACCGGAGGAGGGTATTTTCAGCCCCTGATCCATTAGAATCGGGGGCATGGCACTATCCCGCGGCGCCCTGCTGACGGTGGGGTTCCTGGCAGCGGCGATCTTGCTCCTTGAAAGCACCCTGCTGCGGCTGCTGGCGATCGCACAAAACTACCATTTTGCTTTTTTGGTGATCAGCCTGGCTTTGCTGGGGATTGGGGCGAGCGGTTCCGCCCTCAGCATGCGGCGTCCATCGAAGGGGGAGAGCCCGCTTGCCACGCTGCGGCGCTCCAGTCTGGGATTTTCCGGGAGCGTCGTACTGGCATACGTGGCGGTAAACCTGGTTCCTTTTGACAGCTACAGCATCGCCTGGGATCGGCGCCAGATCCTGTTCTTTGGTTTGTACTATCTGGCACTGGCGCTGCCTTTCTTTTTTGGGGGTCTCGGCATCGGCGCCTCCCTGGCGGCGGCCAGCGGCGGCAGCCATCTTGTCTACGCCGCGAACCTGGCCGGGTCTGGGCTGGGCGCTTTGCTGGCCCCCGCCGCGCTTGGGATCGCCGGTGTGCCCGGTGCGGTTCTGGCCAGCGGGCTGACGGCCATCGCAGGAGCCATGTTCACCGGCGGACCGAGACTGAGGCGAACCGGTGCGGTTTTCCTGCTCGCCGGTATTGGTTTTTTTGCCTACCTGGGCTTCCTGAATCTGCAGGGCAGCGCCCTGCTCGGCATGACCCTTTCCCCGTACAAGGGCCTGTCCAATGCCATGCGCTACCCGGGCGCCAGCGTGGAGCACTCGCGCTGGAACGCCATCTCGCGCCTCGATCTGGTCGCAGGAGCGGGTACCCGCCAACTGCCGGGTTTGAGTTACACGTACAAAGGCGTTTTGCCCGAGCAGCTCGGTATTTCCGTCGATGGGAATGCGCTGCATGCCGTCACGCTGGTCGGTCCGGATGCTTTCCCGGCCGGGGATCACCTTCCCGAAGCCCTCGCTTTCCGCCTCCACCCTCGGGCGGAGGTGCTGGTCATTGAGCCGGGCGGCGGGATGGGGGTATTGCAGGCGCTGGCCGGGAGCGAAGGTCCGATCACCGTTGTGGAGAGCAACCCTTTGCTGTCTTCCACGGTGAGCCGGGCTGCCGGAAACCAGGACCCTTATGCAGCCGCGCGCCTACAGCTGGTTCACGCCCCGCCGCGGGCTTATCTGCGCGCCGCGGGAACCCGTTTTGACCTGATTGCCTTTCCGCTGACCGATGCTTACCTGCCGGTCAGTAGCGGTGCTTTCAGCCTGAGAGAGACCTATGAACTGACCGTGGAATCCTTCCAGGCGGCGCTGGCCCGTCTCGGGCCGGACGGCATCCTGGTGGCGACCCGCTGGCTGCAAACCCCACCCAGCGAAGGGCTGCGATTGGTCGCGACACTGACAGAAGCGCTGGAAAGGGGAGGCCACCCGGCTCAGCAGTCCCTGGTCGCCTACCGGGGTGTGCAGACCTTCACCGTCCTCGTCCGTCCGGGCGGTTGGCCGGCAGAGGACCTGGATCAGGCGCGCGCTTTCCTGGTTGAGCGTAAATTCGATCTCGTCTGGGCGCCGGATATCAGCCCGGAGGAGGTGAACCGCTTCAACCGCTACCCATCGCCGGACCACTACCTGGCGGTACGCGACCTGCTGCAGGCAGGGGATCGGTCGCAATACACAGCCGGTTACCCGTTCGATATCCGCCCCGTAATCGATGACCGGCCCTTTTTCTTTCACTTTTTCCGTTGGGAGCAAACCCCGGAGGTGCTGGCAACTCTGGGCATGACGTGGCAGCCATTTGGGGGCAGCGGCTACCTTTTGCTTTTTGCGCTGCTTGCGCTTGTGCTTTTGTTGAGCGCGCTTTTGATCTTGTTGCCGGTGTTCGCCGCCCGCGACGGTCAGGCACGGGTGCCGGTGGTGTCCGGTGCTGGTCAGATATCGATCCTCTTGTATTTCGCCTGTCTGGGAATTGCATTCCTTTTTGTCGAGATCCCCCTGATCCAGCGCGGGATCCTGGTTTTTGGTCATGCCTCTTACGCCTTCGTGGCGGTGGTACCGGTCCTGCTGCTCTTCTCAGGTCTCGGCAGCCTGGCAGCACGCCACAGGCTGCTTCCCAGGAGGATGGTCTTTGCGCTGCTCGTCGGGGCCGTTTTTGCGGCGGCATTTTGGTTTCCGGCCTGGATGGAGGCGGCAATGGGCTGGCCGGCTGCGACCCGGATCACCCTGACTCTCCTCTTCCTGGCCCCCCTGGGCTTTCTGATGGGGTTGCCTTTCCCCTGGGGGCTGCAATGGCTGGGTGAAAGTGCGCCTGGACTGATCGCCTGGGCCTGGGCGGTGAACGGCTGTGCCTCGGTGATTTCCGCCGTTCTGGCCGCTATCCTTTCACTGAGCTATGGCTTTACAACCGTGATCGTATTGGGCGGGCTGGCATATGGGGGCGCCCTGGTGGTCTACTGGCAGCGAGCGCCAGGGCCAATTAATTTCCGTCGCGAGTGAACGGCACGAAGCTGACCGCACCCAGGTTCGTGCCCTGCAGATCTCCTTCTATCATTTCAAACAGCCAGAGACTCTGAATTGCACCGATCGGCCCAATTGGGATGATCAGCCTGGCCCCGGCGTCGAGCTGTCCGGGGAGCGGTTGGGGTAGATGGTCGGGCGCGGCGGTGACGATGATTGCGTCGTACGGGGCAAATTCCTCCCAGCCGAAATAGCCATCGGCGTGCAGGACCTGAACCTGCGGATAGCCGGCCATTTCAAGCACGGCAGCAGCCCCG
>JBFKII010000132.1:0-10116 GCA_041632295.1 Anaerolineales bacterium | reverse complement strand
GCCGGTTGGGGTCTTCATCTCCTGGCATCGGGAAGTGGAATTTTGTCGCCAGGACGGCTTTCTGTCGCAAGCCCCCGCCGAGTGCCTGGCCGAGAATGCGCTCGCTCGTGCCGCCGTTGTAATAATCGGCGGTGTCGATAAAGTTGATCCCGCCGTCCAGGGCGCGCTGGATGATGGCCAGGGACTCCTTTTCGCCCGTGCTCGAGCCGAAATTCAGCGTGCCCAGGCAAAGGGGGGAAACCCGCATCCCGCTTGCACCCAACCTGCGGTATTCCATCAAGCCCTCCTCTCTATCAACCCCCGGCCTCCTGCGGGACCCAGCGCTCCAGCGTTTCCAACGAGCGTGGCGGCAGAGCGTCCATGAGCTGCCGCACGCTGCGCCCGGATACGGGGTGGACGAAATCGGGGGCGATATCGGCCAGCGGCTGCAGCACAAAGGCGCGTGTCTCCAGGCGGGGGTGCGGAACCTCCAGGCCGGCCTGTTTTACCACCCGGTCGCCATAAAAAAGCAGGTCGAGATCGATCCGGCGCGGGCCGTTGCGAAAGGTCGGGCGGCGTCCGAGCGCCTGCTCGATCGCCTGGAGGCGCTCCAGGAGGTCCGGCGGCTCCAGGTCTGTCACCGCTTCCACCACCTGGTTGAGGAAATCCGGCTGGTCGGCAAATCCCCAGGGCTCGGTCTGGTAGACCGGTGACTCGCGCGCCACGCGGATTTCAGGCGGAAAGCGTTCCCTGGCGGCCGCCAGATTGCGTTCCCGGTCCCCCAGGTTGGTGCCCAGAGCGATATAAACGGTTGCCATGCGCCAAGCTTATCATATAATTTTCTACCAACCCGAACACTGAACAGCGAGCCATGGCCCAGGGACGATTCACATTTCCGAAAGATTTCTTGTGGGGAACGGCTACCGCCGCGCACCAGGTGGAGGGGGGCAACACGAACAACAACTGGTACGCCTGGGAACTGGGGGGGAAGGTGGTTCCGGGGCACTCGGCCAGCCGGGCCTGCGAATGGTGGGCAGGGCGCTGGCAGGAGGATTTCGACCGGGCGGCCGAATCCGGGCAGAACGCCCACCGCTTCTCGGTCGAGTGGAGCCGCGTGCAGCCGGGCGAGGGCAGCTGGGACTCTGAAGCCCTGGACGTGTACCGCCAGATGGCCGCCGGCCTGCGCGAGCGCGATATGGAGCCGATGGTCACCCTGCACCACTTCACCGACCCGCTTTGGGTGTACGAATACGGCGCCTGGGAGCGGGATTGGACGGAGTCCTTCGTGCGCTACGTAGAGCGCGTGGTGGCTGCCCTCGGAGATCACGTCCGCCTGTGGTGCACCTTCAACGAGCCCAACGTCTACGCCACCCTGGGCTACGTCCTGGGCGATTTCCCTCCCGGCAGGCAGAACCTGGTGGCTGCCGGAAAGGTGATGGCCAACATCTTGCGGGCGCACGCCGCCGCGTATCGGGCGATCCACCGGATCCAGCCGGAGGCCTGCGTCGGCATGGCGATCCACTACCAGAGCCTGCAGCCGGCCCGAAAATGGCTCCCCCTGGATAGCTGGGCTGCGGGACTGCAGTCCCGCGCCTTCAACGATGCGTTTCCGGCGGCGCTGGCCAGCGGGAAACTGCGTCTGCCGATCGGTTCTGTGCGCATTCCTGACGCCCGGGGCACGCAGGATTTTTTCGGCCTGAACTACTACACCGAATCGGTGGTGCGCTTTTCGCCATTCGTGCCAGGGCAGCTTTTCGGAAGGCGCAGTTTCCGGGAGGGCGCTCCGCTGAGCGAAAACGGTTACATCGCGCACGAGCCGGACGGCTTTTACCGCGCCCTGCAATGGGCGGGGCGGTTCGATCTGCCCATTTTTATCACAGAAAACGGTGTGGAAGATTCCGCCGACAGCCTGCGGCCGCGCTACCTGGTGGAGCACATCCGCCAGATGTGGCGGGCGGTCAACTTCAACTGGAAAGTGCAGGGCTATTTCCACTGGTCGCTGATCGATAATTTCGAATGGGAGCGCGGCTGGACGCAGCGCTTCGGGCTGTGGGAGCTGGATGACCAGACCCAGGAGCGCCGCAAGCGGCCGAGCGCCGACCTGTACGCTGAAATTTGCCGCGCCAACGCCCTGGCCTCCGACATGGTCGCCCGCTACACACCCAAGGTTTTTCCTTCCATGTTTCCGAACGAGTGAGGGCGCAGAGCGCAGATCCCGCCTTGAATCGCCTTCCGATGGTATAATCCCGCCGCCAGCGGAGAAATACTGGCGCAAGTGCATGGAGAGGTAGCGTAGTCTGGCCTAACGCGCGCGCCTGGAGAGCGCGTGAGCCTTCTCGGCTCCGTGGGTTCGAATCCCACCCTCTCCGCTGATGTGCAGCCGGGACCATCGGGCTGCGACCGCCTCCCGGTCCGGGAGGTATTTTTTTGGAGGCCTGAACGATGTCCATTGCCCAGGTGCACGCCGCCCTCGCCAACACCGGCCTGTATTATTTTCTGATCCTGGCTTTTTGGGGAACCTGGCGTTTCCTGCGCAAGCAGGGTCTGGACCCCAGCTACTGGGGCGCGCTGGTGATCGCCGAGATCCTGTTGGCGGTCCAGTTCCTTTCCGGTGGCTATCTCTGGCTGGTCGGGCTGCGCCCAGCCCGCTCGGTGCACGTGCTCTACGGGCTGGTTGCGCTGCTGGCTTTGCCGGGCGTGTACATGTACACCAAGGGGCGCACGGACCGGCCCGAAATGCTGATGTATGCGGTGGTTGCCCTGATCACGGTCGGGCTGATCCTGCGGGCGATGTTCACTGGAGAGGTGGCGCTCCCAGGCGGCTGACCGCCCTGGGGAAAGTTGTCACAGTTCCCTTTTGTGCTATAATTCACTTTCAGATCAGATGCTAGGCAATCCATTCAATTAAAATCTATCTGCAGTACACTATCGCAGGCTGATGAGGATTCAATTCCTGCCGCCCGCGATTTTGTCGTGGGTAGGAAGCAAGTAGGAGAGAGAACATGGCAAGTCGAGAGAACGCTGACGCCGCGGCTCCCGAAGAGGAAAAAGTTGAGATCAACCGCAGAGAGGCCATCAATCTGGCCTGGCTGGCCTCGCTGGGCTTTTTCTTGCTGCCGTTTGGCGGTGTAACCCTGCTGTTTGCCTATCCCCGCTTCAGGGAAGGGGAATTCGGTGGAGAATTTCGTTTGCGATCCGCGGAACTGCCTGATATAGGGGAGTCGCCGGTCGCCAACTCTGAAGGCAAGTTCTGGCTGACGCGCACCGATGAGGGTATCCGGGCGATCTATAAAGTCTGCACCCATCTGGGCTGCTTGTACAACTGGCAGGAACAGGAGAACAAGTTCATTTGCCCCTGCCACGGTTCCCAGTTCACCTATGAAAGCACTTTCATCCAGGGCCCAGCCCCGCGCTCGCTGGATCTGTTCACCATGCGGGCGGTGAAAAACGGCGAGGTGCTTGCCGAGACCGAAGAACCCAACAGCCCGATCCCGGTATTCGACGATCCGGAAGTGGAATACATCGTCGCCACCGGAGAGAAGATCGTCGGCAATCCTGTTTGATCCCCGAACGACACCCGAGGAGATTGAAACGATGCTTGATGGAATGATGGAGAACGTCCGAGGCTTCTTTAACAAGAGCCGTGATGAACGCCGGGCGATGATCCGGGAGGCGGTCGACAACCGCGTGCGCATCATCACCGCCGGGCTGAGCATGGACGAGCTGCGGGCGCTGCTGCGTGGCGACCCGCCGACCGAACGCCCCAACCCGCGCTACAAGGTGCACGTGACCAGCTTCATCGCCCACATCCGGCCCAAGTTCTACTACAAGGCCAGCACGCGCTTTACCCATACCTTCCGTTTGGGGTACATGAGCACGTTGTTTTTCCTGATCGAGATCATCACAGGGCTGGTCTTGATGGTTTATTACGTGCCTTCCCCCGAAGGCGCTTACGGGTCGATCCTGGAGATCGAAAGCAACGTCATGTTCGGGCAGTTGATGCGCGATATGCACCGCTTCGGCGCTGAGTTGATGGTGGTCTTCGTTTGGGCGCACCTGTTCCGCACCTATTTCACCGGCTCGTACAAGGGGCAGCAAACCTTCACCTGGCTGACCGGCGTGTTCCTGCTGCTGATCACCGTTGTCTTGAGCTTCAGCGGCTACCTGCTGCCCTGGGACCAGCTGGCTTACTGGGCGGTCACCATCGGTACCAGTATGGCGGATAAGGCGCCGCCTCCGGCGATCGGAGAAGCCTCCAACCTGCTCTTGCGCGGCGCGCCGGATATCGGTGCCGGGGGCCTGCTGCGTTTCTACTTGCTGCACGTTGTGCTGCTTCCGCTGGCCGGCATCCTGGTGCTCTCCATCCACTACTACAAAGTGGCGCGCGAGCACGGCATTTCCCTGCCCGCAGTGATCGAAGAGGGTGATCTGCCAGCAGAAGAGGTCAAGGAAGCCAAGAAGCGGGTCGACATCATCCCCGACCTGCTGACCCACGAGATCTTCCTGGCCTGCGTGGTCACCGGCCTGCTGCTGCTGTACCTGATGTTCTTCTACCCCGGCGCGCCGCTGGAAAGCCATGCCAACCCGCTCCAGACCCCGCTGGACACCAAGGCGCCCTGGTATTTCTGGTGGATCCAGGGCCTGCTCAAGTTAGGCGACCCGACCCTGATGGGAGTGGTCGTACCTACGATCTTCGTCATCGCAATGATGGCCGTGCCCTACATCGATAGAAACCCCAAACGCATGGCCAAAAACCGGCCCTTTGCGATCGCCTATGGTATCTTCTGGCTGGTTGCCCTGCTGATCTGGTCCTATATGGGGCTGCCGCAGTTCGGAATCGAAACCCCGCCGGCGACCCGTATCGTGCAAGACCTGGCGCCGGAAGAAGGCGAAGGGATGCTGCGCGAGATCCCCTTCGATCAGCTCGTTCCTGGCACGTACGTGGTCAACGAGTTGGACCTCGATAATCTACCCATTGAGCTTTCCTTTTTCCTGCAGGAATTTGAAACACGGGTCAATGAGCAGATAGAAATTTACGAGGATACGAAAAACGACGAGAGGCCGAGAGGTTTCATCGACCCATTTGCGCAGGTGCACATCACCCAATGGCAGCCCAGCTTGAAACGGGTGACTTTCCGCCTGGAATGGTCCGACCCGCAGACTGGCGCTTTCAAGGAATTCGAGCATGATTTCTACCTTCACGAAGATCGCCCGCACGACTGAGGGAAGAGGAGCGTAGATTACGATGGAAAACCGTAGAATACAGATCGAAGCCCTCCTCGGTGCGGTCTTCATCCTGCTTTCTTCCGGACTGCTGATTTTTGAGGGTTTCCGGGAAGGGGTTGGCGAGCGGACTACGCTTGCCGAGCGCGAGAAAGAGCAGTTGGCGGTCTCGATCGAGACCGGCGCCGCCCTGTTTGACAGCGCCTGTGCCGAATGCCACGGGACCGACGGAAAGGGGCTGATCGGCGCCCCGCTGAACGACCCCCACCTGTTTGACCTTTCCGAAAACGGCCGCCTGGCTGAGGTCGGCTGGACCGGCAGCCTGGAGGACTACATCATCTCCCGGATTGCGGCCGGCATCCCGGTCTCCACCCGGCCAGAGTGGCCCGGGAAGCTGGACGGCAACTACGCCATGCCGCCCTGGGGGGAGGAGTTCGGTGGCCCGCTGCGCCCCGACCAGGTCCGAAACCTGACTGCTTTCATTATGAACTACCAGCCGGAGGCCGAAGGGGATGTGCTGGTCACGCGCGATGTGCCCATCCTGGGGCAGACCCCAGTGGACAGGGGACGTGGCGTGTTCCTGCAGCAGGGCTGCGGCTCCTGCCACGCCATTGAAGGCAATTCGGCCGCGGTCGGTATCGTCGGGCCCAACCTGACCAACATCGCCGTCGACGGCGCCACCCGCATCGATGGATATTCGGCCGAGCAGTACATCCTCGAGTCGATTGTCGATCCGGCGGCATTCATATCCCCGGAGTGCCCTAATGGCCCCTGCACCGAACCGACCCAGATGCCGCTGGATTTCGGCCAGAGGTTGTCCGAGGAGCAGCTCAGCGACTTGTTAGCCTACATGTTATCGCTGGGCGCGCCGCAAGAATAATTCCCCACAGCGATGAACAACCCCTTTCTGATCCTCGGGGCTGTGCTGCTGCAAATCATCGTTTTCGTGGGAGTCTGGTGGAACACACAGAACCGCCTTCGGTAATCGAAGGCGGTTTTTCCTTTCCTTTACAACCCCTTCCTTTCGCGGTATCCTTCCGCTTCCGGGCGGGTCCGGCGCGGCGAAGCCCTGCGAACCGTGTCAGGTCCGAGAGGAAGCAGCACTAAGGAGGACCCTTCGGGTGCCGCCGGGGTGCCTGCCCGGGTTTTCTTTTGAACCTGCCTGCACGCTTTCCAGCCAGGCAACTCCCCCCAACATGGTAGGATAAATTCGTGAATACGCCTTTCCGGATCGCAGTGCTCGCATTGGTGATGGTGATTTCATGGCCAGTCGAACTCCGCCAGGTGCGCCCTGTCCGGGTGGTGCTCTCCGTGGATGGGAGCGTCCACCGATTCTTGGCAGAGGCCGCTTCCCTGCGCCAGGTCCTGGACCAGGCCGGCACCTCGCTTCACGAAGGCGACAGCCTGCTGATGGCCGGAAGTCCGCTGGACCCCGACGGTCCGTTGCCGCAGGTGGCGCCGCTGGTCCTGCAGGTGCGCCGGGCGAGGCAGATCCAAATCCCGGTCGCCGGGAAAGGCCTGCACACCGCGGCTCCCACCCTGGCACAGGCGCTCTGGGAGGCGGGGGTGGTGCTGCGCGTTGGTGACCGGCTGGACCCTGGCGCCCACTCACGCCCGCAGGATGGACAGGAAGTTGCGTTTCAGGCCGCGGTCCCCCTGACGATCCAGGTGGGGGAGGCCGTGATTCACAGCCGGAGCGCTTCTGAGGATGTCGGATCCGCACTGCAGGATGCGGGCCTGTCTCTCCAGGGGCTTGATTACAGCCGGCCGGCTGCGGACCAGCCCCTGCCGCCGGACGGCTCGATCGAAGTGGTGCGCGTGCGGGAGGAGGTCCTGCTGGAGCAGGAAAGCCTGCCCTTTGAAACCCTGTTCCAGCCGGCGCCTGAAGTCGAGATCGACCAGCAGCAGGTGCTCCAGGTGGGGGCCTTTGGACTGAAAGTGCAGCGTGTGCGCGTGCGCTACGAAAACGGCGTCGAAACCGGTCGGGAGGTCGAATCCGAGTGGACCGCTTCCGAACCCAGGGCGCGCATCATCGGATACGGCACCAACATCGTCATCCGGACCATCGACACCCCGCAGGGGGCTCTGGAATACTGGCGCGCCGTGCCGGCTTTCGCCACCTCCTACTCCCCTTGTCGCCTGGGTACGGACTTCTGCGGCAACACGACCGCCAGCGGCCTGCCCCTGAAGAAAGGGGTAGTGGCCGTGATCCGCTCGTGGTACAACGCCATGGTTTTTTCACAGGTCTACGTAGATGGTTACGGCGTCGGGACAGTGGCGGACATCGGCGCCGGTGTCAGCGGGGGGCACTGGATCGACCTGGGCTACGAGGACAATAACTGGCAGCAGTGGGCCGGACAGGTGATGATCTACTTTCTGACCCCGGTCCCGCCCGCCGACCAGATTCTCTGGGTGCTGCCGTGACGGTTTCGGAGACGCTTGCCCGCCACGGGGTGCGTCCCAAAAAGAGCCTGGGCCAAAATTTCCTGGTCGACCGAAATTTCCTGCACAAGATCGCCACGGCTGGCGAGATCGGGCCGGATCACGAAGTGCTTGAGATCGGGGCCGGCCTCGGCGCCCTGACTGCCGAGCTGGCCGGGCTGGCCAGGCGGGTGGTTGCGGTGGAGATCGACCAGCGCCTGATGGGCCCGCTGGAGGAGGCCCTGGCGTCCTTCGAAAATGTGACGCTGGTGCAGGGGGACATCCTGGCCCGCAGCCCAGGGGAGCTGATGGGCAGCCCCGGCTATCTGGTGGTCGCCAACATCCCGTACTACATCACTTCGGCCCTGATCCGACACTTGCTGGAAAGCGAGGCGCCCCCGCTCAGAATGGTCCTGACCGTGCAGCTGGAAGTCGCCCAGCGCATCTGCGCCCAGCCGGCCAAGATGAACCTGTTGGGCCTGAGTGTGCAGGTCTACGGGCAGGTGGAGACGCTCTTTCGCATCCCGGCCGGCGCCTTTTATCCCCGTCCCAATGTGGACTCGGCCTGCGTGCGCCTGGACCTGCTCGACCGGCCGCGCATTCCGGCCGAGCGCCTGCCGCTGTTTTTTTCACTTTCCAGGGCGGGGTTCGCCCAAAAGCGGAAAAACCTGCGCAATGCACTTTCAGCAGGAATGGGTTGGGGGAAAAGCCAGGTGGGGGACCTGTTGGAAGCTGCCGGGATCGACCACCGCCGGCGGGCGGAGACGCTTGATTTCGACGATTGGAACCGTCTTGTCGCCGCCTGGGCGGCCCGCTCGTAAAACCAGGCCCCGGAAGGGGCTCAGGCCATATCGCGGTAGGCCATTTTGACCTGCCAGACGCGCAGGGCGGCCTCGACCTGGATGCGCAGGGACATTTTCGATTGGCCCCATTTCCGGTCTGCGAAGTAAATTGGGATCTCTTTGAATCGAAAGCCGCACAGGTGGGCCAGGTATGCCATTTCGACCTGGAAGACATAGCCGTTCGAACGCACCCGCGATAAGGGCATGCGTTCCAGGACCTCCCGCCGGTAGAGGCGGAAGCCGCCGGTGACATCGCGCGCCGGCAGCCCCAGGATGGTGCGAGCGTAGAAGTTGCCGAAAGCGGAGAGCCGCTTGCGCCAAATCGGCCAGTTCTCATCCAGGCTGCCCCCGGGCACATACCGCGAACCGATCGCGATGTCGTACTGCCCCAGTTCAGGGATCAGCTCTAAAATTTTTTCCGGGGGATGGGAAAAATCGGCGTCCATCTGGCCGATGGCCGTCGCCCCGTTCTGAAGGGCGATGTCGTACCCGTGAAGGTAGGCCCGGCCCAGGCCGGCTTTCTGCGCCCGGTGCAGCACCCAGACCCGTCCGGGATGCTTGCGGGCCTGCTCGTCGGCGATCGCACCGGTGCCGTCGGGGCTGTTGTCGTCCACAACCAGCATATCCAGCGTGGGGCGCCCTAAATGCATCAAAGCGGAGACCAGTTCCGGCAGATTCTCCGCTTCGTTGTAGGTCGGTACGACAATGGTGATTTTTTCTTCAGGCAATTTGTCTGACAAGTTCGGTTTTGAGTTCGTCCAGGGCGGTCAGGCCGTCCATTTGGTCCCCCATCAATAGTCCCAGGCGGATGTCCAGCCTTTCGGCCGTCTGTGTGCCGCCTTCGCGGTCTTTTACCGGATAAAAGTACTCGATCGACTGCTCGAGGCGTGAATGGAGGTGCTCGCGCAGCGCCTCGACATGGGCCGGGCGCGTCACGATCACAAAATCGGTGTTGCTCAGGTGTCCGAGAAAATCCTCCATGCTCCCTTTTTCCCGGACCGAATTCGCCACCATCACGCTGATCGCCCGCAGAACGTCGTCGGAGGCCACAAAGCCGTATCGCTCCCGGAAGGTCTCCAGGTGCCGCAGGGAGATGACCAGGATCGCCCAGTCCTGTGCGCCTCGTTCGAGCAGTTCCTTCAGCCGTTCGTCGACGATCGGGCCGTCGGAGAGGTTGGTGGTCGGGTTGGAGAGCGGGCCCTGGGTGGTGCGGCGCAGCGAATTCCGCACCCGCAGGCGCAGTTCCTGGATATCGAAGGGCTTGGTGATGTAATCGTCGGCTCCCAGCTCCAGCCCGCGCAGCCGGTCATCCCGCTGCCTTTTTTCCGTCAGGAAAATGATCGGAACCCCCGC
Source organism: Anaerolineales bacterium (assembly GCA_041632295.1). GTDB lineage: Bacteria > Chloroflexota > Anaerolineae > Anaerolineales > JABWBV01 > DATDOR01. The sequence goes on along the minus strand of JBFKII010000132.1, from coordinate 298 downwards.
CGTCCGGCGGTTGGAGCGGAAATGCGCGGCGACCTCGTAGCCGTCGATATCCGGCAGGCGGATATCCAGGATGATCAGGTCTGGCAGTGTGTGCTCGGCGGTTTTGATGGCGTCTTCCCCCCAGTTGACGGTCAGGACCTCGTAGCCCTGGACGCGAAAATATGCGTTGAGCATATCCGCAACGTCCAGATCATCCTCCACTATCAGCACGATTTGCTTTTCGTCGGCCATGTTCGGCTCCGATCAGCGGATTGGGTTCTTCTGGATCACGAACTCGCAGACATCATCCCCCATGGCG
>JBFKII010000131.1:0-10169 GCA_041632295.1 Anaerolineales bacterium | reverse complement strand
TGGCCCCCTGTGAGCGCGTGTGAGCCCCATTATGGATCAGGGATTTGGCGCAGGCCAGGGACGGATGTCCCGATTTTTGAGGTGTCGGGACTGACGTCCCGATTCCTGGAGGGGCGGCGTGCCAGGAGCCGAGACGTCAGTCCCGGAAAGAGCCGAGACGTCAGTCCCAGAAAGAGCCGGGACGTCAGCCCCGGAAAGAGCCGAGACGTCAGTCCCGGAAAGAGCCGAGACGTCAGTCTCAGAAAGAGCCGGGACGTCAGCCCTGCACCTGCTGCAGCCGCCAGTACACCCCACGCCGGGCCAGCAGTTCGTCGTGCCCCCCCTGCTCCACGATCCGCCCGCCGTCCACCACACAGATCAGGTCTGCGTTGCGGATCGTGCTCAGCCGGTGGGCGATCACCACCGCCGTGCGGCCGGCCATCAGGCGGTCCAGGGCCTGCTGGATCAGCACCTCGGTGACGGTGTCCACGCTGGCGGTGGCCTCGTCCAGGATCAGGATGCGCGGGTCGGTCAGCGCGGCGCGGGCGATGCAGATCAGTTGGCGCTGGCCGACCGACAGGTTGACCGCACCTTCGAGGATGCGGGTCCGGTAGCCTTCGGGCAGCCGGCGCACGAAATCATCGACGTTGGCCATGCGCGCCGCTGCACGGACCGCTTCCATGCCGGCTTCCGGCCGGCCAAAGCGGATGTTCTCTTCGATCGTGCCGGAAAACAGAAAGGGGTCCTGGGGGATCAAACCCATCTGGCCTCGCAGCGAGCGCTGTGCGTAGTCCCGCACGTCCCGGCCGTCCACCAGCACCGCCCCCTGGCTGGCATCGTAAAAGCGGGCGATCAGGCGGATGATGGACGATTTGCCCGCCCCGGTGGGCCCCACCAGCGCCACCGTCTGCCCGGCGGCGATATGCAGGTCCACTTCCTGCAGCACGAGTGGCGTGTCAGGGCGGTAACGGAATGACACCTCCCGCAGTTCGATCGCGCCGCGGATATCCGCCGCAGGATGTCCATCGGGCCGGTCGGTGACCTCCGGACGCTGGTCCAGCAGGCGCAGCACCTGCTCCCCCCCGGCCATGGCAGACTGCATGGTGGTGAAAATGCGGCTGAGCTCCTGGATCGGCTGGAAAAAGCGGGTGACATACGCCATGAAAGCCACCAACACCCCCAGGGTGACCTCCCCCTGGACCACCCAGCGCCCGCCAAAAAAGAGCACCGTGGCAACCGCCAGGGTCCCCAGGAACTCAATGCCAGGTAAAAAAATGAAGGACAGCCGGATGGCGGCGATATTTGCGTCGCGGTTGACCCGGTTGACATCTTCGAACTGCTCCTGAGCCCGGTCCTCCTGGGCAAAAGCCTGTATCACGCGCATGCCATCGATGTTTTCGGCCAGCCGCCCGACCACCTGCGCCACGCTGGTGCGCGTCTCGCGGAAAGCCCGGCGGGCGTGATTGGAAAACACCTGGGTGACCAGGACCATCAGCGGGATGGTGACGAAAGTCAGGGCGGCCAGCTGGGGACTCATGGATAGCATGACTACCACGATCCCGGCCAGCACCAGGAGGTCGCCCACCAGTGAGACCAGCCCCTGGGTCAGCAGGTCGTTGATCACGGCCACGTCGTTGATCACCCGCGAGACCGTCACGCCAGCGATGGTGCGGTCATGGAAATTCATCGAAAGGGCCTGCAGATGTTCGAACAGCGCCCGCCGCAGGTCGGCCAGGACGCGCTGCCCGATCCAGGAGAGCAGGAATTGCTGGCCGGCAGTCGCGGCGTACAGCGCCAAAAAGGCGCCGGCCGTCCACAGCGAGATCGCGGCCAGGCCCTGCGTCCTTCCCGGTGTGATGTACTCGTCGATGGCGACCTTGATCAGGTAGGGGGTCAGGAGCGTCAGGCCGGTGACGAGCACCATCAGGAGCACAGCAGCGGCCATGCGCCGGCAGTACGGTCGCAGGAAGCGCAGCATTTCAGCCACCACGCGGCGGTTGAAGAAGCGGCCTTCCTGCTCGGCGCTTCCCAGCCGGTGTATCGCGCCGCGCGGGCCCATGCCCGGGCTGAACGAGAAGCTCATCGCACGGCCTCCGGGCTGCGCTGCAGCCGGTGGACCTCGGCATACAACGCGGATTTGGCCAGCAGCTGCTCGTGCGTCCCACGGGCGGTGATGCGGCCGCGTTCGAGCACCAGGATCAGGTCTGCCAGGCGGATCGAACTCAGCCGGTGAGCGATAATGAAGGTCGTGCGGCCGCCCATCAAGTGCTGCAGCGCCTCCTGGATCTCTTTTTCGGTCTCTGTGTCCACGCTGGAAGTGGCATCGTCCAGGATCAGGATGCGCGGGTCGGCCAGCAGCGCCCGGGCGATCGAGATACGCTGCTTCTGCCCGCCGGAGAGCGTCATGCCGCGCTCCCCGACGCGGGTATCGTAGCCGCCGGGCAGGGCGGAGATGAAATCATGCGCCTGAGCGCTGCGCGCTGCGGCGACGATCTGGGCTTCACCGGCTTCCGGCCGGCCAAAGGCGATGTTTTCGCGGATGGTGGCGGCAAAAAGCACGTTCTCCTGCATCACCATGGCGATCTGGCCCCGCAGGGAGGCCAGGGTGACGGCCTGCAGGTCAAATCCGTCAACCAGGACGCGGCCAGCGGTCGGATTGTAAAAGCGGGTGATCAGGTTGATGATGCTGGACTTCCCCGAACCGGTCGGGCCAAGCAGCGCCACCACCTGGCCGGGTTCAGCGTTGAAATCGACCCCCTCCAGGACCGGGCGGCGAGCATCGTATCCGAAGGAGACGTTTTCGAAGGTGACCTGGCCGCGCAGGCGCGGCAGCGGCCTGGAGCCAGAGTTGTCCTCGACCTCCGAGTCGGCGTCCAGAATATCGAAGATCCGCTCCCCGGCCGAGGCGGCGATCGCCAGGATCGGGATGATGCGCCCCAGCAGGCTGACCGGCCGGACCAGCTGGGAGACATACGTGGTGAAGGCGACCAGCGTGCCCAGGCTCAACGACCCCTGGGCGACCTGCAGGCCGCCGTACCACAGGATGAAGACAATGCCGAAGTTCGCCAGCATATCGAGCAGAGGGGCGTTTACCGACTGGATGCGGGCCGCCTCCGCCGACAGCCCGAACCAGGCCTGGTTTTCCTTCAAGAAACGCTCGATCTCGGCGTCCTCCTGCGCAAAGGCCTTGACCACCTGGGTACCGCGCAGGTTCTGCTCCAGGCGGGTGGTCAGCACCCCGAGCTGGTTCTGGATCTCAATCGACAGCGGCCGGAAACGGCGGCCGTAGGCGTAAGCCCGCTCGAGCAGCAGCGGCAGAGTCAGGAGCACCAGGGAGGCCAGGCGCCAGTCCATCCACAGCAGCACACCGGCGGTGATCAGCAGCAGGACGGAGCCTTCCACCAGCCGCAGGACCGCCCGGCCGGTCAGGAAGCGGATGCGCTCGACGTCCTGGAGAGCGCGCGAGAGGATCTGCCCGCTCTCGGCGGTGTCGTGGAAGGAGAAGGACAGTTCGGTCAGGCGGCGCTGGATCTGGTTGCGCAGATCGTAGGCCACCCCCTGGGAGACCTCCTCGCTCCACACGCCCTGGCGGTAGGTCAGCAGGCCCTTGACGATCGTGACGGCCAGCAGCCCGGCCACGGCCCAGCCCAGCAGGCTGAGGTCCCGGTCGTAGATGCCGCGGTCGATGATCCAGCGCACAAACTGCGGGGTCAGGGCGATGATGATGTTGATGGCCAGCATCATGGCGTACAGCGCGATCACTTTGCGCCGGTAGGGCTTCAGGTATGAGAACGCGCGCAGCAGGATGCCCAGGCTGGTTTTATCGCGGGGCTTGGAGATGGTTTCAGTCATGCGCCAGTGATTTTACCAAGGTGCGTTACGGAATACGTATTGCGTAATGCGTATTGCGTAATGCGTGAGGGTTCGCGATTTTTCATTCTTGAAATCGTTCTTCACATTTGCATTAAAAATTATATAATATGCTTAAGGTATAATACTTAAGGTGAAATATGGTTGCTTCCAACCACAAAGATGAAGTTTCCGAATTGCTGGGCAACTGGGAATCGGTGTTCAAAAGGGGTCTGCTGACGTTCTGGATCCTGCTGCTGCTGCACGAACGCCCGTACTACCCATACGAGATGGACGATGCCGTCGCCGCGTCCAGCGATGGGGCCATGTCCGCGGACAGCAACAGCATCTACCGGGCCCTGAGAAGGTTTGAAAGCCTGGGCTTGGTGACCAGCGCCTTGCGCCACTCGGATTCCGGCCCGGACCGGCGCTATTACCGCCTGACAGAAAGCGGGAAAAATCTGCTGGCGCAATTCATTCAAAGAAACCTGCTGATCTTTCAGGAAAAATCCCTGGCATCCCGGATGCAAAGCGTGCTGGACGGCGCAGAACCGGCATGAAAGGAGCTCCAAATGCATGGAATTTCCCGTAAACTCGAGAAAATTGTGTGGATCACACTGTTTCTGGCCAGCCTGGGCGGGTCCATCGCCCTGAACCTGATTCCTGCGGCGCCTGATCTCCCGCAGATCGACCCGCGCCAGGAAATGGGATGGATCGAGATCGCCATTTTTGACGGGCAGCAGTTATCCCATCTGCAACCCGTTGGCTTTGGGGAGCCGGAAAACCCGGATGCAAGCCCTGGAATGCTGGTCACGCTCCTCGAGAAATTCCCCGCATGGCTGGCACTGCAGGCGGTGATTCTAACCGTTGCGTTGGTGCTGTTCCTGGCCAAAAGACCGGCCGCCATCAAGGCGACCCACCGCCTGAACCTGACCTTCGGTTTCCTGGCGTTGACCTGGATCAACCTCGCCCTGGCGGCCGTCCGGTTTGGGATCGCCCAGGCGGACCCACTTCCAGCGGGATTCACCCGTATTGGATCCCAGCCGGGAGCCGTCAGCCCCTCCTCACCTGAAACCCTGGCCGTGCTGGCACTGGGGTTCGGCTTCTCGATCGGATTAAGCTACCTGTGGATCCGCTGGTCGCGGGCCAACCGGCCGGAGGAGGTTTTTCTCTAACCCGACCGACCTTCACCCGCCTGTTTCAGTTCAGCTGGGATTAAATGAAAGGGCTTCGGCGCCGTTCGCCGCGCGGACTGCGAAAACATCCGGTTCCAACCCTGTCCGGTTTGCATATCGGCCTGCCACCTGTTCGCAGAACGCCTGGACCGCTGTCTCGTCGACCAGCGCGATGGCACAGCCGCCGAATCCGGCCCCGGTCATGCGGGCGCCCTGGCAGCCGGGCATCTCCAGCGCGATTTCCACCATCCAATCCAGTTCCGCACAGGAGACCTCGTAATCGTCGCGCAGGCTGGCGTGGCTGGCCGTCATCAGCGTCCCCAGGCCATCGACATCGCCCGCCCGCATGCGATCCGCCGCCTCCAGCGCGCGCTGGTTTTCTCCGATCACGTGCCGCGCACGGCGGCGAAAAGGCTCTTCCAACCGCTCCTGCCCGGCCTGGAAATCCTCCCAGGAGACCTCCCGCAAGGTGCGAGCCCCAAAATATTCCGCCGCCTGCCGGCATTCCTCCACCCGCTGGTTGTAGGCCGACTCCACCAGCCCGCGCGGCACCCGCGTGTCCATGACGGCGATCGCCACCCCGGTGGGCAGCGGCACCGCTTCATACGAAAGCTCGCGAAAATCGATCAAAAAAGCCGACCCTTCCCGGCCCACGGCTGCGATCAGCTGGTCCATGATCCCCGAGCCCAGGCCCAGCCACTCGTTCTCCTGCCGCTGCGCCGCCTGTGCCACTGCCAGGGGATCCCATTCCCAGGGCGTCACAGCCCAGAAGGCGCGCGCCAGCGCTAGCTCCAGGGCCGCTGACGAGGACAGGCCGGAGGCGGTGGGCAGATCGCTGGCCAGTACCCCTTCCCAGCCGCCAAGGCGGTAGCCCGACTCCTGCAGGGTCCACGCCATCCCGTGGGCATACTCCCCCCAGCCGGAGACGTGGCCCACCTGCAATAGAGAGAAATCCACAGGTTGGGGGAAATCCAGCGAGGCCAGGCGAACCCTGTGGTCCTCCCTGGCCTGCAAAGCAATCCAGATGGCGCGGTCGATCGCCATTGGCATGGCAAACCCCAGGTTGTAATCAGTGTGCTCGCCGATCAGATTGACCCGCCCCGGAGACCGCACGACAAATTCGGGCGGTCCGCCGAAGCGCTCCTCGAATGCCCGGATGGCCCTTTCCCTCGGCTTCATGCCGGCTCCTGACTTGCCCGCAATTCAAAACGGAAGGAATACTCCCCCGGCGGCACCAGGTATGCCGGCAGCGTCCCCGGCCCGCAGCTGGCTCCGCCCAGGCCTGAAATGCGGTGGTCGAGGCACAGGATTGCCTCCGGCCGGGGGGCCAGGTCGCAGGTGTGCCAGGCCGCAAAGAGGTCCGCCGCTGAAAAGTGCAGGGCCGAAAAAGCCATCGAGGGGTGGGCTTTCACCTCCAGGGACACCCCGCCATGGTGCTTCACCCGCAGCCAGCGCACGTCGGTTTTGGCGCCGTTCTCCTGCGGCAGGATGTGGGGCACGTACTGCGCCTCGACGCGGCTGCGGTACAGGCCCAAAGCGGCGCCGTGGCTGCGGTCCGGGTAATTTTCGTGGGGGCCGCGTCCAAACCAGGCCAGGTCTTCGAAGCCGGGGGGCAGAGACAGGACCAGCCCCAGGCGCGGCAAGGGGGGCAGGTCGGGGTCGCAGGCCACGTGATTGTCGATCGAAACCCCACCGTACCCGTCAATCGTGTAGCTGTGGCGGTGGGTGAAGGCCAGGGGGAACGCCGGCGTACCATACACCGTTTCGATCTCCACCCGGGCCGTGCCGGGCGCCGCGGGCCCCAGCGAGAAGGAATGCGTGTTGCCCGCCAATGTGTCCAGCCCGGCGGCCAGCCAGGCGCCCAGCAGCTTGCCGGGCTTGTGCGGATGGAAACGGTCCCCATCATTGTCGGTGGCCGCCCGCCAGGCGTTGAGCACCGGCCCGGCGGCCAGAATCTCCTGCCCGGCGCAGGTCCATTCGACCAGCCGTCCGAGGCGCTTGTCAAAGCCCATGCGGAAATCCGGACCAGAAATCGCTATCTCACGGTCGTTTTCCTGCACATCCAGATGCGAATCGGAAACAGAAGGCTGTCGTGCCGGCGCATGGAACGGCAGCTCGAACTGCTCCCAGCCCACTTCATGCCCCGCCGGCGCCCAGAGAGTCTCCCCGGCCAGCGCAAGCCGGATGGTCAGGTGCGCTTCCCCACCTGGGGGCGGGGATGGTTTTTCAATCGGCAGCTGGAAGCGCTGGCCGGATTGCGGCGGGATGTCCAGGGGCGGCAGTTTGCCGCGCTGCAGCACCTGGCCGTTCACTGCCAGTTCCCAGATCGCCTGCAGGTCTCTTAGTGGGGTGAAAAAGCGTTCATTGATGATCTCGATCTCGCCCCGTCGCAGGTTGAGCCCCCAGATCGAAAAAGGCTGCATGACCTTTTTGACCTCGAAAAGGGCGGGTTTCGGGGTGCGATCGGGCCAGACCAGACCGTTGATGCAGAAATTGGCGTCGTGGACATCCTCGCCGAAATCGCCGCCGTAGGCCCAATAAGGCTCCCCGCCGGGGGTGGTCTTGCGAAGGCCCTGGTCCACCCAGTCCCAGATAAAGCCGCCCTGGATGGCGGAGTGCACACGGACAGCGTCCCAGTACTCTTTCAGATTGCCGAGGCTGTTGCCCATCGCATGGGCATATTCGCACATGATCAAGGGCCGCGTGGCGGCCGGATCCTGGGCATATGCGATGATCTCTTCGACGGTGGGGTACATCGGAGGGGTCACATCGGTGGCGGCTTTTCCGTCCTCCCAATCCTGCCCGTTTGAACGACTGACAGCGCCTTCGTAGTGCAGCGGCCGGGTGGGGTCGGCGGCCCGCATCCAGCCGGCCAGGGCGTCGTGGTTGAGGCCGTACCCGCTTTCGTTTCCCAGGGACCACAAGATGATGCTGGGATGGTTCTTGTGGTGCGCCAGCATGCGTGCGCCGCGCTCGAGGAACGCCCCCAGCCAGTCCGGGTCGCGGCACAGCCGGTGGTACAACGCGTGGCATTCAATATTGGCCTCGTCGATCACGTACAGCCCGTATTCGTCGCACAACTCGTACCAGCGCGGGTGGTTGGGGTAGTGGCTGTTGCGCACCGCATTGATATTGAACTGTTTCATCAGGCGGATGTCGGCGAGCATCGACTCTTCCGATAACGTCTTGCCGCGCCGGTCGTCGTGTTCGTGCCGGTTGACGCCCTTGAGAAGCACGGGCTGCCCGTTGACCAGCAGCTGGCGGCCTTCCACCACCACACGGCGGAAGCCGATCCGGGCCCGGGTGATGTGGATCGCCTGCCCGTCCGGCTCGAGCAGCCGCAGGACCAGGGTGTACAGGTCGGGGTGCTCGTCGCACCATTTTTTCGGGTCTGGAATGTGTTCCACCAGGTCCACTGCGTTGAATTCCTCTGCAGAGAAATGCAGCGGCTCTCCCTGCGAGGTCGCCACCGGTCGCCCGGCAGGATCATAGAGATCGAAAGCCAGGCGCTGGCCTTCCGGCTGCCCCTCGACACGCACCTCCAGATGGAGATCGGCGTGCCGGTAGTCGCGGTCCAGTTCGGTGCGGGCGAAAAAATCGTAAATGTGCTTGCGGGGCAGGCTGTACAGGTGGACGTCGCGGTAGATCCCCGCCATCCACCAGTGATCCTGGTCCTCCAGGTAGCTGCCGTCCGACCAGCGCAGCACCATCACCGCCAAGTTGTTCTCCCCTTCCCGGGCGTAGGAGGTCAGGTCGAACTCCGCCGGCAGGCGCGATCCCTGGCTATATCCCACCGGCTGGCCGTTCAGCCAGACGTAAAAGGCGGATTCCACGCCTTCGAAGCACAGGATCGTCCGGCGCTCCAGCCAGTGGTCCGGCAGGCTGAATTTGCGCCGGTACAGCCCGGTGGGGTTTTCCTGCGGCACGAGGGGTGGGTTGGGCTCGAAGGGCATCTGGACGTTGGTGTAGATCGGCCGGTCGTAGCCCTGCATCGTCCAATTGCCGGGGACCTCGATCGGGTCCCAGGGCCGATCGTCGAAGCCTGGTTGCTGGAAGCCCTGCGGAGCCGCTTCCGGGCGCGGCAGAAATAGGAACCGCCACTCCCCGTTCAGGTCCCGAGTGTGGCGGGGATCCAGGCGCCCGGCCAAGGCATCGGCCGTCGAGGCGTAAGGGCGGACCGGTACGTGAGCGGGCAGCTTGTTGATGCCCGTGACGTGTGGGTTCTGCCAGTCCTGAGGCGTGAAAGTGGGGAATTGGGTGGGCTGCATGGTTGATCCGGATTCTAACCGAATGGTGGAACAAAACGGATTGAGAGGGAAAGTTACGCACTGGAAGACTATCGGGCGTACCAATTCCCGTTTAGAGATCTGGATGGATCGGGTGAAAACGGAAAAAACGGGGGTTGTGAAAAAAATCACAGCAGTGACTGTCACCTTAAGTGACAGTCACTGCTTAAAAAGCTTCGGCTTTTTGAGCGGAAGTCTCCGGGCTCAGGATACTTTCAAGGCCTGATTCTTTTGCCCATCCCGGGCCGCGGCGGACCAGGACCAGTCCAGCCATTCGGCGGAGCGCGTCCCCCTTCCTTTGACGGTTTCGAAGAAAGCGGACTGCAGTTTTTCCGTCACCGGGCCTCGGCGGCCGTCCCCGACCGGGCGGAAGTCGATCCGGCTGACTGGCGTCACCTCAGCGGCCGTCCCACAGACAAAGACCTCATCGGCGATGTACAGCTGGTCGCGGGAGATTTTCTCTTCCACCAGCGGGTAATCCAGGTCGCGCGCCAGGGTGATGACCGAGTCGCGCGTGATGCCCTCCAGGATGGCGGCTTTGGGCGGAGTGACGACGGTGCCGGCGCGCACCAGGAACAGGTTCTCCCCACTGCACTCGGCGACATAGCCTTCCGGGTCAAGCAGCACAGCCTCCTCGAAGCCGGATTGGATTGCCAGAGTCTTGGCCAGCATCGAATTGACGTACTGCCCGCCGATCTTGGCCTTGGTCATGCTGGAGTTGGGGTGCATGCGGGTGAACGAGGAGACGCAGGCATGCACGCCCTTCTCAAGCGCCTCTTCCCCCAGGAAGGTGCCCCATTCCCAGGTGGCGATGCACAGGTGTGGGGTGGAGGCGGTCAGGTTCAGCCCGAGCGGGCCCTCCAGGTACATCAACGGGCGA
>JBFKII010000130.1:0-10171 GCA_041632295.1 Anaerolineales bacterium | reverse complement strand
GCAGCCTTGAGATAAGCGTCTTCCAGGAACCAGTGTTCCTGCAGGTACTGCATGACCTCCCCGCCGTGGGTGCGCGCATCCCGGACATTGGGATGGCCGTTTTCAAGCATGTTTTGGACGGTGCGGTCCTCGTACGTGACGGCGAAACGCAGCCCGGCAGCCTGGATATGGTCAAACAACCTGTGAGTGCTGGCGTTGATCTTCCCATAGTCCCAAAAGCTTTCAAACCCGTACCAATCGACGATAACCCCATCAATGCCGCTGATTTTCATCAGCATCGCCTGGTATTCGAGGAGATGCGGGTCGCTAGAATCGTAGGGGCCGGTCAGCGGGTAGGTGTGGGAGGCGATCGGCCTGCGGCCTTCCTCGTTCACCTCATTCGGGTTAAAGTGGTTCATCGTCCAGTGCCAGCCCCAGGCTGCGGAATACTCCCGGCTTTGGTACCAGGGCATGTAATGGACCATGATCAGGGGCCTGCCGGGGTTTGTCTCGCCCCTCAAGGCTTCCAATTTGAGCGGGGAGGGGGTGGCTTCGGGCGCCGGCTGCCCGGTTGGCCGGGCTTCGACCCCCTGAGTGGCATGCGCGGCGGTCTCGGCGGTCAGGCGTTCTCCGTTCGCCGGTCCATCATGGCTGGCGGCACAGCCTGCCAGCGCAAGGGTCAGGCAAAGGGTGAAGAAAAATCGGATGCGCATGGCCGGTTTACAGGCAAAGTTTAGGCTCGACTCACTGACCGCAGAGACCTTGGTCCCGGCACCACAACTCCGGCCCGTAGCGTGGTCAATTCTCCGGTATCTAATTTACCTGATGTGCGGGTTTTCGGCGTTTGCTGGTTGAGCCTGTCCCGAGGTCACGAGGGATCCGCACGAAGAGCCCGTATCCAAACCTAGACCTGTGCTGAGCATTTCGACTTCGCTCAGTACAGGCCTGTCGAAGCAACGTCGCCAAAACGCTGGTTGAGGCGAATGGCGGTAATATTCACTGCTGCAGTCGAAACCCGTTTTGGCTAATTTTTTTGAAACTCGCACATCAAGTTAACTAAATCGAAAGGTCGCCGCCGGAGGGCACCGTAAGGTTCTGCGCAGGATCGGCGGTTTCGGTTTCGAGCGGACCCCAGGCCGCCAGGGTCCGCTGGCAGGTTTTTTGCAGGTGGGCGCGCATTTCGTCTTTGGCCCTGTCCATATCCCTGGCCTGGAGGGCGTCCAGGATGCGCAGGTGTTCGGGCAAGGCGATCTGGAAGGAATCCGCCTGGTACAGTGCCGAAGCCTGATGAGCCCAGTCGATCAGGGCTTTTAGATCGTCCATGATGCCGATCAATTCAGGGTTATCGCAGTGCTGGACGATCAGCGAATGGACCAGGTTGTCGCAGGCCTGCAGTGCGAAGGTATCCCCGGTTTTTTCCAGTTCAGCACCCCCGGTTCGATAGGCTGCGATAGCCGCGTCGATTTCCTCCCCGGGGATCCGCTCCGCGGCCAGCTCGATCGCCAGGCATTCCAGGCCAATGCGGATGTCCATGATATTTTTGAACCGCTTTTGATTGAGCTCGGTGACAAAAACGCCCACACGGGGGATGACTTCGACGAAGCCCACGGTTTCGAGCCTGCGGATCGCGTCCCGGACCGGCATGGAGCTGACCCCCCAGCGCTTTGCCAGCGCCGCGATCGACAGCCGCTGGCCGGGGACCAGCTTTCCGGAGGAGATGTCGTCCTTCAGCTGGCCTTCGATTTGTTCGCTGAGCGTCGAGACATTAACCATTATTCATTCTTTGTCAGCAAATCTGTTATATAATATCTGATATATCACCCTTAGCATTATATCCAGCCGGGCACTTCGAATCAAGTCAGGTTCGCAGAACCGGGAGCCTGAAGCGTTCCTGATTCGAAGAGGATATGGAACACACGACCTTTGTATGACGGGCAAGTTCAACTGCGCGCTACCAACTGGGGCTCGGATCCTGCACTCCGGATCCCTGCGCGGCGCGTCCAAGACCAGCCAGCCGACCTTGGGAAACCCATGAGCGTGCAACCGAGGCCGGATTTCGATTTTCCCCATCTCCCCGTCATGGGGCGGGTGCCTCGCGATCGGGCTTCTGAAAGCCACAACTCGACACTCCGCCGCGCCCGCATCTTTTCCCTAACCCTTTTCAAACGTTTCCGATACGTACTTCACATCCGGATTTACGCCGGGCAAATCGCCCTCCCAGAGGGTTTGTGCCGCGCGCCTTCCGGTTTTTCGCCCTCGCTGCTGAGCCCGGAACCCACATCATGAAAAACTTCTGGCTCAAGACGCGGGATCGGGTAAAATGATTTTACCTGCAACGACGAACCGGGTTCAGGCGGGCAGTGCAAACGGTTCCACGACTGCCGTGCAGGCAATCACGATGCGTTTGGTTTCCCGGAATGGGACCCGCCGCAATCGGCTGCCTGCAAATTTGCACACAGCGATTGAACAGGAGGTGACGTTTATCAGCCAAATGATGCCAACACATTCTGCACCACATAAACATTCTTAACTTTGAGAGGAGAAATACTACGATGAAAAGAAATTTGCTATTCCTACTGGTGATCCTGGCCCTCGCCCTGGCGGCCTGCGCCAGCCCGGCAGCAGAGGAAACCGCTGCGCCCGATGTAACGGGCGGGGAAGCGACCGAGGAAATGCCGGAAGATACCGGTGGCGAAGCGGGAGATACTCTCCAGCTGGGAGAGTTGAAAGACGTCGCCCGTGAAGACACACTCATCCTGGGTTGGAGCATCTCTTCGCCAATTGGTGTCACCAACCCCTGGGCCATCCCCGGCTACACCCATCAGGAAGCCAACGGCTTCATGTGGGAAGGCCTGTCCTACTTCCGCATCTTCGCGGATGAGGAAGCCCCCTGGCTGGCCGAGAGCATGGTTTACAACGATGAATTCACCGAGCTGACGATCACCTTGCGCCCCGAGGCCAAGTGGAGCGATGGCGTCCAGGTGACCTCCCGGGACGTGGTCTTCACCCTGGAGGGGCAGCTGCAGAACGAGACGCTGCCGTACCATGCCGCTTTCGAGCAGTTCGTGGAGTCGATCGAGGCGGTGGATGATCTGACCACCGTGGTCACCTTCAACCAGCCGGCGCCGCGCTTCAAGTTCGAGGTCCTGACCCTCAAGTTCGACACCGGCATCCCGATCGTTCCGGCGCACGTGCTCGAGCCGCTGGAAGACTACAACGCCTTCCCCGGCGGCCTGGAAATGGCCCACTCCGGGCCTTACACCACCGTCGTGTGGGACCAGACCCAGAAGATCCTCGACCTGCGCGAGGACTGGTGGGCGGTTGAAGCCGGACTGATCGATACCCCCGAAGTCAAGCGCATCGTGATGATCAACCTCGGCGGCCAGGTCGGCGCCAACATGGAAGCCGTCGCACAGCGGATCGTCAACAACGACATGGACTCCGCCCTGGACTTCCGCCAGGACCTGATCGCCAGTGTCATTCAGCAAAATTCGGCTGTCACCTCCCATACCGGGAACGAGCCGCCTTTTGGCTACCTCGACTGGTGGCCCAACTCGCTGTGGGTCAACACGCTGGTGGAGCCCTACGACGATCCCAACGTCCGCAAAGCGATGGCCCTGACCATCAACCGCGACCAGATCGATGAGATCGTCTACTCCGGCGCCCAGGTCACGACCATCTTCCCATTCCCGCTCTATCCGGGACTGGAGTCTTTTGTGGCCCGCGAAGACGTGCAGGCCCTGATCGAAGAGTACAACCCGCGCGAGTTCAACCTGGAAAGGAGCGCCGCGCTGATGGAAGAGGCCGGCTTTACCATGAACAGCAACGGCCTGTGGGAGCGGAACGGTGAGACCGTCAACGCCACCATCCACGGCTTCGGCGGCATCCACGGCGACATCGTCCCTGTGCTCGAAGAGATGCTGCTGCGAGGCGGTTTCGATGCTTCGATCAACTTCGGTGACGATGCCTACTCGCAGATGGCCGACGGCGCGGCCGGCATGTACATGTTCGGACACGGCGCCAGCCTGGTTGACCCCTATGAGGCTCTGAACCTCTTCCACGGTAAATTCAGCGACGCGATCGGCACCACCGCCGGGAACAACCGCTTCTCTCGCTACAGCAACCCGGAATACGATGCCCTTCTCGACGAGATCGCTCCCCTGGATGCAAACGATCCTCGCTTCCAGGAACTGGCTGCTCAGGCCCTGGGCATCTACTGGCGAGACACGATCGATATCCCGATCATCCAGTGGCTGCACCGTATTGCCTACAACCAGACCTACTGGACCAACTGGCCCACGACTGACAACCTCGGCCCTGGTGTCAACGGCGCCTTTTGGGCGCACACGGGCATGCTGGTTGTGACCAGCCTTGAAAAAGCCCCGTAAATCACAAGGTAAGTAAGGATAAAGAGACCAGGTTGCGAAGTTTGCACCTGGTCTCTTTATCAGCGCCAACCCTATCGAGTAAAATAAGTCACACTTTCAGCCACAAACCAAAGGAGAAGCGCCAATGAGTGTCAGAGCGGTTATTCGACGCCTCCTCTTCCTCCTGCTCGTGGTCTGGGCGGCCGCCACGATCACGTTCTTCATCCCCCGACTCTCCTCCAGAAACCCGATCCGGGAGCGGTTTGCTGCACTGGCGCGCACCGGCGGCTTTTCTCCCGGCGACCTTGAGACCATTGTGGCGGCCTACAACACCAAGTTCGGACTGGATAAGCCCCTGCTCGAGCAGTATTTTGACTACATGAGCAGCCTGGCGCGTTTCGACCTGGGGGTCTCCCTCAACCTGTTCCCTAAGACGGTCATCGACCTGATCATGGAGGCGCTGCCCTGGACGATCGGCTTGCTGATCGTCACGACTATCCTATCTTTTATCATCGGAAATCTTCTTGGGGCGCTGGCCGCCTGGCCGCACGCCCCCAACTGGCTGCGCAGTATATCCACGTCTTTCGTGCTTTTGCAGGGGGTGCCGCCCGTGCTGCTCGGGGTGCTGCTGATCTTTTTTATCGGTTTTCGAATGAGGCTACTCCCGATCAGCGGATCGACCACGCCGGGAACCGTGCCTGAACTTTCCCTGTCCTTTCTCCTGGATGTGGGCAAGCACCAGATCCTGCCCGCCCTGGCCCTGATCTTCGGCTCCGTCGGCGGCTGGGTGCTGAGTATGCGCGGCATGGGGGTCACCATCCAGGGAGAGGATTACGTCCTGTTCGCCGAGCACAAAGGCCTGGATAACCGCACCATTTTCCGCAATTACTTCCTGCGCAACGCTCTGCTGCCCCAGGTGACCGGTTTTGCCCTGGCGCTGGGCACGGTGGTCACCAACGCGGTGGTTGTGGAGAACATTTTCGGCCTACCGGGCCTGGGGACGGTTTTGAGCAACGCCATTCGCGCCAACGATTTCCTGGTGATATACGGAATCGTGCTCTTCATCACGATCGCCATCGCCACCCTGATGGTGACGGTGGAGCTGCTGTATCCGCTGCTCGATCCCCGCATTCGACTGGAAGGATAAGGAGAAGACCGGATGACCACTGTAGCCACCCCCCAGGCACAGCCCCAGGCTTCGCTGCATCCCAGCCGATGGACCCTGATGCTGCGCTATCTGCGCCGGAACAAAAGCCTGACTGTCGGGCTGCTGCTCGTTTTGTTCATTGTTTTATTTACCCTGATCGGCTGGTTCACAATCGACCATTCCCATGCCTACCCGCTGGCGGTCAAAACCAAGCAGCCGCCCTCTGCAGAATTTCCCCTGGGTACGGATTTCTTCGGGCGGGATATGCTGGCGGTGATGGTGCTGGGCACCTGGCAAACCGCCTGGATCGGATTGATGGCCGGTGGTATCGGGACCCTGATCGGGATCATCCTTGGTTTTATTTCCGCCTATTTTGGCGGCCCGGTGGATGCGGGGATAAAGGGGATCAGCCAGATCTTGATCCCGATCCCAGTTTTCCTGATCCAGATCGTGATCGCCGGATCGCTCGATAAGCGTGACGTGACGATATACACAATGGCCTTCATCGTGGTGTTGCTGGCCTGGATGGGCCCCACCCTGGTGATGCGATCCCAGGTGCTGTCCATGAAGGAGCGCCAGTATGTCTCAGTAGCCAAGCTTTCGGGGGTGGGCGATCTGGGCATCATCTTCACCGAGATCCTGCCCAACCTGCTGCCCTTTATCGTCGCACAATTCGTGACCCAGGTTTTCATCGCCGTTTTCGCTTCGTTTTACCTGGCTGTGCTCGGTCTCGGGCCGCTGCGCGAACCGCTGCTCGGCAACATCATCTGGGCGGCGATGAACCAGGGCGCTTTCACCAACGGCTGGTGGTGGTGGCCGGTGTTCCCATCCGTAGGCCTGGCTTTGATCCTGGGCTCGCTGGCCCTGGTCAACATGGGCCTTGACGAGCTTTCCAACCCGCGCGTGCGGCGTTCGGAATAAACCTATTCGGGAAACGCGATCATGGCACAAGTGAACGGAAAAAATATGGACCCGGGCGGGAAGAAAGGTCCCGTCCTGCAGATCAAGGATTTACAGGTCTCCTACTACACTGATGCGGGCCGGGCGCGCGCCCTGGCCGGTGTCAGCCTGAACCTGGACGCCGGGGAAAAACTCGGCCTGGTGGGTGAATCGGGCTCCGGCAAAAGCACCATGGCACTGGCGATGATGAACATGATCAAGCCGCCCGGCCGGATCGAAGGCGGGCATGTGATCGTCGACGGAACCGACCTGATGGCCCTCTCCCCGGAGCAGATGCTCAAGGCGCGCCTGAGCAAGATCACCTACATCCCGCAGGGCGCGATGAACTCGCTCAACCCGGTGATGCGGATCGGCGCCCAGATGGTCGACGCGATCGAGGCGCACGACGGCAAGATGCCCAAGGATGAGATGGAAGAGCGCTCCCGGCGGGCGCTGGAATCGGTCGACCTGGACCGCGGCGTCTACCGCATGTTCCCCCACGAACTGAGCGGGGGGATGAAGCAGCGTGTGTGCATCGCCATCGGCATCCTGCTCGAGCCCAAGGTCATTGTGGCGGACGAGCCCACCAGCGCCCTCGACGTGGTCACCCAGCGCCAGGTGATGGAAACGATCGATAAGCTGCGCGACCAGCTGGGGGCGGCCGTGATCCTGATCGGCCATGACATGGGGCTGATGGCCCAATTCGTGGATAAGGTAGCCGTGCTGTACGCCGGGCAGATCATGGAATTGAGCACGGTGCGCGAGATGTTCACCGACGCGCTGCACCCCTATGCCAGCGCTTTGATTGAAAGCCTGCCCAACCTGGACAACAAGGGAATTTTCCAGGGCATCCCGGGCCTGGCTCCGGCCCTGCTGCGCCTGCCCTCAGGCTGCAGCTTCCACCCCCGCTGCCCTGAGGTGATGGATATCTGCCGGACCGAACGGCCTGGTCCGGAAATCATAAACGGGCGCATCGTGGCCTGCCACCTCCACTCCACCAAAGAACTTGCAAACGCATAGGTATTGAGATCATGACGGACCTGTTGGAATTCAAGGATGTCACCAAAGTTTACTCAAGCGGTCTGATCAGCAAAACTTCGACCACGGCGTTGAGCAACGTTTCCTTTAAATTGAACCAGGAAGAGCCCACCATCCTGACGGTCGCAGGCGAAAGCGGTAGCGGGAAAACCACCCTGGCGATGCTGCTGCTCGGTTTTATCCCCGCGACGGAAGGCCAGATCCTGTACAAGGGGAAGGACATCAACGAGCTGCGCGGCCCTGAACGGCTGACCTTCCGGCGGGAAGTGCAGGCGGTGTTTCAGGACCCCTTCGCAGTGTTCAACCCCTTCTACACCGTCGACCACCTCCTGACCGTGCCGATCAAGCGCTTCAAACTGGCCAGTTCGAGGCACGAAATGCGGGAAAAGATGGTCGAGGCGCTCAACGCGGTCGGCCTGCACCCGGAGGACATTCTCGGCCGCTTCCCGCACCAGCTTTCGGGAGGTCAGCGCCAGCGCATCAACGTGGCACGCGCCCTGGTGCTGCGCCCCAAAGTGCTGGTCGCCGATGAGCCGGTTTCGATGGTGGATGCCTCCCTGCGGGCCAACATCCTGGAGCTGCTGCAGAAACTGCAGGAAGATCACGGAGTCTCGATCATCTACATCACCCACGACCTGACGACCGCCTATCACGTGGCCCGCTCGATCCTGGTCCTGTATCGCGGCCGGGTGATGGAAGCCGGCGACGTCGATAAGATCATCAAGGACCCGCAGCATCCCTATACCCGTCTGCTGATCGATTCGATCCCCTGGCCGGATCTCACCCGCCGCTGGGGGGAGACGGAGATCATCGCCCGAGAAGGGGAGATCGAAGACATCAGCGTGGGCTGCAAGTTTTTGGGCCGCTGCCCTTTTGCGATGGAAAAATGCAAGGTCCTCCCCCCGCTGTTCCAGCTCAACGATCAGCAGGCCGCCTCCTGTTATCTCTTCGATGAGCACTCGCAAATCGCATCGGAAAAATTATCGGAGCTTCTGCCCACCTAGATTCCGTCATCGGAAATTGGGCCACTTTCGGGCGCCGGATGGCGATGTCTCGAAATCTCTCTTATGCATTGACGGGCTGGTTGGCTGGCGGTGTGGCAACCGTGGTGTTGGGCTTCCTGTGGCCCACCATTTTCCCGGGAATCGTCAACGTCGAGCACTATTACGGTGACGGCCCTGGCCTGCTGACAATCATCGGGCTTGGGCTGCTTCTGATGTCCCCGCTCTCGCTGGTCGGTGGGTTTCTCGGTGGGCGGGTATCGATTGAAGGCGGGGAAGCCTCCCAGCGGATGATCGCTGCGATCTTCGGGATCATCTTCACCATACCCTGCGGCTGCGCCGTTTTCCTGTTTTTCACCGGTTACGGATTCGGAATCTCATGATCAAAATTGCGGAATTTTTACCGCCCACCCCTGCCCCGCTGTGGAAGCTGGTCAAACAGGCCGGCGCAGACTACGCCGTGGGCGGGCTTCCTTTTGACGACCCGCTCAATGCCGGAGAGGCGCCCTGGGATTACCTGCCGCTCCTGCGGCTGAAAGAGCGCTACGAGAGCCACGGTTTCGAGCTGGCGGTGATCGAATCCCGCCCGCCGCTGAACAACGCCAAGCGCGGCCTGCCGGGCCGCGACCAGGAGATCCAAACGGTCTGCACGCTGCTCGAAAACATGGGACGCCTGGGGATCCCTGTGTGGTGCTACGAGTGGATGACGGATTTCAACTGGCTGCGGACCAACACCAGCACCCCGGCGCGCGGCGGCTCCCTGGTCACGAGCTTTGACAACGCCTTGGTCCGGGACGCGCCGCCCACCGAGTTGGGACCGATCGATGAAGAAGCGCTGTGGGAAAACCTGGCGTATTTTCTGTCGCGCGTGCTGCCGGTGGCGGAGGAATGGAATGTGCAGCTGGCGATGCATCCCGACGACCCGCCGCTCTCTCCGATCCGCGGGGTCGGGCGGATCATGCGCAGCGTGGAAAATTTCCAGCGCCTGGTTGACATGGCGCCCAGCCCGATGAACGGCATCACCCTGTGCCAGGGCAATTTCACCCTGATGACCGACGACCTGCCCGGAGTGATCCGCCATTTTGGCCGCCAGCGGAAAATTTTCTTCGTCCATTTCCGCGATGTGGTCGGCACACCCGAAAGATTTTCCGAGGCCTGGCACGATGCCGGGCAGACCGACATGCTGGCTTGCATGCAGGCCTACAAAGAAATCGGGTTCGAGGGCGTCCTGCGGCCCGACCACGTCCCCACGGTCGAAGGGGACAGCAACGACAACGCCGGGTACTCCTCGTTTGGCCGCCTGTTTGCGCTCGGATACATCCACGGCTTGCGCGAAGCGGTTTACCGTGACGCCTGACGGCAAAGGACGGGCTGAATGCGAATCGCAGTGACGGGCGGGAGCGGCCGGGTCGGAGCAGGGGTGGTTTCGATGGCGCTGGCCCAGGGCCACGAAGTCGTCAACATCGATCGCGCCCCCGGCAAGGATCCGGACCCCAGGATCACCTTTCATCAGATCGACATCTCCGATTACGATGCGTTTGAACAGGCGCTGCGGGGATGCGATGCGCTGATCCATCTGGCTGCCCACCCGGCCCCTATCCGGTATCCTGACCACGTGATCCACAACAACAACGTGGTCTCCAGCTACAACGCCCTGCGGGCGGCAGCCGAACTCGGGATCGGGCGGGTCTGCCAGGCCT
>JBFKII010000129.1:0-10216 GCA_041632295.1 Anaerolineales bacterium | reverse complement strand
AGCCGGGGCTATTTTGATGATGACCTGGTTGCAGCCCGGGTTGACTCGGTCCTGCGGAACCTGGACACACCAGCAGGGGAACAGCCACTGGAGCTGACTTCGATCGAAGCCAGTTTGCTGTCCGTGGTTCTGCTTCTCCGCCGGGAGGGGAGCCCTTTTCGGGTGATCGATCTGGGCGGCGGCCCGGGGAAGCACTTTTTTCTGCTGCGCCGCGCCATCCCAAAGGAGCTGGACCTGGAGTGGCATGTCGTGGAGACCCCGGCGATGGTGAATCAGGCCAGACGCCTGGCGGGTGAAGGCCTATTTTTCCACGACAGCCTGGGGGCGGCGTACCGGGGTTGCCCCCAACCGGCCCTGTTTTTTTCAGCCCGCACCCTGCAGTGCCTGCCGGACCCGCTCCACACCCTGGACCAGATCACCCAGTTGGGGCCACCCGCCATTTTGCTCTGCGGCCTCAACCTGTTCGAGGGAAAAGGGGAGCGGAGCGACATGACGGTGCTGGAGTCGATCTGGCTCAGGCAGTATTATGGAGGGGTGCTTCCAGATGGAAAAAAGGACAAAAAGATTCTGTTTCCCATCACCTTCAGCCGTCTTTCTTCGTTCACAGGTCGCCTCGAAAAACAGTATCGCCTCGATACGCTGATCAGGGACCGGCAACCTGAACAGTTTTGGGTGGACGACGAGAAGATCAAGCTCCACCATTTGAGTATCCTGGCCAGGAAGCGTAATTAGCCGTTTCCTTGCCGAAACCAGAGCGGTGGGGGATAATCACGGGCGGCCTAGAATCGTGACTCCTTCCTATCCGACTTCATGAACAAACCATCGAAATCCCGCAACGTTCAGGATATCTACCCCCTGTCGCACACGCAGGAGGGCATCCTGTTCCACACCCTGTACGAAGCGCAGCCAGGTGCCTACCTGGACCAGCTGATTTTCACCATCGAGGGCCCGCTGGATGCGGAGGCCTTCCGCCGGGCCTGGCAGGCGGTGGTCGACCACCATCCGGTTCTCCGCACGATCTTTCTCTGGGAAAACCGGAACAAGCCGCTGCAGGTCGTGCGGCGCAGCGCACCGGTCGAGATGACTATCCAGGACCGGCGCCGTGACCCGGAAGCGGGGCTGGACGGATATCTCCGGGAAGACCGCCGCCGCGGGTTCAACCTGCAGGCAGCGCCGTTGATGCGCCTGGCCCTGCTGCGCACCGGGGAGGCGGTCCATGAGTTCGTCTGGACTTACCACTACCTGATCCTCGATGGCTGGTGCCTGCCCCTGCTGCTCAAAGATTTCCTGGCGGCTTACGAGGCGCTTTCCGCTGGACGGCCGGTAGCCCTGCCCCAGGTCCCGCCGTACCGCGATTACATCGCCTGGCTGCGGCGGCAGGACCTTTCCGCCGCCGAGGATTACTGGCGCCGCTATCTGGACGGCTTCAAAGCGCCCACCCCGCTGCCGCCCGATCCGGCGCTGGCCCCGGCTGAAGGGTTCGGCCACCGCACCCTGCGGCTTTCCCGGGAGACCTCCCGAGGGCTGGAAGCGCTGGCCCGGGCCAACCGGCTTACTCCCAACACGATCTTTCAGGGCGCCTGGGCGATCCTGCTGGCGCGCTACAGCGGCGAATCGGATGTGCTCTTTGGCGCAACGGTTTCCGGGCGGCCGGCGGATCTGCCCCAGGTGGAGTCGGTGGTGGGGGTGTTCATCAACACCCTGCCGGTGCGCGCCCGGGTGGACCCCGAACGCTCCCTGGTCGACTGGCTGGCCGATCTGCAGGCCGGCCAGGCTCCACAGCGGTCCCTGGAACACAGTCCCTTGATCGAGGTGCAGGGCTGGAGCGCGGTGCCGCGCGGCCAGCCACTGTTCGAAACCATCCTGGTCTTTTCCAATTACCCACGCGATGTCCCCTTTCTCGAAGGGATCGACTCTTCGCTGCGCATGGGAAACTTCCGCGCCCTCGAGCAGAACAACTATCCGCTCAGCCTGCTGGTGGCCCCGGGGGAGCGCTGGCAGCTTTGGGTCGACTACGACCGCAAGCGCATCTCCGATGCGGCGGTGGAGAGGCTGATCGGGCATTTGGAAACCATTTTGCGGTCCCTCCCGGACAGGCCGCATGTGCAGCTGGCCTCGTTGCCCTGGCTCACGGACGGAGAGCGCGTGAAGATCCTGGAGGGCTGGAACGCCACCCGGGAGGCATTTGATCCCCGAGAGTTCGTCCATACCCATTTCGAGGCGCAGGCTGCCCGGTCTCCTGACCGCCTGGCAGTCACTGCCGGAACGGAGCGGCTGACCTATGGCCGGCTGGCTCGCAAGGCCGGATCCCTGGCCGCCCGTCTGCGGTCCCTGGGGGCCGGCCCGGAGACCCTCGTGGCCCTGTGCACCGAACGCGGCGCGACCATGCTGATCGGGCTGCTCGGGATCTTGAAAGCCGGTGCGGCCTACGTGCCGGTCGATCCGGACTACCCGCCGGCCCGCATCGCCCACATCCTGGCGGACTCCGCCGCCCCGATCGTGCTGGCCGACCGGCCGCGGGCGGAAGCGCTGGCACCGCTGCTTTCTGAGCATGCCCGGGTCCTGCTGGTCGAAGAAGCTGCCTCCCCGGAAGCGGAAAGCCCGGAACCTGCAGACCTTTCCCCGGAGAACCTGGCTTATGTCATCCACACCTCCGGCTCGACCGGCCTGCCCAAGGGCGTCCAGGTCCCGCACCGGGCGTTGGCCAATTTCCTGCACAGCATGCGCAATGACGCCGGGCTGACCGCGGCAGACCGCCTGCTGGCTGTCACCACGCTTTCGTTCGATATCGCCGCCCTGGAACTGTTCCTGCCGCTTGTCATCGGGGCACAGGTAGTCATCGCCGCCCTGGAAACCTCTACGGACGCCCAGCAGCTGGCACAGGCCCTTGAAGACCATGAGATCAGCGCCATGCAGGCCACGCCGGCCACCTGGCGCATGCTGGTCGACTCGGGCTGGCAGGGCACGCCGGGGTTGAAGGTGCTATGCGGCGGGGAGGCGCTGCCGCGCGACCTGGCCGGTGAGTTGCTGGCGCGCGGCGCCAGCCTGGTCAACCTGTACGGCCCTACCGAGACCACGATCTGGTCGGCCAGCCAACCGGTCACATCGGCGGGTGGCTCCATCCCGATCGGCCGGCCGATCGGCAATACCCAGTTTTATATCCTGGATCGCCAGATGCAGCCGGTGCCGGCCGGCGTGGCCGGTGACCTGTACATCGGCGGTGAGGGCCTGGCGCGCGGCTACCTCAACCGCCCGGGGCAGACCGCCGATCGTTTTGTCCCGAATCCGTTTGCCGGGCTGGATGGCTACAGCCGGTTGTATCGCACCGGGGACCTGGCGCGCTGGCTGCCCGATGGCCGGGTGGATTTCCTCGGCCGCAGCGATTTTCAGGTCAAGATCCGTGGTTTTCGGGTCGAGTTGGAGGAAATCGAAACCGCGCTGCGGGCCCATCCCGATATTGGCGGTGCGGTCGCGCTGGTGCGGAAGGATGGGCCGGGGGACCAGCGGCTGGTCGCTTACCTGGTCGCGGAGCGGAGCCGTCCCACGGTGGAGGAGCTGCGGCGGCACCTGGCCGGTACGCTGCCGGATTACATGCTGCCCGGCCATTTTGTGCACCTGGACGCATTCCCGTTGACCCCCAACGGCAAGATCGACCGGAATGCCCTGCCGGCGCCCGGTGAAACCAGACCGGAACTGGCGGTGGAGTTCGTGCCGGCGGCGAACGACCTGGAGAAAAAGGTCGCCGCGATCTGGCAGGAAGTTTTGCAACTGGAGCGCGTCGGGGTCCACGACAATTTCTTCGATCTCGGCGGCCATTCTCTTTTGATGGTGCAGGTGTTCGGCAAATTGCGCAGCACTCTTGACAGCAGCCTTTCGATGGTGGAGTTGTTCCGCTTCCCGACTGTGCGGGCCATGGCAGAAAGCTTGGGGGCGGAGAGCCCGCCCTCCGACCGGTTGGATGCCAGCGCAGAACGGGCCGCCCGGCGCCGGGCGGCGCTGGCCCGCAAACGGCGCTCGCGGAACTGAAACTCCTTCCGATATAATGGAAGCGATACCGGATCAAACTGATTCTGAGTTTTTTGATACCCGCATGACGAATACAGACCCGAATATCGCCCCCGAAGGGATCGCCATCACCGGGATGGCGGGGCGCTTCCCCGGTGCACCGGATGTGGCCGCGTTCTGGGATCTGCTGCTGAAGGGCGAGGAGGGCATCACTCGTTTCACGGAGCAGGAAATGCTGGAAGCGGGGGTCTCGCCGGAGACGCTGGCGAACCCGGACTACGTACGCGCTTCAGGCGCCATACGCGGCGCTGACCGGTTCGACGCCGCTTTTTTCGGCTTCAGCCCGCGCGAGGCTGCGCTGACCGACCCGCAGCAGCGCCTTTTTCTCGAGATCGCCTGGCACGCCCTGGAAGATGCAGGCTGCGACCCAGGGCGCTTCGACGGGCTGATCGGCGTCTTTGGGGGGGCGGGGATGAACAGCTATTTCATCAAAAACCTGCTAGTCCATCCCGAGCTGACCGGCGAACCCATCAGCCTGGCCAACGCCATCACCAACGACAAAGATTTCCTGGCCACGCGCGTGGCGTACAAGCTGGACCTGCACGGGCCTGCGCTGTCCGTCCAGACGGCCTGTTCCACCTCTTTGGTCGCAACACACCTGGCGGTGCAGAGTCTGCTGGCCGGGGAATGCGACCTGGCCATTGCCGGCGGCGTGCTGGTCACCGTTCCGCAGACAGCAGGGTACCTGTACGAACCGGGCGGCATCAAGTCGCCGGACGGCCACTGCCGGGCTTTCGACGCCGGTGCACAGGGCACGGTGGGTGGAAGCGGAGCTGCGATCGTGGCGCTACGCCGGCTGGAGGACGCCCTGGCCGGCGGCGACCGGATTTACGCCGTGATCCGCGGCTCGGCGGTGAACAACGATGGGGCCGGGAAGGTCGGATTCACGGCTCCGAGCATGGACGGCCAGGCTGCGGTGATCGCCGAAGCCCTGGCCATAGCTGGTTTCGATGCCGGCTCCATCTCGTACGTGGAAGCGCACGGCACTGGTACCCAGTTGGGTGATCCGGTGGAGGTCGCTGCTCTGACCGCTGCCTTCCGCCAGACCACCGACCGCAGGGGTTATTGTGCGATCGGTTCGGTCAAAACAAATGTCGGCCACCTGGACGCGGCTGCCGGTGTCACCGGGTTGATCAAGACGGCCCTTTCGCTGTACCATCGAAAAATACCTGCCAGCCTGCATTTCAAGGAACCCAACCCTGAGATCGATTTCGAAAGCAGCCCTTTTTTCGTCAACGCGCGGCTGCGAGATTGGGAGGCCGGTGAGGGGCCCCGCAGAGCCGGGGTGAGCTCCTTCGGAATCGGGGGCACGAACGCCCATGTTGTCTTGGAAGAAACTCCGCAGGCCTCCAGCGGCGATGTTCCTGCGCAGGCCCAACTGGTGCTGCTCTCCGCCCGCAGCGCGATCGCCCTCGAACGCGCCAGCGGCAAACTGGCCGCTTTCCTGGCCGAAAGGCCTGCTTCCTTGCCGGATGTAGCCTACACCCTTCAGATCGGCCGCAAGCGGTTCCGCCACCGGCGGACGGTGGTCGCCGGCGATTCAGCGGAGTTGGCTGCCGCCCTTGAAAAACGTGCCCCGAATTCTGTTTACACTCGGGAGGACCCCGCGGACACTCGCCCGCTGGTGTACCTCTTCCCTGGCCAGGGCGCCCAGCACGCCGGGATGCTGGACGGGATCTACCGCTCGGAGCCGCGCTACCGCCGGGCGTTGGACCGCTGCGCGGAAATGCTCGAACCATGGCTGGACGTCCCGCTGGGCGAGTTGCTGCAAGACGGTGACATGCTTGGGGAGACGCGCTACACGCAGCCGGCCATTTTCAGCGTTTCGTACGCTCTCGCCAGTCTGTTTGAAGCCTGGGGGCTGCAGCCGGATGGGATGCTCGGGCACAGCCTGGGGGAATACACCGCGGCGTGCCTTGCCGGGGTGTTCTCCCTGCCGGATGCGTTGCGGGTGGTCTGCGCCCGCGGGGCGGCGATGTCGGCCTGCGAGCCCGGCGCCATGCTGTCTGTCTCCCTTTCGGAGGAAGAAGCCCAACCGCTGCTCTCGGACGGGGTCGTCCTGGCGGCCGCCAACCATCCGGCCGGCGTTGTGCTGGCCGGCCCTACGGAGGCGATCGGCGAAGTGGAATCCGCACTTGGCGGCCGGGAAATACCGGCCCGGCGCCTGCACACCTCCCACGCCTTCCACACACCGTTGATGGCCCCTGCCCAGGGGCCGTTCCGGGCTGCGCTGGCCGAAGTTACCCTGCAGCCGCCCCAGATCCCGTTTGTTTCCAATGTGACCGGGGATTGGATCCGGCCGGAGCAGGCCGTCGACCCGGAGTACTGGGTGGATCACCTGCTGGCCCCTGTCCGTTTTTCGCAGGGCATGCGCACTTTGCAGGCCGATCCGCAGCGGGTGTATCTGGAAGTCGGGCCGGGCACTGCGCTCACAACGCTGGCCAGGCTGCATTTCGAGCCCGGCAAAGGGGACTTGGCATTCGCTGCCGCCAGGCACCCGCGCCAGGCGGAAGCAGATCGGTCCGTTTTGCTGGCCGCCCTGGGCCGCCTGTGGGCAACCGGTCTGGCGATTGACTGGCAGGGGTTTCACTGGGAGCGCCCCAGGCGGAAAATGGGCCTGCCCGGGTACCCGTTTGAACGCAAGCGGCATTGGATCCAGCCGGGCCCTGCCGCTCCACGGGATCGCTCTGCCCCCGGAATATCCCCCGAGCGGCGGGAAGATGTCAGCCGCTGGTTTTACGCTCCTTCCTGGCAGCGGGTGCCGCTGCCGGCGGGAGGGCGCGCGGAGGGGCAGGAGCGCTGGTGGCTGGCCGCCCCGCCCAACGCCTGGCGAGCCGGATTGGCCGAAGCGCTGGATTCCGGACCTCTGACCGTTTCAATCGATCTGGATGCGCCCCAGGCTGCGTTCGATCAGGCCCTGGACGCGGCGCTGACCCAAGGACCGCCGGACCGGGTCGTCTTTGCACCGGACCCGGATGCGGAAACGGACCCGGCCTTCCTGTTCTCCCGGCTGGCGTTTCTGGCCCGAACGTTGTCTGCGCAGGCGCCTGCGCATCCCATCCGGCTGGCTGTGGTCACAGCAGGTCTGCACCGGGTGACCGGGGTCGAAACCCTGCGATCGGACGCGGCTCCGTTGATCGGGCTGGTGCGCTGCCTGCCCCAGGAAATCCCCACGCTGCAGGTCAGCGGCCTGGACTGGGAAAGGCAGCCGGAGCCCAGGCAGCTGCTGGACGAACTCAAGCGCGGCCCTGGCGTAGGCCTGGTGGCCTATAGGGGCCCATATCGCTGGCAGCAGGTTTTCGTGCCCGCGCCGCTGCCTGTGCCTGAAGGCAAAGGGTGCCTGAAACCGGGTGGTGTCTACCTGGTCACGGGGGGGTTCGGATCAATCGGGGGTGTGATCGCCGGGCTGCTGGCAGAACTTCCCGGGGCGCGGCTGGCGCTTCTGGGCCGCAGCCTTGGAGAGGTGCCGGACCTGGATGCGGAAGTCCTGCCCCTCCGGGCGGATGTCAGCAACCGCAAGTCGATGCGCATAGCCGTGAAGCGTATTCTGGACCGTTGGGGCCGGCTGGACGGGGTTTTCCACGCCGCAGGCTATCTCGGGCCAGATGCCTTCGTCCCAATTCTGGAGCTGGAGGACGGGAATATCCAGGCGCATTTCAAATCGAAAGTCGCCGGTGTCCGGGAGCTGGCCCTGGCGCTGGAGCCGGTGCGGCCCGATTTCATCATGTTGTTTTCTTCCCTGTCCACGGTCCTCGGGGGTCTGGGATACGCTGCGTACGCGGGCGCCAACGCCTATCTGGACGCTTTCGCGGCCGCTCGCCGTGCAACCGGGGAAACACACTGGCTGAGCGTCGCCTGGGACGCCTGGGACCTGGATGGTCGCGGAGCCGGCGGGATTCGGCCTGACGAGGGCCGGGATGCGGTCCAGCGCATCCTGGGAGCGGATTTTCAGGATGGCCTGGTGGTCTCGATCGGGGATCTGCAGGAATGGGTCAAACGCTGGACCCTGCCGGCGGGCAAAAGGGAAGCGCCTCCGGAAGGTGAGATGCAGCAAGAAATGGAGGGGCCCGGACCGAATTTTGTCGCACCCCGCAGCCAGGTAGAAAAGGCGATCGCTGCTGTCTGGTCAGAATTGCTCGGAATTCCGCATATCGGCCTGCACGATAACTTCTTTGAGCTGGGTGGGCATTCCCTCCTGGCGATCCAGGTTGCCTCGCGGTTGCGGCGGATTTTCTCCAGGGAAATTGCCATTCAGGACCTGTTCGACGCTCAGACGGTCGCCGAACTGGCCGCCCGTCTGGAATCCGAGGAGGATGAGCTGGACGAACTGGCCTCCATGCTCGAAGGTCTGACCGAGGAAGAGATTGACGATCTGCTGGGTGGGCGCTGAAGGCCGGCCAGGACGGCCCCTTCAACAGAAAAAGTTGCTCAGGTAGTAGAATTTGGTAGCGACCTGGGCTGTACAAACGGGGTTCTGCCGGGCGTCCTGCATTTCATCAATCGGTCCGCGATGCTGCCCAAAATCAGGCATTTTTGGGGAGTGACTGTCACCTTAAGGTGACAGTCACTCCCTACTTTCCCCCCACCAACGGCTGTAGCAGTTTCGGGTCTCAACCGTTAACCACTAAGGCAGACGCACCCGGCATTGCCCCACGCAGGCAGACAGCATTATTTTTGGACCCACAATTCAGCGCTCACGGTAAAATTTGCAGATGGAAAACGCCAAGGATAGCAAGGGATCGCTCCGCAGCCGCCTCGAACAGCTGACGGCGCAGGAGCGGGAAACCTTGTTATCCAGGTTAAGCCGGTCCGATCGCGCCCAGGCGCCCCCCGGCGATATTCCCGCAAGGGACCCCCAGGCCCCCCTGTTTCTTTCCCCCAACCAGGAACGACTCTGGCTCCTGTCCCAGCTTCAACCCGAAAACCCGGCTTTAAATCTGTACGTCAATTACCGCCTGCGCGGTGACCTGCCCCTCGAAAAATTGGAGCGAGCGCTGGCTTTACTGCTCGAGCGCCATGAAGCGCTCCGCACCACCATTCGGATCCGTTCAGACGGCCCGGAGCAGGTCGTCCATCCCGCCATTGAAACGCCCCTGGTGGTGGAAGATTGCTGCCCGAACGGCGAGACCGAGCCGCTGGCCTGGGCCCAGAGCCGCCTGCGCAAACTGGCCCAATTGCCGTTTGACCTTCAAAAGGGTCCATTGGTGCGCTTTCACCTGTTGAAACTTGGGGCGGAAGACCACTTGCTTCACGTCGGGCTGCACCACATCGTGTCAGATGAATGGTCGATCGGCATCTTGCTGCAGGATTTGTCCCGGTTTTTTTCGGGCCAAAAGCTTGAACCGCTGCCGATCCAGTATGCAGACTTTGCTGCCTGGCAGCGCGGTTTTTTCGATTCTCATGCCGCCCAATCGCAAAAGGCGTATTGGGCCAGCGTTCTGGAGGGCCCCTTCTCGGCCCTTGACCTGCCGGCCGATTACCCGCGACCCCTGCAGCAGCAATTTGCAGGCGCTCGCCAGCGCCAGGAGATCCGTGCGGAGCTTGCGGAAGGCCTGCGTTCTTTCGCGTTCCAGGAGAAAGCCACGCCGTTTATCGTGCTTCTGGCCGTTTTCAGCCTGCTGCTTGGGAAATACAGCCAGAAAAGACGGTTTATCGTGGGCGCTCCAACCGCCGGCCGCACCCACCCGGAGGTGGAGCGGCTGGTCGGATTTTTCCTCAACACGCTTCCGCTGCGGGTCGACCTGACCGGCGATCCATCTTTCCGGCAGCTGGTCGGGCGGCTGCGTCGGACCACCCTGGAAGCGTTTTCCAACCAGGAGGTCGGCCTGGAGGCGCTGGCCGCTTCCCTGGGGGACCGGCGCGGGCCCGGGGTTCCCTCCCTTTTCCAAGCCATGCTGGTTTTCCAGCCGCCCATTTCGGAGCTCACCCTGGCGGGGTTGGAAGTGGAGCATTTTCAGGTGGATGCAGGTGTTTCGCTGTACGATCTATCGCTGTACGCCGCGGACAGCGAGGACCGGTTCGAACTGGCCTGGGAATACAGCACCGGGCTGTTCGAAGCAGGAACTGTGGCGCGGTACGGGCGCCACCTGGAACATCTCCTCCGGCAGGTGCTGGCAGATCCGGAACTTCGGCTGTCGCAGGTGTCGCTGCT
>JBFKII010000128.1:0-10271 GCA_041632295.1 Anaerolineales bacterium | reverse complement strand
TCTGCGCGGCGTGGACGAGCAGTTTGCCGCGGCGGAAGCGCAGATGTTCTCCTCCGATTGGAACACCGCAATCAGCACGCTGTTTTCCGTGCGCAAGCTCGACCCCCAGTACCGCGCTGTGGATGTGGATTCGATGCTGTATGTCGCGTTCCGCAACCGCGGGGTGAACAAGATCCTCAACCAGGCGCAGCTCGAAGGCGGCCTGTACGACCTTTCCCAGTCTGAACTGTTCGGCCCGCTGGACTCCGAAGCACAGAGCTACCGCAACTTCGCCCGGCTTTATCTGATCGGCGCCACTTTTTACTCCGTGCAGGATTGGGCGCAGTCGGCATTCTACCTGGGGCAGGTGGCCCCTTTCCTGCCCAACCTGCGCGACGGCAGCAGCGGCTTTGCCATAGACTGGTACCTCGAATCGCTGGAGAAATACATCAACCAGCTGGTGGAGGCCAAGAACTGGTGCGCCGCAGCGGAGCAGGTCGGCGTCTACAAGCAGTTCGTCGACGATCCGGCGCTGGACAACCAGCAGGACCGCTACCAGGAACGCTGTGACAACGCCGAAGAGGAAGAATAATTCCGGTCCGGTGAATTGACCGTGGACATCCCCTTCTGGGCCCTGACACTTTCATACTGGCTGCACATGCTTGCGACCGTCGCCTGGCTGGGGGGACTGGCGGCTTTCGGCCTACTGCTGATCCCGCTTCTGGACAGGCTTCCGAGCCCGCTCGAAAAGCTGGAGGCCATCGAAAACGCGCAGAAACGCCTGGACCCGCTGGCCTGGTTTTCCCTGGTGGTGCTGATCGCCACCGGGCTGGCCCAAATGAGCGCCAACCCGAACTACGAAGGCTTTCTGTCGGTGGCCAACCGCTGGGGGTTGGCGATCCTTTTGAAACACCTGGTTTTTTTGGGGATGGTCGGCCTGAGCGCCTACAGCACCTGGGCGGCCCTGCCCGAATTGAAGCGCGCCGTCCTGCGCAGTCGCAAAAGCCCGGACGAAGGCGAAATCCGACGGCTGCAGCGAAAAAGCCGGCTGCTGATCCGCACCAATCTGGTTCTGGGCCTGATTGTCCTGGTGTTCACTGCGCTGGCGCGCTCGGCTGCCTGAAACGGGCCTCATCGCCGCGCTTTCCCCCTTTCTACCAATATCAAATTCAGCTTCCGGTGTCGGGCAGCAGCCTTTCTGAGACATCCGGATAGTAGTGGTAGATCTCCCGCCCCGGGAAATGCTCCCTGAGGGTGGCGGACAGGCCGGGTTCGTCGCCGAACGTGAACAGGAAAGGGGTGGTCAGGAACGGATCCACCAGGTCCAGCAGCCCGCCGTAGTCGGTCCAGTAATCCGTGTGCACGATCACGATCGCCGGGGCCAGTTCGGGTGCGGATAGGAAGGGCTCCATCTGGCTGCGGGAGATGTCGTACAGGCCGAACATGCGCTCCAGCCGGTTAGGCATGTGAAAGAGCATGTTGGCGGCGATCAGCAGCCCGACCGTACCCAGCACGGCCGCCTGCCGGCGCCCGATGCGCTCCGGATCCTGCTTCGGGCGCCAGCCCGCCAGCCAGCCGATCCCCGCGGCGGTCAGCAAGGTGAAGCTGTACAGGCCTTCGAACTGGTAGCGCGGGCCGAACGTCCAGGAGCCGATCCAGTAAGCCATGTAGATCGCGAATAGGGAAAGCATCACCGAGGCGACCAGCAAGGCGGCCCGGTCTCTGCGCACCGCCCAGATCCCAAACGGCAGAAACAGCCAGGTGAAATAAGACCATCCCAGCAGCTCGCGCTGCGCAGCCCTGAGACTCACCCCCAGGTTGTTCAGCGCCAGGCCCAGGTTGTGCCCCGATTCGGTCACACCGTATCCGGGGCCGAAACCCACTTTGTCATACGCCCACCAGAGCTCATAGGGGTTGAAAAACGGGTCCCCGGTGGCGGCAAACTGCCAACCGAAGTGCAGGCTGCCGACCGCCGCGGCCAGGACTCCCACAACCAGCACGCCTCGGCGGGCGGCTCCGTCCCCCCTGGCCAGCAGGTACAGGCCGTGGATTCCGAACGGCACTGCCACCCCCAGGGCGGTGAACGGGCGGGCAAGCGCGAAAGCGCCCAGTGCAAGCCCCGCTGTTAGCGGAGCCAGACGGCGAGCACCACCGTCCGGGCGGCCAGGGTCGGGGTCACCCGGCCCGAAGGCATCCAGCCAGGCCAGGGCGAAGCCGGCCGAGAGCACCAGGCCGAGGGGATGGGAAAGCAGCGAGCTGTTGTTAAGCAGAAAGAACGGCGAAGACAGTGTCAGGATCGCGGCGATCAGCCCGATATTCTCCCCGAGCAGCCGCCTGACAAGCAGATACACAAGCCACAGAGAGAAGCCGGCCAGCAGCGGGTTGACCGCGTCCCGCACGCCCAGCCGGATCCCTACCGAGAGCAGCGCCGGCCAGCCGAGCGGATATTTCCCGAAACGCCGCCCCTCGTAGTCCACCACAAACGGTACCAGGAAACGGCGCGGCTCGATCGGGGTCTCCGCAGTCAATTCACCGGCGGCCATCAGTTTCGCCTGCCAGGTGTAGGCGATTTCGTCCTCCAGGTGGGGGAGGTTCTCGAGGATCTGCCGCGCGATCAGGAAAGTGGCCACGACAGCCACAGCGCTCAAGAGCAGGGCGAGCCTATCGTTGGTGGACATGGGGTGGGTACGGATCAGCAGTCGTGGTTGGGGGTATCAGGCCCCGATTTCCTGGAGTGCTGCCAGCGCGGCAGGGTGGAGCCGGCTGTTGGTTGCCAGCACGCCGCGATTGCCGGCCAGCGTGCGTCCGCGGGTGAAATCGAGGCGGCGGCCGTGCAGGTCGCTGATCCGCCCCCCGGCTTCCTCCACGACGAGCGCCCCGGCCGCCTGGTCCCAGACCTTCTCGCGGTAGTCCGGTTGTCGTGAGGAGAGCAACCGCACCAGCAAATCCCCTCTTCCTGCTGCCAGGAGGGCGTACTTGGCCTGGCTGTCCAACCCGACCGGTTCCGCCCGCACCTCCAGGTGCGCCACCAGCTCGCCGATCTTGCCGGTGTTGGTATGGGCGCTTTCATAGGAACGCAGCAGGCGGGCCTGGGACGGGTCGTCGACCGAAGAGACCTCCAGGCGGGTGAACACCTCCCCCTCCAGGGGCGCCGCCCAGGTCCCCTGGCCGCGCACCGCCACCACCAGGACCCCGCCGTCGCTGCCGGCCTGCATCTCCGGGCTGCGACCGAGCAGAAAGTCGAAGTGCAGGTTCGGGCAGCCGAGTGCACCGATCTGCACGCGGCCGTTTTCCACCAGCGCCAGGGCCACGGCGTATTGCATGTCGCGCAAAAATCCCTTGGTACCGTCCACCGGGTCAACGGTCCAGTAGCGCGAGGCGGATTCGGCCGAGCCGCGATCTATCCAGCGGCAGACCTGCTCCGGGGAGGCGTCCGGGGCGTACTCCCCCAGGAAGACTGTGATGCGTTGGAGTGCCTTCGCCTGGTCCGGGGAGCGGAGTGCGGCTGAATCCTCTTCTCCGACCAGGGCGTCCTGCGGGAACTGGGCCTCGAGGGCGTGGCCGACAAGCGCCTGGGCGGCGAAATCGGCCACGGTCACGGGCGAGCGGTCGTCCTTCGTCAGTGCGCCGGCGACCATCTCGCGCTGAACCCGGGCAACCAGCCGGCTGGCTGCCCGCACGGTCTCGAGCGTAAATTGGATTTCAGGGGTTGGGGATATATTCATTTCAGGGTTATGGATTGGGTCAAACGGTTTTCAGGGTTGTGAGAATGCCCCAAATTCTATCATGATCACCTTGACTCTCCCCTTACGGGAGGTTGTATACTCCGCTTAGTGAAAGGGTAAAAGGACATATCTGGATGCTGAAAATCGGGACTTTTTCCAAGTTATGCCGTGTGCCGATCAAAACTCTGCGTTACTACGATGAGATCGGGCTGCTGGCGCCAATGCAGATCGACCCCTAAACCGGCTATCGCCTGTACGCCATCGAACAAGTCCAGCGCCTGAACCGCATCCTGGTCCTGAAAGATCTTGGCTTCAACCTGGAACAAATCCGAATCATGCTGGATGAACCGCTCAGCCCGGAAGCGCTGCGCGGCATGCTGCGCTTGAGGCAGGCTGAGGCCGCCCGCCAGCTGGAGTCGACCCAGACCCGTCTGGATCGCATTGCCTATCGCCTGCGCCTGATCGAACAGGAGAACCAGATGCCTGATTACGAAGTTGTCTTGAAGACTTCCGGTCCGATGCGGGTGGCTGCCCTGCGCCGAATTCTGCCGGAATACGGCCATTTTGGTGAGCTTTACCAGGCGCTCACCAACGCTCTGGCGCGCGCCGGGGTGGCCCCAGCCGGCCCGGCGATTTCGATCGGCCACGATGAGGAATATAAGGAAAGCGAAGTGGACATGGAGGCGGCAGTTGAGATCGAGGAAGGTGCCGGCCCGGCGGGCACAGAACTGGCCACCCGGACCCTGCCGGCGGAGATGGTTGCCGCCACGATCCATCGCGGGGCCTACAATGAACTGTCTGCCGCTTACACAGCCCTTATGGCCTGGATCCGGGCGAATGGCTACCAGGCCTGTGGGCCGAATCGCGAAATTTATCTGCAGGGTCCCGGAGAGGGCCGCGTACCGGAAGATACGATCACCGAGATTCAGATCCCGGTCCGTAAAAATGAACCATGAGTTCAGATTACAAACAACATGCGATTGATGCGCTGAGGAGAAAGGCATGTGGTCGTCGAAAAAGTTGATTTCAAAAAAACCCTGAAGCACCTGTACAGCCCGAATAAGGACTCTTTCCGGGTCGTTGAAGTGCCCGAAATGCAGTTCCTGATGGTCGATGGGCAAGGGGATCCGAATTCCTCCCCTGAGTACGTCGAGGCCGTTCAGGCCCTTTATCCGCTGGCATACCGGCTCAAATTTATGAGTAAGAAGGACCTGCGCAGGGATTATGTCGTGCCGCCGCTGGAAGGGCTGTGGTGGGCGGATGACATGGAAGTGTTCGCAAGCGGAGATCGGGATGCCTGGAAGTGGCGCATGCTGATCATGACCCCCGATTGGACCAGTGCGGAGATGTTCCGCCTTGCCCGGGAGGGCGTGGCGGAAAAAGACGCACCCGCTGCGCTTGAAAAAGTTCGCTTTGAAAGCTTCGAGGAAGGTCTGTCAGTCCAGATCCTGCACATTGGCGCATACGCCGATGAAGCCCCTACGATCGCGGAGTTGCACACCGACTTCCTGCCGGCCAACCGCCTGGTTGAGAACGGCCACCACCACGAGATCTACCTGAACGACCCGCGCCGGACACCGGTCGAGCGGCTTAAACTATCATCAGACAGCCGGTGCGGGAGAAATGAGAATAAAGGAAAGCGGTTTCTAACGCACGGATCCGCGGTCCTTACTCCAACCCTTTGATTTCCAGCCGATCCAGCCCGAAAACGGCCGGGCCGGCAACGTCGACCGTCCCGCTCAGGTCGTAGGCCAGAGCGCCGGTGATCCGCACGGGGGCGATCTCGCCGGCCGGGATATCGCCTTCGACCACCACAACACCATCGATCTCGGGCGCATCCCGATAGCTGCGCCCGATGGAGATCGGCTCGCCGCTGCCCTCTACCTCCCCTTGCCCCTCGACCAGCACCTGCAGAGTGCGGCCGACCAGGGCCTGGTTTTTTTCCAGCGAGATCTGCTGCTGGCGGGCCATCAGGCGCTCCCAGCGTTCCTGCTTGACTTCCGCCGGTACCGGATCTCCGAGCGGCTCGGAGGTCGTGCCTGGCTCGAAGGAGAACTGGAACGCGCCGACCCGGTCGAAACGCACCCTTTCGATGAAATCCATCAACGCCTGGAACTCGGCTTCGGTTTCCCCCGGGTAGCCGACGATGAAGGTGGTTCGCAAGGCCAGGTCGGGCATGGCGCGGCGCATCTTCTCCAGGGTGCGGTGCACCCAGTTCATGTTGGCCGGGCGGCGCATGCGGCGAAGCGTCTGCGGATGGGCGTGCTGCAGCGGCATGTCCAGGTAGGGGATCAGCTGTTCGTGCGAGGCCATGGTCTCGATCATGCGGTCGGTGACGTAGCCCGGAAAGGCATACAAAATGCGGATCCAGTCCACGTCCGGCACGGCCGCCACCAGGCCCTCCAGCAGGCCGGAAAGTCCTTCTTTCAGACCCAGGTCGTGGCCATAGTCGGTCGAATCCTGGGCGATCAGGATGATCTCGCGCACACCGGCGTCGCGCAGACGGCGGGCCTCATCCAGGATCGCCTCCCTGGGACGGCTGACCGCGGTGCCTTTGATCAGCGGGATGGCACAGAAAGCGCATGGACGGCGGCAGCCGTCGGCGATCTTGATGTACGCGCTGGCTCCCTGCACGCTGGCCCGCAGCGCCTCGCCCTCGTCCGTGCCGACGGTGACTGCCTCGTCCGGCAGGTGGTAAAGCGGTTCGGGGTGCTCCCGCCGGCGCAGCCGGGTGACCACTTCGACGATGTCCATCCAGCGGCGCGTTCCGAGCAGGCCGTCGATGCCCGGCACGCGCTGCACGACCTCCGCGCCATAGCGCTGGGTCAGGCAGCCGGCAGCGATCAGCAGCTGGCCGTCCCGCTTGATATCCGCCATTTCTTGCAGGGCGCGGTAGGACTCGTCCCGGGCCGGTCCGATGAAGCCGCAGGTGTTGACCAGCAGCACGCCGGCCTCCTCCGGCCGGGTGACGGGTCGGAAGCCGGCGCCGCCCAGAAGCTGGGCCATCGAGTCGGAGTCGACCGTGTTTTTTGCACAGCCGAGTGAGATCAGGTGGAAGGTGTTGCGCGCTTTCGAACTCATAAATGGTTGCGTTGTCCTTATCAAACCGATTCGAGGCCCCCATCGGGTGTGGGGGTGACCTCGGGTGTGGGCGTTGGTGTGGGCGTCGGGCTGACCTCCGGCGTGGGCACCAGGACGCCCTCCTCAGTGTAGATGCGTTCGACGATCTGCCCGAAAAGCCCCAGAGGCCCCAGGTTCTCGCCGTTGTAAAAGACCTCCAGGGCGGACCCGCTGCTGGTTTCCAGTACGATCGACTCCCGACCGGAGAACGGGAATGCGCTGCCGGGGATCACCCGGCCGATGAACTGTACTTCACCATCCACTGTCACGCGCATCCAGGTGCGCTGCACGACGACGATGTACAACTGGACCGGGTCGTCATTTTCAACCGGCAGCTCTGGGGAGGGTGTTTCCGCCGCTGCCGGGTCCTCAGCGGCCGCCCCGGGCTCGGGGCTGGCCGTCGGGCTGGGGGAGGGCGGGGTTGCGGTTGGGGTCGCGGACGGGTCGAGCATGTCGACGATGGAGGGAGCGGTGGCCCCGGCCTGCTGGCTGGCCTGCAGCCTGCTGACCCTCCCGACCCCCCAGATCACGAACACAATGAACCCCAGGATCAAAAGGCTGCCCATCACCAGGTCGCCGGAAATCAGGCGCCGGAGTCCGGACCGCGGCGGCGAGCGCTTCAGCCCTCCAGGGCTGCTCCATCTGGCAGCATGCTGCGCTTGCAGCCCCTCGGCAAACTTGAGCAGCAGCAGGTCGGTTTCCAGGCCAAGGAATTCGGCGTAGTTTTTGAGCATCCCGCGCCCCTGGACCGGGGAGGGAAGCCGTTCGAAGCCGCCGGATTCCATCGCCTCCAGGTAATGCCGCCGGACGCGGGTCTGGTTTTCGGCTTCGTCCAGGGACAGCCCCAGGGTCTCGCGCTGCTGCTTCAATTCGAAGCCGATGTCTTTGTACAGGTTGCCTGCCGGCAGCGGAACCGTATCGGGTGCGGGGGAAGGCGGCTCCGGGCGGCCGTTGGCTTCAACCGCGTCCATGTCCAGCCGTGAAATGAGCTCCTCGGGGTTCAGGCCGACATGTTGGGCGTACGCGCGGACGAAGCCGCGCGCCTGGGTGAGCGACGGCAGCGCATCCAGGTTGCCCGCCTCGATGGCTTCCAGATGCCGGGGGCGGATGTAAGTGACCCTGGAAACCTGCTCGATGGTCAGGTTCCTTTCCTGGCGGGCGGCGCGCAGTTCGTGGCCGACGCTTGCGGACATGCGAGGATTTTAACCGCAAACCCAGATTTGAGTTCTTCGGGGCTGACTCGACAAAAAAAGATGCCCCGCAAGACTGCGGGACATCCTCACTCGATGGTTTTTGGGGCAGCCGGGAGGGTCAGTCCACGTCCGGCTCGAAGGCTTCAATTTCATCATCCGCTGCTTCGGCCTCGGTTTCATCTGGAACCTCTGGCGCCTCGTCCTCGGCCGGCGGAGTTTCGTCAGCGTCCATTTCGGTCTCGGGAAGTGCTTCCGCTTCCAGTTCCGCCAGGGGTTCTTCCTCCAGCGCCTCGGCGGTTTCTTCCACCTGCTGGTATGCGCTCTCGATGCCCTCGCCTTCACGGTAAACGATCACCGTGATTTCAGGGGCCAGGTCGATCGTCAGGCGGACCGGCAGGCTGTATTCTCCCAGGTTGCGAATAGGCTGGCCGTCCACCTGGCGGTGGCTGATGTCTGATTCGAGTTTCTCGTTGATCGCCGTGGCGATCATGCGGGTGGTGACCGAGCCGTACAGCTTGCCGGTCTCGCTGGCCCGCACCGGGAAGGTGAAGGTCTGCCCGCTGAGCAGTTCTGCCAGGCCGCCAAGTTCCTGGTTCAGGATGGCGCGGTGCTTGTTGGCCTCTTCGCGGATGCGCTCCGCATTTTTCATGGCTCCCGGGGTGGCCAGCACAGCCAGCCCCTGCGGGATCAGGTAGTTGCGGCCGTAGCCCGGGGCGACTTTTTTGACATCCCCGGCCTGGCCCAGTTTATACACGTCTTTCAGAAGTAGGAGTTTCATCTCTCAAGCCCTTTTGTGTTGGATTTGCCCCGTTGAAGGGTACGACAGCGAGGCGGGCGTGATTTTACCAAATCAGGGGGTAGGCGTCAACGCGCAGGATATAATGCCGGGGTACCAAAAAGATATAGCGATGACGGAAATTCGCGTTTTATACGACGGCCGGCCGCTGCTGCAGGATCCGCTCGGGCCGGCCGCCTGCCACCTGTACGAAATACTGACCGGCCTCCCCCCGCTGGTCCGGCCGGTGCTGCTGCTGCCGGGTGATCCGCCCGGCTGGCTGCCGCCCCAGATCGAGGTGCAGCGAGGGCCGCAAACAAACGGGCTGCAATGGGAGCAGCGCCTGGTCCCCCGGATCGCACGGCGCCTGGAAATGGACCTGGTCCACCTGGTTGGCGAAAGCGCCCCGCTGTTCACTGACCTGCCGGTATTGGTCAGCCCGGCGGGATGGGGCCGGCCAATGCGGCCCGCCGGTTTGCGCGAGCGCCTGCGGTCGTCTGCGGCGCGCGGCGGGCTGGCGCGGGCGCGCGGTGTCCTGTGGCCCGATCTACTCCCGCCTTTGTCCGATTCCGCCCAGACCGTGGGCGTTCCGCTGCGCGTTCACCCGGATTTTGTCGCCGGGGGGTTCATTTTCCCTCCCGAAATCCCTGGCGT
This sequence comes from Anaerolineales bacterium, assembly GCA_041632295.1. Lineage (GTDB taxonomy): Bacteria > Chloroflexota > Anaerolineae > Anaerolineales > JABWBV01 > DATDOR01. The sequence goes on along the minus strand of JBFKII010000128.1, from coordinate 825 downwards.
TGAAGAACTGCCCGGATCCTTTATCCTGTACCATGGGCCGTTCGACGAAGAGTCCCTGCGCCTGACGATGGAAGCCTGGACCTGGGCTGCCGGCCCGGTCGGAGATGTGCATCCGTTGCTCTTGCTGGGTGTTCCTCAGGAACGCCATGCCCTGGTGGCCGCCCTGGTGCGCAGGCACCACCTGGGCGAAACGGTGGTCGTCCTGCCGCCGATCGGCCTCCCGCATCTGCCCGCAATATACCGGGGCGCATACGCCGTTTTCCAGCCGGGCGAGGCCTCGCCCTGGGCCGGGCCGCTGACCTGGGGAATGTCCTGCGGGCTGCCGGTGGTGGGCCACGAACGGCCGCTGGCCGCTGCGATTGCAGGGAACGGGGCGTACCTGGTCGACCCGCAGGACACGCGCGGGCTTGGTGCGGCGCTGATCGCCGTCGTTGTCAAGGAGCCGCTGCGGAAGGAGCTGGGTGATGCGGCCCGGGAACGGGCCCGCAGTTGGCGGGAAAAGCCGATCGGGCAGGACCTGGCCGACCTGTATCACGAATTGTTGACTAGCAATAGGGATTAGCGCCAGGGTCAGGCCCGCCCGCGGCCCATCAAGCCTGCCAGCACCGCCAAACCGATCCCGGCCAGCAGCAGCACGCCTCCGACGATCCCCAGCAGCGGGGACCGCCCCCCTTCTTCCGGGATCTGCTCGGCGAGTTCCACCTGCCCCTCCGTGCTGATCTGGGCCCCGAAATCGATGAACGTGATGTCGCCTTCGAGCAGGCTAAACGATTTGTTCAGGCTGGTGGTGGGGTTGTAGCCCTCCGGGATGGCCACGGAAACGAT
>JBFKII010000127.1:0-10318 GCA_041632295.1 Anaerolineales bacterium | reverse complement strand
TCCGGATCGAGCCTGACAGCTGGGTTGTGCTGGAGGAGCGCCTGGACGGGATGCATGTTCCCCAGACCCTGGTCGGCGTGCTGCAGGCCAGGCTGGACCGGCTGTCCGTCGCGGAGCGGAACGTCTTGCAGGCTGCGTCCGTGGTTGGGCGGATCTTCTGGGACGGCTTGCTGGCCTTTATCCGATCCAGAGAAGCAGCACAGGCCGGCGATGCTCCCCTGGCGGACAGCCTGAAATCCCTGCAGCGCCGCGAGCTCATCTTCCGTCGTGATTCATCGGTATTCACACACACGAACGAGTTTATTTTCAAGCACGATATGTTGCGGGAAGTGACCTACGAACGCGTGCTCCTGGTCACCCGGCGGCGCTACCACACCCTGGCCGCTGAGTGGATCATCGCTCAGGCTGGAGATCGGGTCCAGGAATTCGCCGGTCAGATCGCCCAGCACCTGGAGCTGTCCGGTAAGGGTGAAAATGCGCTCCGCTACCTGAAGCTGGCCGGGAAGGAAGCGGCGCGCAAGTCCGCCTATCGAGAAGCCGTGGACTACTTCACCCGCGGGCTGTCTTACACCCCTGCTGCGGACCTGGAGAAGCGCTTCGAGCTGCTGCTTGGCCGAGAGGAAGCCCTGAGCCTGATGGGTGGGCGCGAGGAACAGGCCGCCGACCTGACGGCGCTGGAGGAAATGGTGCACTTGCTGGACAACCCCGCGTATGGCGCCGAAGTCGTCCTCAGGCGGGCGGTCTACGCTGGCGATATCGGCGATTTTCCGGCGGCGGTTCGTCTGGGCCGACAGGCCGTAGAACTGGCCGGGAAATTGGACGACCCGGACATGGAGGCGCGCAGCCGGCAGCTGTTCGGCCGCGCCCTCTCAAAATCCGGGGCCTACCAGCCCGCGATGGACCAGTTGGAGGCCGCCCTGGTGCTGGCGCGGCAGACTGGCGATCTGCGGCGGGAGGGTTCGATACTCAACAACCTGGGCCCGGTGGCCTCATCCCTGGGCGATTACGGCAAAGCACGGGAATATTATGCCCGCGGCCTGGATCTCGCCCGGCAGGCCGGTGACCGTTACCTGGAGGGTTCGGCTTTGAACAACCTGGGGAATGTCGCCTGGAGCAGCGGGGATTATCCGGCAGCGGCCGAGATCTACAGCCAGGCCCGGGAGATCTCGCATGAAATTGGCGATCTCCAGGGCGAGGCGATCACGGCCATCAACCTGGGCGTGATCGCTGCTGACCTGGGCGATTACTCCCAGGCGGAGGCCCACCACAGGCAGGCATGGGAGCTCGCTGGGAGTGTGGGATACCGCCACCTGGAGAGGGTGGCGCTGAACAACCTGGGAACGGTCATCCATTCGCAGGGGGATTACGAGCGCGCCCTGTCATTTTTTCACCAGGCGCTTGACCTTGCGCGGACCCTCGGCGATCGGAGCGGCGAGAGCTTCGTGCTGGACGGATTGAGCAACACCCATGCGGCACTCGGGAATCTGGCCGAGGCGATCGATGCCGGAGAGAAAGCCTTGAAGCTGCGCACCGAGCTTGCGCAGCGGGTGATGGCCCTGGAAAGCCGGGCGACGCTCGCCCGGGCTGCACTTGCAAACGGGCAAAAAGAAAAAGCGCTCCAGGAGGTCAACCATGTGGTCGCCTTCCTGGAAGGAGGGGGTTCTCTGGCCGGCGCCGCCGATCCGGTCCAGATTTATCTGACCTGCGTTGAGGTGCTGCAAGCGGCTGGGGACGGCCGCGCCGATCGGCTCCTGGAAGAAGGCGGCCGGTTTTTGAAAGAAAGGGCGGGTATGATCACGGACCCGGAATCGCGGCGCTCTTATTTAGAAAGCGTGCCCTGGAATGCGCGCCTCGCCGCCCTCTACCAAAGTACGCAGACGCCGTAGGGCGGGATCTGGTATATACTGTAGAGGCAGTCGTTCGGGAGAACATCCGTTATGTCTTCAAGCCTGGAAATTTGGGAATATCCACAGTCCAAAGAGATTTACATGCTGGCCGGGTGGCGCCAGTGGGCCGATGCCGGTTCGATCTCCTCCGGCCTGCCCCAATATCTGGTCAAGCAGCTCGACGCCCGCAAGATTGGCAAGATAAAATCCGACGGGTTTTACCTGTTCCAGATCCCCGGTACCCACGATCTGGTTCGGCCCGTGGTGAAATACCAGGAAGGATTCCCGCTCAGCCTGCAGACCAACGAAAACGAATTCTTTTTTGCAGGGGACGAGGAGCGCGGGTATATTATTTTCCTGGGTGATGAACCGCACCTGAACGTCGAAACGTATATCGAAACCCTGCTCGAAGCGATCCAGGAACTGAAGGTTCGCAGAGTGGTCGGACTTGGGGGCGTCTACGGGGAGCTGCCGTACAACAAAGATCGGCTGGTCTCCGCGGTCTACAGCGATAAGAAATTGAAGGCTGAGATGCAGGCGCTGTCGGTAAACCTTTCCGACTACCATGGGGGCGCCAGCATCGGTTCGGTATTGAGCAAACGCGCCGGAGAGCGCGATGTTGAATACGTTTCTTTTTACGCTTTCGTGCCGGCCTATGAATTCACCGGTTCGGCCCAGGGGGGCAACAGCATCCGCATCGAAAACGATTACCTGGCCTGGTTGAACGTGATGCGCCGGGTCCGTTATATGCTCAAGGCCGAATTTGACCTGCGCGACCTGGAGGAGAAAGCCGAGCGCTTGATCGATGCGGTCGACGCCAAGGTGGAAGAACTGGAGAACAGCGCTCCACAGCTCGGGGTAAAGGAATATCTGAAACGCCTGGCGGATGAATTTGTCGAGCAATCCTTCAACCCGCTCGATGAGGTCTGGGAGGATGAACTCCGCCGCCTTTTTGAGAAATTCGACGACACGGAAGAAAAATAAGCCCGCTGCGTCGCTTGACGCCGCGATTTGCATATGCTAGTATGATTCCGGTCGGGGCGAAAACCGTTTCCCCGGACAAAAAGGAGCATCTGATGAAGAGAAGCCGTATATTTGTGTGCCTGTTGATCCTTTCGGCGCTGGCGCTTGCGGCTTGCGGTGGGCCCAGTCGATCCGCTTCCACGCCGGTCACGGTGCCCGGGGAGACTCAAACCGGCGGAGAGGCGCAGCCGACGGATGATGGGACCGGAGGAAACGCCCCGGAACAGCTCGCAACCGTGATGGCCGGCGAACTGGCCACCCAGACTGCGGTTGCGGGGGGTGGGGGGGAGTTCGTACCCAGCGAACCGACGGACGCTGCGGCGCCCACGGATGCACCCGTGGTGGAGCCGACCGCCGAGCCGCCGACCGCCGAGCCGCCCACGCCTACGCCGGAGCCCCCGACCGCCACATCCGCACCGGCAGTCGATTGCAGTTCTCCCTACACCGTCAAGGCCGGGGATTGGGTCTGGAATATCGGGCGCCGCTGCAACATCCATCCGGATTCGATCATCGCCGCCAACAACCTGCGCTGGCCGTACACCCTGTACCCCGGCGATATCCTGACACTACCCTCCAACGCGCCGCCTTTCCCGCCTGAATAAGGCGCGGCGGCGTCCCGCTTTTTTTACGAAACACAGAGACCCGAACCTTCGGGTCTCTGCCTCTTTTTGGATGATGCCGGGCGTTCAACGGCATACCCTGCCAAGATCCAGCCTCCTGTAGGAAATCCACCGCATGTCTTTCGAAACCGTTCAAACCAAAACCCTTTACCAGGGGCGGGTGTTCAATCTGCGCCAGGACCATGTCCGCCTGCCGAATGGCGTGATCTCTCCGCTCGACATCCTGGAGCACAACGGCGCCGTGGTGGTTGTGCCGCTGGACAGCGCCGGCCGTTTCTTGATGGTCCGTCAATACCGCCACGCCGCCAGAACCGAGCTGCTTGAATTTCCGGCTGGTACCCTGGAGCCGGCGGAAGACCCTGAGGACTGCGCCCGGCGCGAGCTGCAGGAAGAGACCGGCATGGCCGCGCGTTCCATGGAGAAGGTGGGTGGGTTTTTCCTGGCGCCGGGTTATTCGACCGAGTACCTGCACATCTTCATCGCCCGTGATCTCCACTCCGCGCCGCTGGCCGGCGACGAGGATGAGTGGCTGTCCCCGGTGCGCGTGCCCGTGGACGAATTTTCCCGGCTTGCGCACGGCCGCAAAATTGAAGACGCCAAAACCCTGGCTGCCTACCTGCTGGCGCAGCCGACCCTATCACTTCCCTGAAACCGCCGATTCCGGCCCGAAAATCGGATATCGGCCTTACTTGTCCAGCATGTGTGAACGTGCTATAATGCCTCAGTCACTCTTCGGAGTATTCAGGCAGCCCATCATTTTTCGTAATTTATAGGCATCGGACTCCCAGTTTTCTGTTAAGAAAGCGGGTTTGGTGTGGGGGTTTGTGGCTATATCTCCCTAAGACTGTGCAAAAATTGAGTGTTTACATACCATCGCAACCTTTTTAGAGTTACTACGGAATATCTATGAAAACTGAAGAATTAGTCAAAACATCCCTTTCGGATCTGCGTTTGCGCGCCAAGGAATTGGAAATCCCGCGCTCCGGCCGCATGAAACGTGAAGAGCTGATGCTCAAAATCCGCCAGGAGGAAGCGCAGCGGGACGGACAGGAAATTCGCGGCGGCATCCTGGAGATCATGAACGAGGGCATCGGGTTCCTGCGCACCGGCCACTACCGCGCCGGGCCGGACGATATCTACGTCTCCCAGACGCAGATCCGCCGCTACAGCCTGCGCAACGGGGACCTGGTGATCGGGCATGTGCGCCCGCCGCGCGATTCGGAGCGGCATTACGGCCTGCTCAAGGTGGAAAGCATCAACGGCATTGCCCCCGATGAAGCCCGGCGGCGCCCCACGTTCGAATCCCTGACCCCGATTTTTCCCGAACATCGCTTTGACCTGGAGACCGACCGCTTTACCCTGGCGACCCGCGTCATCAACCTGGTGGCGCCGATCGGCCGGGGGCAGCGCGGGCTGATCGTTTCCCCGCCCAAATCCGGTAAAACCACTATTTTGAAGCAGCTCGCCAATTCGATCTCCACCAAGTACACCGACGTCCACCTGATCGTAGCCCTGATCGGGGAACGGCCGGAAGAGGTCACCGACATGGACCGCTCTGTGGATGCGGAGGTGGTTTCCTCGACCTTCGATGAGCCGGTCACCTCCCACGTACGGGTGGCGGAGATGGTGTTGGAGCGGGCCAAGCGTATCGCCGAGATCGGCAGCGATGTGGTCGTGCTGATGGATTCCATCACCCGCCTGGCACGGGCATACAACCTGGTCGTCAACCCCTCCGGCCGCACGCTCTCCGGTGGTATCGACCCCTCAGCGCTGTACCCGCCCAAGAGGTTCTTTGGGGCTGCCCGAAATTTTGAAGAGGGGGGTTCGCTGACGATCATCGCGACGTGCCTGGTGAATACCGGTTCGCGCATGGATGATGTGGTCTACGAAGAGTTCAAAGGCACCGGCAATATGGAGCTGCACCTCTCGCGCAAGCTCCAGGAACGGCGCATTTTCCCGGCCATCGATATCGAAGCCTCGTCCACCCGCCGGGAGGAGCTGCTGCTCGGGCCCGACATCACGCCGCGCGTCTGGTTGATGCGGCGGATGTACACCCAGATGATCACCAGCCCGCCCAACGGGGCCGGCCTGGATACGACCAACGCAACCGAAGCCATCCTCCAGCAGTTGGAGAAGACCGACAACAATCTCGATTTCCTGGAGACGCTCTCCAACTCTGCCTGACCGTGGAAGAATTGAAAACGCCGGAGGGGACGGAGCGCGCCCCCGATGGTGATCCGGCTCCCGGCTCCCCAGCCAGCCTGCTGGACATGATCGAATCCAAGGGGGACACCACCGACCAGGTGCCGGCGCGGCCTAAAAAGCAGCCTGCGCTGGCGGTCTCGCGGCCCCCAACATGGGGCTGGCTGGTCTCGCTCCTAGGGTGGGCCGTCGCCCTGGCGGCGGTGGCCACCGCGGTCTTCCTTTGGGCCAATCCGCCGGCAGAGCCGGTCCAGGCGGAGGCCCCGCCCACACCTCGGCCGACCCGCACACCGGATTCCGCCACCCAGGCCCCGCCCGAGGTCGCCCTGCCGCCCCTGGTGCAGGGCAGCGCGGCCGGTTTTGTTCCCCGATTAGCCAACCTTCATACCATCATCCCTAACCGGCCGCGCAGCGATACGATCAGCTACACCGTCGATTTCGGCGACGCGATCTTCAGCATCGCCAGCACGTTCAACATTTCTCCGGAGACGGTGCTTTGGGCGAACTACGACCTGCTCAATGACAACCCGGATTTTCTCGAGGTCGGGATGGAACTCAACATTCCGCCCGTAAACGGGGTGTACTACCAATGGCAGAAGGGGGATACCATTGAAGCGGTTGCAGAGGCCTTCGAAGCGGAGGTCAATGACATCCTGAATTTCACCGCCAACCAGCTCGACCTGGTGAATCCTGCGATCGAACCCGGAACCTGGGTGATGGTCCCCGGCGGGCATCGCGAATTTCGCCAGTGGCTGATACCCGTCTTCGACCGCGGCAACGCCGGCGTCCTCTCGCTGGCCCTGGGCCCTGGCGCCTGCCCGGGATCGTATACCGGGCCGGTCGGTTCGGGCGCATTCATCTGGCCGACTGGCAACCACACCCTGTCTGGCAATGACTTTTGGGACGGGCACCTGGCGATCGATATCGGCGTGGTTTCCGGGGATCCGGTGGGGGCAGCCGATGCCGGAGTGGTGGTGTTCTCCGGTTGGGCCAACGGGGGTTACGGCAACACGGTGATCGTCGATCACGGCAACGGTTACCAGACCCTGTATGCTCACCTGAACAGCGTTACCCGGCCTTGCGGTGCAGGAGTGGGGCCTGGCACGACCATCGGCCTGGGGGGCAGCACCGGGAATTCGACCGGTTCGCACCTGCATTTTGAAGTCCGATACCTGGGCGGTTTCATCAACCCCTGGTTCGTGCTGCCGCCTCCCTGATTTGTTTTGAATGAAAGGTTGTCATCAACATGGACCCTGAACTGATACGCGCAGCCCTAAAGCCCGACCAGGAGCGCTTGCGCGCTTTGCTCCTGGCCGGAGAAAATCCCGACCAGCAGGACGAGTTGGGTGAGACCGCCCTCAACTGGGCGTCTGCGCTGGGTTACACCTCGGTGGCCAAGGATTTGCTTGCCGCGGGAGCTTCCGTCAATGTGCGCGGCCACCGCCTGCGGGCTACACCCTTGATGCTGGCAGCCGCTGGGGCGCACCGCGGCATTGTCGCGCTCCTGGTCGTGCATGCGGATGTGAACGGCCGGGATGAAAATGGAGCCACACCGCTCTTGCTGGCCCTGTCCAAAGGCGGGGAGCAGGAGGTCGCCGCTCGGAGGGTCCGGGCGATAGTGGAAAACCTGCTGCAGTCTGGCGCGGACCCCAACCTGGCGGACAGCGGCGGGGATACCCCCTTGATGGCCGCAGTTCGCCGAGGAGAGACAGGACTGGTGGAGCGCCTGCTGGAAGCCGGGGCTGAGCCGCAAGCCCGGGATGCGCAGGGTGAGACCGCTCGAAGCCAGGCCCAGCGTCTTGGGCATTCGGGCATCGCCGCCCTGCTTGACCAGCACTGAAAGCAGGCGGATGGAGGCTCCATGCCCGGAATGCGGCGCGCTGCCAATCAGCGGGGAAGATTGCCGGGTCCGCTACGAACACTTCCTGTCCCTTGAATTTTCCAATAGGAATTTTTTCCCCAGCCACGCCCTGACCGTACTGACGTATTCGCTGCAGCATCCCTCCGTTGTTTCACTGGAGGGATGGTTGCACATACGCACACTGCTGCGGGAACTGCTGGATGGCCGGTTCAACCCGGACGAAGCTCGAAGCCTGATTCGCAGGCGCTTTTCGATCGATCAGCGGGATTGGCGTTTCGGCCGCGGCCCCCGGCTTGCCCTGCCCGTAGAAATCGGCTGGCAGCGGACCATCTTTTCGGTGCGCGCTGCCAGTCCAGAGGAATACGGCCGAGGTGTCCGCGCCTGGGCGAATGCCGTCCTGGCCGATGCCGAAAGGATCGGGCCGCAAAACGATCAGAAAGGTTAGTCCCTCAAATCCCCTTTATTCGTTATAGACCTCGTCCAGAAATTCAGGCTCAAATTCGATCGTGGATTGCTCGGTTCGAACGATCAGCCAGGAGTTGAGGAATTCCTGGCGCTCCGATTCCATCACGAAGGATAAAATGTGATTGTTCTTGTATTCTTCGACGATCAGGGTCCGGCGCACGTTTTCCTCCACCGTGGACCAGGATATCCCCCTTTCCAGCAGCCGTGCTTCGAAATCCTCCTGGGTGGTCCCCAGACTGGAAAGAAAAATGGCCAGGTCGCCTTGCACTGCCTCATCGGATACGGTGATCCCGGCTTCATTCGCGCTTTCCAGCAGCAACATTTCGTTCACCAGTTCATCCAGGATAAAAATCTTCGGTACGACCGGCGGCACCTGCCCGAGTTCTTCGCTCGCCACCTGGGGGATGACCAGGCGGGAATCGAACATTTCCCGGGTGATCGGCTCGCCATTGATGGTCCCGACGACTTCAGTTTGCCCATTCCCCCCTGTGCAGCCTGCCAGCACGATCGCCATGATCACTCCCAGCAAAGCGGTGTGAGGCCGGGCCAGGGGGCGCTTCGATCTCGAACTCGGCATAGTCCACATTCCTTTCCTTGATTTTTCCTTTGACGTGTTTGAACCTGGAAATGTTACCACAGGCACCTGGGTTTCTTTCATCAGAGAAGTTCCTGGGTCCATCAGGCATGCATTCAATGGCCGCTAGCAACCGGCGAGACGGATCGCACCTATGAACGCCTGGGCGCGGCCAGCAGGCCTGGATGGACCAGGCCCGGTCGAGAGGATTCCGGATTTTGGAACCACAAAACCGATCGCCGCCCGATCTTTGGGCCCTGGCAGTCGTACGAATGGTGAGGGGGTTACCGACCCCTCCGCAGGTATCCACCCAACTTTTTCATTCTTGCTTTTTTACCCTCGCAGGTCCTTCACCATCCAACAACATGATTTCCAGCAAGGCTGCTCCGGCCTCGGCGATCGCCGGCGGGTTCTGGCCACTGTTGGCCGCGGCGAATACGCCCAACCGCCGGGCGGGCATCCAGCCCAGGTAGGCTGAAGCGCTGGGATCGGCGCCGCCATGCTCAGCCAGGGCTTGCCCCCGGATTTGGGATAGAAACCAACCGATCCCGACGCCGGCCCCGGCCTCTACACCCGTATATCGGGATGCATCCAGGGCGGCCACACGAGAGACCATCGCCTCCAGTGAAAGCCCGGAAAGGACCCGTGGTCCGTCGCGGTCTTCCGACCCGGTCAGAAAACCGAGCAGGAGGCCCATATCCTCCGCTGAAGACCACAAGCCCCCGGTCGGAGTGAAGCCCCCTATCCGCTTGGTGGCGGCGGGCGCAGCCGCAGGAGGGGAGAAGAACGGCAGGTAGCAGACAGCAGCCTGAGGGTGTCCCAATATTTTTTCCGAGAACCCGCTCTGCTGCATCCCCAACGGGGCCAGGATCCGGTTTTCCACGTAGAGGGCATATTCCTGGCCGGCAGCGAGTTCCAGGGCGTGGGCCAGCAGTGCCACGCCCAGGTTGGAGTAAGAAACCCGTTCCCCGGGGTTGGACTCGAAGCCCACCTGCGGCAGGGAGGCGAGGATCGCCTCCATCGAGGGAAAGGTCATGCTTTCCAGCGTTTCGAGCCTGGGTGGAAATTCCTGCATGGCTTCGGAGAGCGATTCGAGCGGGGGCATCATGGGCAGCCCGGCGGTATGTGAAGCCAGCCGGCGCAGAGTGACCGCCGGCCATGCACCTTTGCGCGCACCCGGCAGGAATTTGGCCAGCGGGTCATCCAGGTCGAGCCGGCCGTCCTCCTGCAGCTGCATCAGCATGATGGCAGTGAACACCTTGGTGACCGATCCCAGGTGGTAGATGGTCCGATCCCCGGCAGGCCGCCCGGTTTCCAGGTCGGCGTAGCCGTAACTTTGCGACCTGACGGTCTCCCCGCGTCGGCATACCAGGGCGGTGAACCCAGGCAGATCCTCCCGGGTGTAGATTTCCTGGAGGGCCTCGTCGAGAAGGGCTGCGGTTTTCGTGGAAAAGGTCATGGCAGATTAATCACCCCTGGATTCGGTGAAAGTGGTCGCGGTTGCAGGGCGTACTCCGCTCAGATTTGGATCCTTTCCGGGAAGTGCAAAATGCTTTCGAGTTGTGGGGCGTATTGGGACTTTGATGCGATTTCAGCCATTTCCAACTTTTTGAGATCGTCGCTGAGGGGGTGATCACCGAGGGAATACGAAGCCCCCGGTCCAGGCAAACTTCCGCTGAGGCCGTTT
>JBFKII010000126.1:0-10320 GCA_041632295.1 Anaerolineales bacterium | reverse complement strand
TGACTGTCACCTTAAGGTGACAGTCACTCCCCCAGATCCCGTATAATTTTCATCGTGAGCGCCCAGCCGGACATAGAGCCGCTGATCGAAATCGAGGAGGAAACCGATGAGCAGCTTGAAGAGGAGCCCCTTTATCGGGTCCTGATCCACAATGACGACGTCACCCCCATGGATTTCGTCGTCACCGTACTGCGGGGGATCTTCAAGCTTTCGGCGCCCGAGGCGGTCGAAGTGATGTACACCGCCCATTACCAGGGGATCGCTTACGTGCAAACGCTGCCAAAATCGGAGGCAGAGAAGCGCATCGCCCGGGCACAATTCGCCGCCGGGCTGGAAGGATACCCGCTCAAATTCTCGATGGAACCGGAATAAACGAAACCCCACTTAGAAGGATTGAAAATGCTTCCCCTTACCCCCGGCCAGACCGCCAGCCGTAGCACTACGCTGACTGAAGCGCACGTTCGGACCTATGCAGAAATGACCGGGGATTTAAACCCCCTGCATTTTGACGAGGAATTCGCCGCCGGGACCCGGTTCGGGCGCCGGGTGGTGCAGGGCGGGCTGACCACAGGTCTGCTCCACGCCCTGGTGGCCATGGACATGCCCGGCCCAGGGACGGTATTCTTGAGCCAGAACTGGAAATTCACAGCCCCGGTCTTCATTGGAGACACCATAAAGGCCGAAGCGGAAGTGCTCAGCCTGCACCCCACCAAACCGGTCACCCAGCTGGGGATCCGTATCACCCGCCAGGATGGGGAAACGGTGTTGGAAGGCGAGGCCTGGTGCTACACGTTTCAGCCAGAATAGGCGGCCACAGTCCGAATTGCCGCATCGGTAATCAATTTTATGGATATTGAAGCCCAGGATTCTGATTAATCGCCGGAACCGACGAAGACTGCTTTCACGGCGGCCCCTTCCTTTTTCGCCTTATCGACGTTCACCAGCGGCAGCAAGATCAACCCGACCACAAAAAAGAAAATCAGGGAAAGCACGCCGGCGCGCAGGCTACCGGTGATATCGTTGACCCGGGCAAAGATGAAGGTGCCCAGCCAGGAAGTGCCGCGCTCGCTGACCTCGTAAAAACTGAAAAATTCCGCTTCCTGGTCCTCGGGGATCATTTGTGAAAACAGGCTACGGCTGAGGGCCTGGCTGCCGCCCAGCACAAGCGCCACGACAAACCCGAGCACCCAGAATTCGAACTCCGCCCGGGTGACCCCCAGAACGATCGAATCGAAGTCCACCATACCGAAGTAAGCAAAAATCACGGTGCCGCTCCAGATCACCAGCGAAAGGATAATGGCGTTGCGGGTGCCCATCCTGCCTGCCAACCAGCCGAACATGTAAGCCCCTCCAAAGGCCACAAACTGGATCATCAGGATCACCAGGATCCGGTTGGTGGCCGACATCCCCAGTTCTCGCGCCGCAAAAATCGCCGCCACGGCGATCACGGTCTGGATGCCGTCGTTGTACAGCAGGTAAGCCACCAGGTATTTCATCGCTTCCGGAAGCGAGCGCGCCTTTCGCACGATGAAGATCACCAGGATGGCAATCGGCCCGGCGCCGGGCAGCAAGGAAACCCACAAGGGCAGGTTTAATAGAAGCAGGATAGGGATCAGAAGCGGCAGCAGCATCAGCACCAGCACCACGGTCCGTGAGACCTCGAGCAGGATGGCCAACTGGCCGAAGCCGATCGACAGGTAAGTCTCTCCTTCGGGAAGCGGCTTGGCGGCATGCCGGGAGCGAAGCAGGCGGAAGGTGATCAGGGAGAAACCAAACCACCAGATTCCGGCAGAAGCCAGGCTGAGGCGGGCCACCATTTCGCCGGAGAGTCCCAGCGAATCGCTGAACAAGAACATGACCAGGTTGAGCGCCAGCAGCAGCCCGCCGCCGGCGTAGCCCATCCCAAACCCGGCCGCAGAGACCCGGTCCCGCCGTTCTTCGCTGGCGATATCCGGCAGGTAAGCGTTGTAGAACACCACTGCCGCACCAAAAGAGACGTTCGCAACGATGAACAGAGCGCCCGCAAACCAATGGCCGCCGTCGGTGATGAAAAACATCAGCGTCGTCGCCAGGGAACCCAGGGTGGCGAAGACCATCAGCAGCCGCTTGCGGATATTGGAGTAATCCGCCAGTGCGCCAAGGATCGGCAGGAAAGCGACCTGCAAGAGCACCGAGGCGGAGACGGCGTAAGCGAACAACGAATCAGGGCGGAAGGAAAGGTTTCCGAGGTGCAAAAAACCGCTGGCGTCGGCCGCCTGTTCGGCGATCGCCGTGACATACGGCCCAAGGAAGACGGTGCCGACCGTTGTACTGAAGGCCGAGTTGGCCCAGTCGTACATCGTCCAGCCGAAGATCTCTTTTCTGTCGTTGATAGGGGCGCGGGCTTCCGCTGCTGTGGTCATCGCTCCTCCGTCCTGCTCATTTTTCGACGGGCTCATGATACAGCGAAACCATGAAATTCACAAACCACCCATGCGAAACCCGTTTCCATCGAATTTTCACCAAGCAATGGAACGTTTTGCAGGGCGCTTCAAGATTCCAAGCTTTAATACCAGGCAGGCCGGTTTACGTCGACCGATTCATCCGTTTCAAAATAATGATGGAATTCCGGCGGTAATCGACCTTCTCCAAACCCGCTGGCATCGCCCGGGTGTTGGGGGTAAACCAGAATAAGATCACCAGGTCCCGGAATGGTTTCTTTTCCAGGTCCAGGGCCAGTGCGGCGAGGGTCGGGGCGCTCCAGGTGGCTTCCAGCGAGATGTTTTCAATGGCTTTGAAGCGCGGGATCCAATCCTTTCCTGAGTCAGCCAAGCTTGCCGGCTTGGCCGGGGATGCAGCGCGCAGGAGGATTTCGCCGGACCTCAGGCTGACCCACGGAAAGTCCGGAGCTCGCGCTATGATGAAATCCCGGCAGCGGTCAAATAGGGCGATCATATCCTCTTTCACTTTTCCAGCACCTATTTCATCTACCGGTTGGTTGTAAACATTGACCACTCAGGTATTCAGGCCTGCAGCTTTCAACCCGAGCCATAACCCGGTTGAAGTGCCCAGCAGGCCAAGTGGCAGGTAGATTAAATCGGGTTCGGGCAGATCGCCAACAGATACCTGCTCCCGCAGTTCGAAGGCAGCATTCACGTAACCCAACATGTCGGGAGGCTCCGAGGGGTTCAAATTGTACATGCCGTGCCCAAATCGCTTGCGAGTGGATTTCTCCAGTTCTTGGAGCTTGCGCTCTCCTTCGTCCAGCGACTGGACGGCGATCAACTCAGCCCCGAGCTGCTGGAACAAGCGTAGATGGTTTTGTGCACCACGGGTTTGGGTTTGATCATAGAGCAAGGTGGTCAGGGGTAGGCCGGCCTCTCGGGCATAGACATTGGCCGCCAGCGCCATGCTGGTTCCTGGCAGCTCGGTGACCACATTGCCCCCATCCCGGTGGGCAGCTGCCAGCATAAAGTCCAGCGTCCGCACCTTGTTGCCGTCAAATTTTTAACCGTTTTGGTCATCGCGCTTGATAAACAGGTTGGAATGCCCGAAAAACTCACCAAATTCGGAAAGCCGGCGTACAGGTGTCGGTTAAACGGCAATCTCACTTCGGGGAATTTTCCCGGAAAGTTCAGGAAATTCTTTTCCAAGCAGGAACAACGGAATGCCTTACGAAACGAAGGATCGGTGCCTGACCATCGAGGCGAGCGGCCTCATTGAAACCGAGATGGAATGGATCTTCCCCCCTCCAATACCACAATCGACAAGGCCGATCGGGTTGCTCTGCAGGATAGGGACAAAAGCATCGGCATACCCGTTACCCATGGGGTCCTCGATCCACTCGGAAAGCCACCAATGATCAATGTGTCTGACTGGTTGGCGAGCATTGCGCCCTCAGTGCTCAGCGGCCTTTCCGCCGGCGAATCGTCAGGTTTGCCGGTCCTGCAGGGAAGGATTTTCAAGGCTTCCACCGTGTTTCTCCCATGAGCGAAACGACTGCCCATCATTGGAAAGGATGGTCTCCACGCTAACCCGGTCCGCCTCATGGGCTGGGTGCCTCAAGGGCCAGGCCGAATTCGACGATGGCATCATTCTCCAGGCCGATCAGGCTGACTACCACGGGCGTGGTGGGTTCGTATCCTGTAGGCGCGATCACTTCAAGATCGAGTTCGTCGCAGCGGCGGCCGAAATCGCCGATGCCATTGATCTCTGCCATGCCATCCGCACCCGAACATCCGGAAAAGACCGTGCCTTGACTACCCAACGGTTCCATGCTGACCATGACGCCGGATAGAGGGCTTTCGTCAGGGTCGTAGACCCCATTTCGATTCGCGTCCTCCCAGACAAATGCATGCCGGGTCGGAAAGCACTCGAAGATGATCACCGGGGTGGGCGTGGCAGGTGTCGGGCCGCTGCAGGAACTTAAAATGAATAATGCCGAGGCTAAAAATAATATTCGCTTCATCAATGATTCATCCCTGAATGACTTTACCGGCAGAATCCTGTCAAAAAAGGACAATTAATAGCGGTTGCATGACCTCTCGAAACATATCCCGAAGCTCATGTGATTTGGGGATGCTTGGCGCCTGGTCGGCGGTGGTAAACTTGACTACAGGCAAAATCGGCGGAGAAGAAAGTGCCTTCCCTACCAGCCCCGGCAGCATGGTCGTATCAGATCCCGGTTCGAATGACGTTAAAGCTGCAATCCAACAATTCTCATTTTGAAATAGGAGCGATTCATGGACAGAGATGAAAACATGCTGGTCAGCAAAACCCGCGCTTCGTTGGAAGAGCTGTGGTTGGCGCTGGATACGTTTTTTGAGGCCTTGACCCCGGCCGATTGGCAGCGCCCGCACGGCCAGGACTGGGTATTTGCCGATCTGCCGTACCATCTGGCCTACATGGATCGCCTGTGCGTGGCCCGGCCGATCGAGCAGGGGGAGGCGCTTCCTGCCGCGGAACGGGTCGGGCTGCGTTCGCTGAACCAACTTAACGCCTGGAACCAGGGACAATTCGACGCCCGGCCGGCCGGGCAAACTGTTGAGGAGACGCTGGCCCAGATGCATGGAAGCCGGGACGGCGTCCGCCGGATCCTCGCCGGGCTGAGCGATACCGACCTGGATAGGCAGGCCTGGTTCCCGCTTCTGAATATGCGTGGATTCCGGCCGGCGAAAGTCGGACTGGCCTTCTGCACCGGGCACACCTGGCAGCACCTTGAGGAAGCACGCATCCGCTACGGCCGCGCAGGCACTCTGGTTGGGCCTGAACTGACCCACGAAATGCTGAATGGGACTGTGCCAGGAATTCCCCTTTACCTGATCGTATCGACCACAGGGTTATTCCTGGATGCGTTTAAGGCCCGGGAGCTGGATTTTTCGTTCGGTTTGCATATCACCGACCCCGGTGGTGGCATGTGGGCCTTTCAAGCCGGGGAGGAGGGCTGGCAGGTGGCGGAAGTGGAAGCAGCGAACACAGACCTGATCCTTTCGATGGGGCTGGACCCGTATATTAAACTACGCTACTTCATCAGAGATCTGGGCACCCTGGTTGAGGAAGGGGAAATTAAGGCCAGCGACGAAAAAGCGCTCGAGGTCTATCGACAGCTTTTCGCCCTGCCGGATTTTGATTTCGAGTTCCCGAAAATGCCATGAGGTGGGTTTCGATTTGATCTGTTCGGAGTGCCAGACCGCAAACCGCGAGGGCGCCAACTTCTGCAGGCGATGCGGCCATTTGCTGGGCGACCTTTGCCCGCGCTGCGACACATCGCTGCTGCCGGATTCGGATTTTTGCGATCACTGCGGCCTGCCGCTGGCGCCGGCGGTCCAGGGGTGGCCCATCAAGGGTATGGAACCGGACCCTGGCATGGACGAACACGAGGAGCACATCCGTGGCGGAGATCGGAAAAAGCGGAAATCACGCCAGGAGCCCCCGGTTTCAAGGGAAAGCCCGTCCCAAGCGCAGGAATCCCCGCCGCTGGACCGCTTCATACCAGCCGCGCTCCGTGAAAAGCTGGAATACGCCCGTTCCCAGGGCGAAATTGCCGGGGAGCGCCGCATCGTCACTATGCTGTTTTGCGACGTCAAGGGCTCGACCGCCGCCGCACAGCATCTCGACCCGGAAGAGTGGACGGAGATCATCAACGGCGCATTCGAGCACATGATCCGCCCCGTGTACAAATACGAAGGAACGGTGGCCCGTCTGATGGGCGATGGCCTGCTGGCGTTTTTCGGCGCCCCGATCGCCCATGAAGACGACCCCAAGCGCGGGGTGCTGGCCGGCTTGGAAATTGTCGAGCAGATCGCGGGATACCGGGTCCAGATCCAGGAGACCTGGGGGATCGAACTGAACGTGCGCGTCGGGATCAATACGGGATTGGTTGTCGTGGGCACGGTCGGATCCGACCTGCGCATGGAGTACACCGCCATGGGGGATGCGATCAACCTGGCCGCTCGTATGGAGCAAACCGCCGAGCCTGGCACCGTCCAGATCGGTCACGATACCTACAAACTCGTCAAATCGCTGTTTGAGTTTGCCGATCTGGGCGAGATCGTGGTCAAAGGAAAAGCCGAGCCGGTCCCTGCTTATCGGGTGCTCGGCCTCAAAGTGGCAGCAGACCGCCAACGAGGGATCGAAGGTCTGCAAGAGGCTTTCGCCGGAAGGGATGCCGAGCTCGCTGCCCTGACGGAGATTCTTTCCGCCGCCTGGCGTTCCGGGGGCCGGATTGTGGGGATCCCCGGGGACGCGGGTCTGGGGAAAAGCCGGTTGATCCGCGAGGCAAGGCGGTCGCTCGGAAACGGCGGGGCGATCAACTGGGTGGAGACCACATCGCTCTCCTACGAAAGCAGCCAGCCTTATGCGCCTTTTCAGCGCCTGATACGCCGTCTTGCCACCATCGGCCCGGGGGACTCGCAGAAGGTGGTGCGAGAAAAGCTGGCTGTACTTTGCCAGCCCCTCGATGGTGCGCTTGGTGATCGAGCCCAAGGCGTTTTGCAGGCCCTTTTCGATCTCGAACGGGAACAAAACGGCAGGTTGGAGGGCGAGGCCTTCAAACATGCGCTATTTGAAATTCTGCCCGCCCTGTGGCGCGGCCTTTTTTCCGGGCAGACTGCCGTTTTGGTCTTCGAGGACCTTCACTGGAGCGATCCGGCATCGATAGAGCTGCTGCTGCATCTCTTTCCGATGGCAGCCGACCTGTCGCTGGTGTGGCTTTGTGCCTTCCGGCCGGAGAAAAGCGGTCCTTCCTGGCAGTTAAAAACCGCCGTAGAAGGGCACTTTGACCATCTTTACACCGAAATCAAACTTTCCCCACTGGCAGACCATCAGGTGAACGCGCTGATCGATGGCTTGTTGGGTCCCACCGCACTGCCGGATAGCCTAAAAAGGCGGATACTGGAACATGCCGGCGGCAATCCCTTTTTCGTCGAAGAAGTGATCCGCAGCCTGATCGAAAGGCAGGCGATTGTGCGGACCGAGCGTGAATATAACGGGCGGAAAACGGTTTCCTGGCGGGCGAAAGGGCAAATAGAAACAATAGCGATTCCGGACAGCCTGCAATCGTTGGTGTCGTCGCGCATTGACCGGCTGGATGAAGAAACCAGGCATGTTTTGGAGACGGCGGCGGTGATCGGCCGCACTTTCTACCGCCGGGTTCTGGAAGCCATCCTGGGGCAGGAGCAGAACGACCGCCAGGGAATTGGTGGGCGGCTGGACCGGCTGCTTCAGATGGAAATGATCCGCGAAGCGACCAAAGAACCGGAAATCGAGTACAGATTCAGCAATCCGCTGACGCAGGAAGTCGCCTACCAGACGATTTTATGGAAGCGCCGCCGGGTGATTCACCAACAGGTGGGACAGGTTCTGGAGAGCATTTTCCCCGAGCAGCTTGGGGAAATGGCCCCCTTACTGGCCCACCATTTTTCGGAAAGCAACCAGCCCAAAAAAGCGTTTGATTATTCAGTGAAAGCTGGCGAAAGCGCATCCCGGTTGTTTGCCAATATCGAGGCACTGGATCATTTTTCCCGCGCAAGGAAATTCTTGGAGCAGGTCGATCCGGATAGCGGGCAAATGGAGGTTCTGTTCTCCGGACGCGGACGAGCGCTGGAATTGTTATCCCGTTACGAAGAGGCTCTGGAAAATTACGAAGCCATGCTGGAGCTTGCCCACAGCTGTGAAGACCACAAGCTGGCATTGGCGGCGAAAATGGCAATGGCGACCATCCGCAGCATCCCCAGCAAGGTTTTCGATCCGGAAATAAGCCTGCAATTGTCGAAAGAAGCTCGCGATCTCGCACACGAAATCGGCGCGCATCCCGCTGAGGCGAAAATAAACTGGAACTTGATGCTGCATTACCAGTGGGCTGAGTTTGACTTCGAACAGGCCGCCAGGCATGGTGAAGCGGCGATCGAGGTCCTGAGGAAATCCGGAGACACCATCGAGGAAGGCCCGATCCTCAACGATCTGGCGCTGGCGCTATTCGGGGTCGGCCGGCTGGAGCGATCTCTGGAAGCGTTTGAGGAAAGCCGAGAGTTGCTTCGTTCCGCAGAGAACCTGCCGCTCCTGGCCCTTAATCTCACCAGCTCCTCCACCGTGCAGTTCCTGATTGGGAACGACCAGCAGGCACAGGCATTGATGGATGAGGCGGAGCATATCAACCGTTCGATCGAGAACTATTGGGGATTGGCGGGCAGCTTTTATTACCGTGGACAAATGCTGTGGGTCAACGGTCGCTGGGCCGAAGCGCGCAAAGCGGTGGACGGTGCGATCGAATATTGCGAACTGGCCCAGGCCCATATGCTGCTCGCGGCCAGCTTGATCGGGAAAGCGAATTACCGCCTTTCCCTTGGCGACTTTGAGAACGGGATGAGGTATTGCCGCCGTGGCCTGGAATTCTTCGAGCAGCACCTGCCTGCCCTTCAGGGCTATCCCTGGGGGGTGATGAGCATGCTCTTCCTGGCTTCCGGGGACCGGACTGCTGCTCAAGAAGCATTTCTGAAGAGCCAAGAAAACTTCGACCTTGCGCAACCCCCGACTCCGACTTTCGGCCCGATCGAACTGAGGCTGGCGGAGATCAAACTCCGCTTGGATGAGGGGGCGAATGTTGCCGCTGCCCGGATCGCGGACGATCTGATCGCCTACCTCGACCGGTTTCATATCCGCCAGTTTCACAGTGAAGCTTTGTGGTTCAAGGCAAAAGCTTTACTCGCAGAAAACCGTACGGAAGCAGCCTGTTCGTTTCTGGAAGAAGCCAGTCGGATGGCGCAGGAGCTGTCCACACTGCCTGTCCTGTGGCGGATATTGGATACACAGGCCCAAGCCCTGGAACAGATCGGCAAAGTTGACCTTGCAAAATCAAAAATGGACGCGGCCCGTGTTGTCCTGAGATCCCTGGCCGATTCCATTCCCGAAGAAGATCGGTCGGCGTTTACAAATTTGCCTGATGTCCGCCGGGTGTTGGGGAGCCGGGGCTGATCGGTGAACGATTTGTATCCATAGATGGAATAGGCCGAAATTTTTTTAGGGCCGGGGGGTTATCGTCACAATTTGTTGCCGCCTTGACCTTCCTGATTTCGCCCTCAATTTAACTGGAGGGCGTGAGGTAAAAAGTTCCCTCGCACGGGCGGTAGCAGGGCGGGATCGATCTCGAACCATCATTTGGAGATCCGTCGCAATCTGCAACGAGTCAGGTTGCGAGGTCCCGGAGCGCCTGCCGTGAATAAAAATCAGCCACCTGCTGTACCCGCCGGGGGACATTCCCCCTCTCGGAACACCTGATTTCGCTCCCAGGGCTTTTCAACAAAAGCCCTGATCAGACCAAAATCCCGTGATTGGGATTTGAGCATTGCCCCCATATCCCCGCTGAGCCCTGGTTTGGGGAATATGCACGGTTTCGGCTCAGGGTTTAGATCTTTCACGATCTGATACACCTCCGTACTGAAGCACATCGATTTTCTGAGCAAAACTCGCGGAATTTCGAACAACCATACAGGTCTGGGGCTGGATCCATCTTGACAATTTCGATCTGATTCCGTATCATCATGTCATATGATGACATGATGTCCTTGCGAGGGAAAATGAAATCTATCCGCCACACCACGAATGTTTACAGCCTGCTGATCTTTTTATATTGGTTTGCCAATGCCCTACCGCTGGCATTGCTCATCCTGCTACTGCAGTCGCGCGGCCTTGACCTGCTGCAGGCCAGCGTTTTGTTTGGCATCCATGCCCTCACCGTGGTGCTGCTGGAGGTGCCAACCGGCAGCCTGGCCGATATCGTCGGGCGCAAGCGGGTGACCATCTGGGCTGCCCTGCTGATGATGGTGGGCTACGGTTTGTTCCTGA
>JBFKII010000125.1:0-10342 GCA_041632295.1 Anaerolineales bacterium | reverse complement strand
CCGCTACTGTCAGAATCAATAAGAAAAGGGACTCCAGCCGGGTTTCCTGGCTGGAGTTCTTTTTCTTAGCGGCATTTGCCGCTTGCCGGACACCGTTTTTTCTTAAGAAAACGGGGTGGCAATTGAATTCGCTGGATTACCCATGAAAACAAGCGCCCGAATCACGATTTTGCTAACTGCCTTGATTGGCCTGATCATCGCCGGATGCCAGGCAGCCTCCACCCAGGCCCCTGCCACCGACAGCCCGACGGAACCCACCTCCGGCTACCCGGAGGTGGAAAGTTCGGAAAACGGATATCCCTCCAGTATCAATCGGGAGATCTTCGAGCAGAACCTGACCCCGGTTGCGCCAGATCCCGAGTTTGGTTCCGATACCGGGGCCTTGAAAATCCAGATGGCCTACGCCTCGTCGGACCGGCCGGTGCGCGGCCAGCTGTTTTTTGCCGCCACCATGCTGCCGGTCCAGGGGGTGGAGGAGGCCTTCATCCCCGCCCTGGATACGGTCAACGATCCGAGCGGCACCACTGACGCGCAGGGAGTCCTGGTGATTTCCAACCTGGCCCCCGGTTACTACGCCCTCTCCTTGATGACGCCCCAGGGCCCGATCCTGGTGGAAGGGGAGGAGATCGAGGACACGATCCTTTTCGACATCGTGGCTGGAGAGCTCACCGATCTGGGCCTGGTGACCGTGCTGCTCAACCCCGAGCCCCTGGAACCCTGACCCCCTTGCCCCTGATAATAAAACCGGCCGGAACGCTCATGCGCCCGGCCGGATTTTTTTAATTAATAGCCCCTGACTATCCCAATCATCCAGGGTTGTCTGGCACTTTTTCCTCTCCATCCCCAGCCTCCGTTGGGAATTCGCGCCCAAAACCCCGGATCCAGGGATACAGGATCGCAGCCAGGGCGAATTCGAATGCGATGCCTACCAGGCGGATGATGATGGCCACCGTTCCGGCCAGCGGGACTGGGATGATCTGGGACAGGAAAAAAGCCAATGAGACCTCGCTGACCCCAAAACTGCTGGGCAGGAAAAACGTCAGGGTCCCCAGTGCGCCGGAAAGGGCCCAGGACCCCAGGATGTAGCCCAGCTGCCCTTCCATGTCGGCGTGAAAAGCCCGCAGGGTGAAGGCGACGATCAGCCCGCCTGAAAGCCACCCCAGGGCGTACGGCGGCAGCCAGGTCAGGAACGAGAGCGGCGAAACTTTCCTGGTCAATGGCCGTTTCAGCAGCCGGTATCCCCATGAGACCAGGTTCGGAGCCAGAAACAGGACCCCGGCGACCAGGGCGAGACCAAGAAAGGCGGTGGAAAAGCGGGAGAGATCCAGCCTGGGGAACAACAGTAGAAAGCCGACCAGCCCACCGGACATCGCAAAGATGAACAACTCCAGCCCGCTGGCCAGGGAGACCAGGGTACGGGAAACGCCCAGCCGGTGGTAGAGCAGCACCCGGCCTCCGACGTACCACAGGGTTCCGGGCAGCCGGCGGGAAGCCAGGGTGACCGCGTAAACTTTGAAGTGGGTGGAGAAATTGAGACGAGCGCCGAAACTCCTCAGGAGCAGCATCCAACCCAGGGTGGCGAACAATATCGAGAGCAGGTTCCCGAGGGTGGAAAGGGCCAGGAAAGCGTAGTCCGCATCCGCCAGGTAGGGGATGATCTCCTCCTGGTACCGGTAGGCGAGCCAGACAAGGATGGCGATCCCGGCGACCCAGATCCCGCCGACGGCCAACCGGACCGCCAGCCTGCGGTGGGTGGAAAATAAACGGCGGGAATGCTGGATCATGGCTTCCATTTGTAAGTAGTATCGGCCTGCCGGGGCAGCTCCCGTGTCAGGGTTTACGGGCGGCCGCAGTGATCAGCGCGCCGCGCAGTCCCAGCCCGGTCAAAAACGAGAACGGCGCCGCTGCGATCCTGGCGAGCGGATGGTTCAGGCCCCGAATGATGCGGTCCTCCGTCTGCCTGGAAACTCTGCTTCGCAGCCAGAAGCGGGTGCTCAAAACGGTGGTCGGGTAATTGCCGATGTTGCAGTGCATTTCGAGGAGATCCAGCTCGGTTTCTTTCAGGTAGGCTTCGATCGTGGACTTGCGGAAAAAATGCAGGTGGCGGGGGGCGTCGTACCCGACCCAATAGCGGCCGAATATTTTTGCGTCGATGCTGTCCAGATTGGGGACCCGGAAGACGAGGATTCCGCCCGGTTTCAGGATGCGCCGGACCTCGGCTAGGCTTTCCCGCGGATGGTGCAGATGCTCCAGGACGTCCCACATGGTGACGGCATCGAAAGCATCCTGCGGATAACTGGCCGATTCGAGGGTGCCTGTGTGGACGCGCAGGCCGCGCTGACGGGCGATATCGGCGGCGTACCGGCTGATTTCCACACCCTCCGCCTGCCAGCCGTTTTTTCCCCGCATGGCCTGGATGAAATGGCCGGTTGCGCAGCCCACATCCAGAAGCCTGCCCGCCGAAACGTGTCGGGTAACGCTGCGCACCCGTTTTTCCATCCCATATCGCCAGGCTTGCGCCTGCAGCCAGTTTCTTTCATTTGAAGGGTCCGGGGTGGTGAAGAGGTCGTACTCTTTCGGATAGTGGATTTCGATCTCCGAGACCTGCGGCCGCGGGTTCTGGTACACATGCCCGCAGTTTTCGCACCGGACCAATCTCGCCACGGTTTCGGTCCGGTCCAGGAGAAAATCGGGGATGGTGTGGATTTCTACGGCGGTTTCACGGCCGCAAAAATCGCAGGGGACGGTTTCCATGCAGTTCAAAAGTGGTTTCGGCGGATGAGCCCGGTGTTCGATTCCAACTGGGGGTCAGCCGAAACCGGGTTGGGCGAGCGCCGAATTATATCACCCGCCCGGCGTCCGCTTGCTTGATGGGATAGCCCGGCGGTCACCCGTCCTTGTGCGCTTTTTTCGCTTTCAGGACCACCCAGCCTGCCAACCGGGTATGCCCGAGCCAGAAAAACCAGGGGCTTGCCAGGGCACGTGTCACGGGATTTTCCAGAATACTAAGCAACCATCCCAGGCCGCGCTTCCGGGAAGGGTCGCCCCGCAGCCAGAATCGAACACTCAGCAGGAAAGCAGGATACAGCCCGATACCGGGGGCCATTTCTCCGGGTGAAAACCCGGTTTTGACCAGCATTTTGCGCAGCGTAGCGATCTCGAAGACGTACAGGTGCCGCGGGGCGTCCAGGCCCGCCCAGTACCGGCCGAAGAAACTGGCTTCCCAGCTGGAGAGATTGGGAACCCGGACGATCACTGTCCCTTTGGGTTTGAGGATGCGATGGATCTCCCGCAGGCTGCCGGCCGGGTCGGGCAGGTGCTCCAGGGCGTCCCAGAGCGTCACTACGTCGAAATATGCCTCCGGGAATTCTGCCTGTTCGAGGCTGCCATGGAAAATGGTCAGGCCGGCCCGGCGTCCGGTTTCCGCCGCCTGGCGGTTGGTCTCCACCCCATGGCCTTCCCAGCCCGAGGGCAGGGAGGCGAGAAAAGCCCCCGAGGCGCAGCCGATATCCAGCAAGCGGCCTGCGGACTTCTCTTGGGCCGTGGCGATCCGGACCCGTTTTCGCTGCCCGTACCGACGCAAGCGGGAGGCAAGCGAAGTGCTTGCGTCGGGGGGCGGCGGTTGGAACGAATCGTAGGCAGGCGGGTAGTGGGCTTCCAGTTCGGATTGCGTCATGCGGGGGTTCTGGTACACCAGCCCGCAGTTCCGGCATTCCACCAGGGTTGTGCGGCCGGGTGTCCCCAGCATGAAATCAGGCAGCTCGAACCGTTCCCGGTAAGAATCGCTGCCGCAGTAGTTGCAGCGGACCTGCTCCATCGGCCGCCTAACGGACCACGGGGATCACGACCACGAACAGCACTTTGTACGAAAGGCTGCGTTGCACCGGTTCCCCGCCTAGCAATCCGCCGAACGAATAAATCTCGGTGCCCAGAGCGGCGCTCCCAAAATTGGACCAGGTTTCGGCCAGGGGGTTTTCGAAGGTCTGCCAGGAATCGATCTGTGGGGTGTACTCCATCTGGGAGAAGAAATTCTCACCGTTGCCCCGGCCCCCGATCAGGTGGATCTTATCGGCGATGCTGACCACGCCCATCGCATACCGGGGGTCCGGGAGCGAGGCAGCCCGACTCCACGGATCCCGCCCCGCCGTGTCGTCCGCAGGGTTGTAGATGAAGGTGGTGTCCACGGCATTTTCGCCATCGAAACCGCCCAACAGGTAAATCCGGCCGGCATGAACGGTCGCCCCGGTGAACGCCAGGGCCAACGGGAGATCGGCTCGGCTGGACCAGAGGTCGCTCTCAGGAGAGTAGGAATACACGCTTTCAAACGGTTGGGACCCGTCCCATCCGCCAAAAAGATACAGCCTGCCTTCGAATGCAACCAACGAGTAAGCGCTGACCGCAGCCGGGAGCGGGCTGGCGGTAGCCCAGGTGTCCGTTCTGGGATTGTACACCTCAACGATTCCGGTGACCCCGGTCTCACCCTCGCCTCCGGGGACGTAAATCAGCCCGCCCAGCACGGCAGCCTGGACGTCGCGCACCGGGGTGGGCTTGCTCGGCAGGGCGGTCCATTCGCCGGCGGCGGGGTCGTAGCGGTCCGCTGCCCCCGTGGGCGCCCCGCGAGCCGATCCGCCCAGCACATAGATCTGCTCTTCGAAAGATACCGCAGCCAGGCCGGCGCGTGCCTGGGGAAGATCCGGAAGCTCCTGCCACTGGCTTTCCACCGGGACGGGGGCGGCCACTGTGGCGACCGGATCGGGCTGTGCAGGGCGGAAGACCCAGGCCGCCAGCAGGGCGATCAGCAGCAGGCCCACGGCGCCTCCCGCGATCCAATACCCCTGCACGGCCCCGAATGGCCGCTGTGCAGGAACGGGGATCTCCTCAAGGATCGGCGGCTCCGGAGGCGCGGTGGGCGCGTCTTCGGTCGCCGGGCCCGGCACCAGGCCTTCCTGTATAGCTACCAGGCTGGCTTCGGTGCGCGATGAAACCTCCAGCTTGGCAAAGATATTGCGTACGTGGACCTTTACGGTGTTGGCGCTGATAAACAAATCGCCGGCGATATCCTTGTTGCTTTTCCCCTTTGCCAGCAGTTGCAGGATTTCAATTTCCCTTTCACTGAGGTTTTGTTTTTCATTCATTCTCAATTTTGGCTGCAATGAGCGCCGGGAATTATATCATTTTGCGCTGGGCCATTTCCCGGCAGCCACCTCCTTGGGCGCAGGGATAGCGACTGTGCTAGAATCAAAGCCGCACAGTTACCTGTGAAAGGGAAGAAGACCATGCTGCGAGCGCTGCTGCTTTATCTCTCCCAGGCCACCTGGGCCCGAAAGATCGTGACGGGATGGGGGGTGGCATGGCGTGTCGCATCCAGATTTGTGGCCGGAGAGACGCTCGATGACGCGGTCCGGGTGGTCAAGGAGCTCAATGAGCGGGGATTCACCACAACCCTCGACCACCTGGGCGAATACACTACGAACGAAGAAGAAGCCCGCAGCTCGGCGAAAGAGGCGATCGAAATTCTGGCGAGGATAGAAGGCGAGGGGCTGAAATCCGGAATATCGATCAAACTGACCCAGATCGGGTTGGCCATCGATCCGGGTCTCTGCAAGAGCAACCTGGAAAGCGTGATGGCCGTAGCCGTGGAACGAGGGATCTTCCTGCGCATCGACATGGAGGATTCGCGATTTACCGAAACCACATTGCAATTGTTCGAAGAGATGGCCGAACGATTCGGTCCAGAAAAGGTCGGGGTGGTGATCCAATCTTACCTTTACCGCAGCGAACAGGACGCGGCCAAACTGATGGCGCGCGGTGCCCGTGTCCGGCTGTGCAAAGGGGCATACAAAGAGCCTCCTGAGGTGGCATACCCACGCAAGCCGGATGTGGATGCTGCCTTCGACCGGCTCACGGACATCTTGATCCGGGGTTCCCAGGACTCGGGCTCCCCGCCGGTAAGCGCCAATGGGCGCCGGCCGCCGATCCCAGCCATCGCCTCCCACGATGACGAGCGTATCGATTATGCGGTCTGGGCGGCGGATCAGGCGGGGCTGCCGAAGGTCGCTCTCGAATTCCAGATGTTGTACGGCATTCGCCGGGACCTGCAGGATAAGCTGCTTGCCGAAGGGTATCCGGTGCGCATTTATGTGCCTTTTGGGGGGGAATGGTATCCGTATTTCACCCGCCGCCTGGCCGAACGTCCTGCCAACCTTTGGTTTTTTGTATCCAACCTCTTTAAAAAGTAGCATCATGCCGGGCACGGTCGAGGTACTCTCCGGAAAACTCGCTGAGGAGGGCGCGAGAACTGTCCGCTTTTTTGAAAGTCTCCCGTCCCGCGCCTGGAGCCAGGCGGTTTATACGGAAGGGGAAGCCTGGACCGTGCGGGAGATCCTGGCGCATGTTGTCCAGACCGAGCTGTATATCGGCCACCTGATGGTGCAGGTGCGGGACGGGCACCCCGGGGTGGAGCCCGGGTTTGACCTGGACCGCTTCAACCGGGAGAGGGTTCCCGAACTGGCCGGCATGGTGCCTCAGGCGATGGTGGCCCAGTTTTCGGAGCGCCGCCAGGTTACCGTTGCCTGGGTCCGCGGCCTTACCGAATCCGACTTGAAACGCTCAGGACGGCATCCCGCCCTGGGAGTGTCCACCCTGGAGCGCATGGCCCGCCTGGTCTACCTGCATGTTCAGGGTCACCTGCGCGATATCCGCCGCGCCATTCGGACCGATCCGGATGCCTGAAGACCTTTTCCGCCTGCCCGGCAGATACGCCTGGCTATCCCTTTTGCTGGACTCGCTGCTGCTATTTGGTTTGGGTGCCGGGATGGCCCGGTATCTGGGGGCAGCCGTACTCGCCTCCACATACCTCGTGGGTCAGCTTTGGGTGATCGGTCTGCTGTTCACCACCTATTTTCTGCGTCGTTATTTTGACGATCGGGACAGCGCCAGGCATCTCGGTAGAATGGTCTGGAGGCTGATTCCGTGGAAGTATGCTTTGTTGGCCGGGGCTGCTACCGGCCTGACGGTTGCAGTTGCCATGACTTTCCTGCTGATCCAGAGCGGGAGGGTCAGCCAGGGGGTGTTTTTCCTGATGGTTGCTGGGTTTTTGGGCGCTGTAGCCTACGGCGTACCCCCATTTCAACTTGCGGAGGTGGGCTACGGGGAACTGCTGCTTTCGGTCATGATCGGGGTGGGGGTCCCTTCGATCGCTTTTTTAGTGTTCCTGGGTGAATTTCACCGCATCCTGGCGATGGCCACCTTCCCACTTGGCGTCCTGCACCTGGCTATGCTGATGGCATACGGCTTTCCCAATTTCGCCCGGGACCGCCGGTTGGAACGGAAATCTTTGCTGATGCGCATGGGGTGGGAAAACGGCATGATGGTCCATAACCTGCTGATCCTGGCCGCGTTCCTGTTGTTGGGGCTGGCGGCTGTGTTCGGATTTCCCGGCTTCGCCGCATACCCTTCCTTCCTCCTCCTTCCGCTGGGGGTGTTCCAGATCGTGTTGATGCAGCGTGTAGCCGCTGGTGCCAAACCTAACTGGAATGCCATCACCTTTGGGCCGACGGCGTTGTTCGGAGTCCTGGCCTACATACTGGCGTTTTCATTCTGGACCCACTAATCCCGCTCTACGGAACAAAGTTCATGGCCATCTGCCGGGCGTTCCTTGCAAACCAGAGGCGGGTTCTTTAGCAAGTTTGCTGAGTTGATCGGGGGAGAGATGCGCTACAAGCGCGAATTCCAGAGAGTCTCCGGGCTCCCTTTGTCCAGATTTTCGTAGCGCGCCATGACAAACAGCGCATCGGAAAGGCGGTTCAGATAAGGCAATACATGATTGCCGACCGGCTCTTGCCTGGCCAGGGAAAAAACATCCCGCTCCGCGCGGCGGCAAACCGTGCGAGCCACCTGCAGGGCGGCAGCTCCCGGTGAACCGCCGGGGAGGATGAAATTTTCAAGCGGCCCCAGAGATTCGTTGAGTTCGTCGATCAACCCTTCCAGGAATTCGATATGGCGGGGTTCGATCTGGGGGATCTGGTAGGTTTCTTTGTCTTCCTCGATGAAACAAAGGTCCGAGCCAAGGTGGAAAAGTTCGTTCTGAATGCGAGACAGGGTTTCGTGGAGCTTGCCTGCCAGCCCGAATGCCAGGGCCAGCCCAATTTGGGCGTTCAACTCGTCCACGGTGCCGTATGCGGCCACCCGCAGGTGATCCTTTTCCACCCGCTGGCCGCCTCCCAGCGCGGTGGTCCCTTGATCCCCGGTGCGGGTGTAGATTTTTGTCAGTCGGACCATTTCGGGCTCCAGCCCCTGATTATTTGGGGGGGAAATGTGTTGAGATTTATTAAGATTCGTCCGAATTATAGCAAAAGAATGAAACCAACGATTTCGGCATTCGTAAAGGAGTTAGCGAGGTGTATCCACGAACCACGGAAAGATGCCCTGAAGAAGCCGCTTGGGCGCTCGCTGCACAGCGAGGAGATGTTCAGGCCTTTACAAACCTAATTACGAAATACGAGCGGGCCGTCTACAACCTGTGCTACCGGATGCTGGGCAATCCAAACGATGCCGAGGATGCGGCCCAGGAGGCCTTCCTGCGGGCGTACAAGGCAATCGACCGCTACGATCCACGGCGAAAATTTTCCACCTGGGTCATGTCGATCGCCTCGAACTACTGCATCGATCAGCTCCGCAAGCGCCGGCTGCTGACCCTCTCGATGGATGAGATGCCATTCCTCGACGTCTCGGATAAAGGGCCGGGGCCAGAAGGGGCGTTTTTCCAGCAAGAGCAGAAGCAGGAAGTGCAGGCGCTCCTCAGTCACCTGGGACCCAAAGACCGCGCTGCGATTGTCATGCGGTATTGGTACGATTACTCTTACGATGAGATCGCCGAGGCTCTATCGCTGACGAACAGTGCGGTGAAAAGCCGGCTGCATCGAGCCCGAAGGTCACTGGCCCAGGCGATGGCGGATCGGGAAAACCAGGCGGTGCCGGCTCAACACATGCCTTATGAAACACAAACATTATGAAAAATTGGTCTTATTGGATGCGCCGCTTCCCCCGAAGGAAGCGCAGACTCTCCACGAGCATACCGCAGAATGTGACGCCTGTTACAGGCTGTCCAGGAACTGGCGCGAGGCGGAATCGCTCCTCCTGAGCTCCTCCCAGATCGCCCCGGATCCGGGTTTTACCGCCCGCTGGCAGGCTCGCCTGTCAGAGGCGGATTCCAGGGCCGGTCGCCGGCAATCGTTGGGGATGCTGTCGTTATCCGGGTTGGGGGCTGCATTCTTCCTGGTTTTGTTTTTCTGGATCTGGGGCCAGGCGCTGGACGCCGGTTGGATCTGGGGACCCTGGCTGGCTGACATGGCGACTTGGGGGCGCGCCGCCGCGCAGTTTACACCCGACTTCAAAAGCCTGACCTTCCATATGCCGCCTTCCCTTCCGGTGTTCCTGGTGATGGCATTCTTTGCTCTGCTCGGCGCGGCCGGGATAGCCTGGCTCAAGATATTGCGCCTGTTCATGAAATACCAGAATCTGACCACCCATGTATGAAACATAAATTCCTGCTCCTGGTGCTGGTGTTTGCCGCAATGTTG
The DNA here is from genome assembly GCA_041632295.1 of Anaerolineales bacterium. Taxonomy (GTDB): domain Bacteria; phylum Chloroflexota; class Anaerolineae; order Anaerolineales; family JABWBV01; genus DATDOR01. The sequence goes on along the minus strand of JBFKII010000125.1, from coordinate 761 downwards.
GCGGCCCCGGCAGCAGCCTTCGCCGCCTCCCCCCCGGATGAAGTCGTTGCCGGGGGGGTCTTTGCGCTTAAACAGGGAGAGGTCCTGGATGGCAATTTAATCGTTTTGGGCGGGTCGGCGCGCATCGAAGCGGGCGCCCGCATCACCGGGGACGTCGTGGTGCTGGGAGGCGAGGTCACCATTGACGGCGAGGTTGGGGGTGCGGTCTCTGTTTTCAGGGGAACTCTGGACTTGAAGGAAAATGCACGCATCTCCGGGGACTTGAATGTTCTCGGTGGGGAAACCGAAGTCCATCGGGATGCCCAGATCCAGGGGGCGATTCAGCCCGCCTTGCCGCCTACCGTGGCAGGCAGCAAGCCGGGCAGAGGCGGTGGAATTCACAGGCTGCTTCGAGGCTTCTGGGACCTGTTCTGGGTCTTTTCGCTGGCTGGTCTGGCGGTTGCGGGTGCAATTCTGTGGCCAGACCGCCTGCGGCAGACCGCCGCCTTCCAGACCGGAAACCCTGCGCTGGCGACGGGCATCGGCCTGCTGGCGGGCCTGGTACTCCTTCCTGCTGCCTTGTTCCTGGCCGCGACCATCCTGCTGTTTCCGGTCGCGCTGCTCCTGGTTTTGGCGGCGGGAGCGGCGATCCTGGCTGGCTGGGCTTCAATAGCCCTGGCAGTGGGGGAAACGGCCGCCCGGGCGCTCAAGCAGACCTGGTCGCCCGGCCTGCAGGCCGGATTGGGCTCATTTGGCTTGAGCGCGCTGTACTTCAGCCTGGG
>JBFKII010000124.1:0-10380 GCA_041632295.1 Anaerolineales bacterium | reverse complement strand
GCAAACTGGATCGCCGGCCTGGGCCGTCCGTTGGCCTGGGCGCTCGCCCTGCTGGTACTTGGAGGCACGGCGGCCTACGCCCTGGCTTTCAGCTCGATTTACCAGCGTGACGTCACCCGGCTGGACGCTTCACGCTGGATTTACGAGAATGTGCCCGGGGCAATCAGCCTGCAGATTGCGGGCCCCAACGGCGGCTCCAGGCAGCATCTTCCTTTCCCCAACGGGTTCGCATTCCGTCCAGGTGAACCGTACCGCTCTTCTTTCGTTCCCAGGGTCCAGGGGACTTTGCACGAAGTCCAGATCCCTCACCTCTCGTTGATCGAAACCCTGCCAGAAGAGGCCAGCCTGCTGCTTTCGGTCTACCAGATCGAAGAAAGCGGGGAGGCGGCCTTTTTATCAAGCGCGGAAGTTCGCTCCAATTTTGCCCCCAGCGATCAGGCCGGTGCGCAAAACATCACTTTTTATTTTGAAAGGGCGCTGGAGGTCGACGCAGGGGGGGTGTATCGCCTGGATCTGGAACTCAGGGATGGGGGCGGCACATTCGATCTCTGCCAGCCGGTCAAACTGCTGATTTTCGACCCCGGAGGCGGGCAGGAAATCGAGCTTCCCGTGCCGCAGGTTTGCACCGTCATGGTGGGCCAGCCCTTCTCCACCTCGTTTTCCGCACCGGTCGGGGGCAGCATCCCAGGCGTTGTCCTGGATCAGCCGCTCGACTATCGCACGCCGGGCGGCCAGGAAACGATCGAATTCCGCATCGCCGGCCAGCCGGATGGCCCTCCGCTGGCGACCGCCAGCCTGGAAGTGCAGGGCAGCGCGGACGACCTGACCTTCACGCTGGACCACCCGGTTGATCTCCAGGGTGGCGTCACGTATTTCATCGAGCTGTCCACCAGTGGGGGGCTGGCCAGCATCGCGGGCTCGGTCCTGGCGCAGGAAACTTCCTGGGACGACCCTCTTCCGATGCGCGTGGACGGCTATGATGGCTTCGGCGGCGTGTACCAGGGCGATCGGAACATGGAGCTGTATTGGGAGGACAACCCGGAAAAACTGGACCGCATTGTCAACGTACTTGACGAAGTCGACATGATCCCGATCTCCTCCAGCCGCCAATGGGGCAGCCTGACCCGCCTGCCGGAGCGCTGGCCCATGGTCCAAGCTTATTACCGGGCCCTCATGGGCTGCCCGGAGGAACGCACAGTCGAATGGTGCTACAACGTCGCCGAGCCGGGGATGTTTGAGGGGCAGCTGGGCTTTGAGCTGGTCCGCACGTTCCAATCCAATCCGACCCTGTTTGGAATTTCGATCAACGACCAGTTTTCTGAGGAAGCGTTCACCGTTTACGACCACCCCAAGGTGTTCATTTTCTCCAAGACGGAAGCCTACGACAGCGCCTCTGTCCGGGCGCTGCTGTCCGCTGCGCTGCAAACCGGTTTACCCCCAGACCTTGCGGGCGCTGTTCAGGGGGGGGCGGCGGTCAAATCCCTGCTTTTGCCGGAGGAGCGCCTGATCCAACAAGCTGAAGGGGGCACCTGGAGCGAGCTGTTCGATTCGGACAGCCTGGTCAACCGCTTCCAGCCGCTGACGGTACTGGTCTGGTACCTGGCGGTTGCGGTGGTCGGCCTGGCGGCCTATCCGATTTTACGGGCGGCTTTTCCTGGTCTCCCGGATCGGGGCTATCCCCAGGGGCGTGCGCTGGGGCTCCTCCTGGTTTCGTACACTGCCTGGATGGCCGGCTCCGCAGGGATCGAGGTGTCCAGGCCGGTGATCACCATCGTGCTCCTGCTCATCCTCGCCCTGGGGGGGGTGTTTGCCTACCGGCAGCGGGAGGGGCTTGCGCGGGAAATCCGAGAGCGGAAAAATTACTACCTGCTGGTCGAGACACTGGCGCTGGCCTTTTTTGGCTTGATGCTCGTGATCCGATTGGGGAACCCGGACCTCTGGCATCCCTGGAAAGGCGGCGAGAAGCCGATGGATTTCTCGTATTTCAATGCGGTCCTCAAGTCGGAGACCTACCCGCCGTTTGACCCCTGGTTTTCAGGCGGTTACATCAACTACTATTATTTCGGATTCATCTTCGTCGGCACCCTGGTCAAGTGGCTGGGCATCGTTCCTGCAGTCGCCTATAATCTGATCTTGCCGACGCTTTTTTCTCTGGTGGCACTGGGTGCATTCTCCCTGGCCTGGAACATGGTGCAGGCCGTGCAGGCCCGCAAATCCGGAGGACCGGATCGGGAGCAGGATGGCGCTGGAATGGAGGGGCCTGGAAGCCCTGGCGGGGGGACAGGCGCGCCCACCCTGCCCTTCCTGGCGGGTCTTGCAGCCTCGATCGGAGTGGCCATCCTCGGAAATCTCGGTACCCTGGAAATGATCTACCAGGGCTACCAGCGGATCGCCGCGCCCCCCGAGGCCGTGTTGGAGGAGACCTTTTTCCTGACCCGCTGGCTGTGGGGGTTCCGTGGTCTGTTGCAAACCCTGACGACCGAAGTCAACCTGCCGTACGGAATTGCGGATTGGTATTGGAATCCTAGCCGGGCGATCAAGGCGCCGGGTGATATCGAGCCGATCACGGAATTTCCATTTTTCACGTTTGTTTACGGCGACCTGCACGCGCACATGATCGCCCTGCCGCTCGCCTTGCTGGCCCTGACATGGGCGCTGGGCGTGCTGCTGGGCCGCGGGCGCTGGCACAGCCTGGCCGATGGGATCACGGCTTTTCTGATCGGCGGGCTGGTGATCGGGGCGCTGCGGCCTACGAACACCTGGGACTATCCGACCTACCTGTCCCTGGGGCTGGCAGCGCTGGTGTACACAGCCGTGCGGTATTTCAAGGTCCCGCCGGATAGCGCCTTCGCAGAAATGCCTCAGCGGGCAGTCGGCGCCCTGGCGGCAATGGCAGGAGCGATCTGGCTGGTGGCGCTGTCCTGGTTCCTATACCAGCCGTATACCCGCTGGTATGCCCTGGGGTACACGGATGTCCAGCCCTGGTCCGGCACGCACACTCCGATCGGGGATTATCTGGTTCATTGGGGCACTTTCCTGTTTTTGACCGTGTCCTGGATGCTCTGGGAGACGCGCGAATGGCTGGAGTCCACCCCGGCAGCGGCCGGGCTCCGCTATTTGAGACGCATTCGAGGGATGATTTTGGCCGGGGGAACGTTTCTGGTTTTGTGGATCCTGTGGCTCTGGACGCTGGATGTCTCGGTGGTCTGGTTGGTCTTGCCGCTGGCAGCCTGGGCGGGCATTTTGCTGCTCCGGCCGGCCTTGCCGGATGCAAAACGCGCCGTGCTGTTTCTCTTCGGCACCGGCCTGGTCCTGACGCTGATGGTCGAAACGATCGTCCTAGCGGGCGACCTCGGTCGAATGAACACGGTCTTCAAGTTTTACCTTCAGGTCTGGCTGCTGTTCGGCATTGGCGCGGCGGCATCCCTCGGCTGGCTGCTCCCCGCGCTGCAGCGCTGGCGCCCATCCTGGGGGCTGGTCTGGCGATTTGGTCTGGCAGCCCTGGTGTTTTCTGCATTCCTTTACCCGTTGCTGGCCGGCCTGGCCAAAATCGAAGACCGCATGTCGGATCGGGCGCCGATCACCCTGGATGGCATGGCGTACATGCCGACATCGACCTATTTCGACCAGGGCCGCGAGTTGACCTTTGATGAAGATTACCGCGCCATACGATGGATGCAGGAGAACGTGTCCGGGACGCCGGTGATCGTCGAAGCTCAGGTGGTCGAATACCGCTGGGGGTCCCGTTTTTCGGTGTACACGGGGCTTCCCGCTGTGCTCGGCTGGAACTGGCACCAGCGCCAGCAGCGTACCGGGCATGACATGGATGTCTGGGATCGGGCAACTGCGATCGATGCTTTTTACCGCACCCCCGACCCGGAGGCCGCCCGCCGTTTCCTGGAAGAATTCGGCGTGCGTTACGTGGTTCTCGGCCAGTTGGAGCGCGCCTATTACGATGGGGAGGGGCTGGCAAAGTTTGACACGCTGGACGGCAGCCTGTGGCATTCGGTATACAGGGATGGGCAGACCGTGATTTACGAAGTGTCCCCACAGGTGGTCTCGCAATGATGCGACCCTGCCTAAGGGTGGGCCGCAATAGACCCGCTCCGGTTAGGGAACAATTTTCCTGATGACATATTTCGTTCTGTGGTACCTCGTTTTTGCCCTTCTGGGCGCGCTCAGCTTTCCACTGGCCTACTACCTGCTGCCGGCGCTGTCTGACCGCGGCTATGCATTCGCCCGCATTCTCGGCCTGCTGGTCTGGGGATACCTGTTCTGGATGCTGGGATCCCTGGGCGTTTTGCGCAACGACCTGTCCGGCCAGCTGATCTCGCTACTGTTGGTGGCAGGCTTGAGCGCGGTGGGGTTATCCCGCATCGGGCTGCCGCGCCTGCGTGTCTGGTGGCGCGAGAGCCGGGGCGTGGTGCTGGCCGTGGAGCTACTTTTTTTGGCCGCCTTTGCGGGATGGAGCCTGGTTCGGGCGATGAACCCCGATATCACGGCCACGGAAAAGCCGATGGAGCTGGCCTTTCTGAACGCCATCCTGCGGTCTCCCCAATTTCCGCCCCACGACCCATGGCTTTCCGGCTACGCCATTTCTTATTACTACTTCGGGTACGTAATGGTGGCCATGCTGTCCGCCCTGACCGCCACGCCGGCCGGCATCGCGTTCAACTTGGGCGTGTCGGTGATTTTCGCCCTGGCCGCGGTGGGGGCCTACGGGGTCCTGTACACGCTTCTTTCTAAAACAATCGATGCTGAACGGCGGGGAAAGGCGTCCGCGGCGTTAGCGGCCCTGTTGGGCCCGCTGTTCGTCCTGCTGGTCAGCAATCTGGAAGGTTTCCTGGATGTGCTGCACACCCGCGGGCTGTTTTGGCGGCAGAGCCCGGACGGCGCGATGGTTTCTCGATTCTGGGCCTGGTTGGACTTGAAAGACCTGGTCAACCCACCCCCGCAGACCGCCGCCCAGCTGCCATTTTCCTTTGAGACCTGGCTCCAGGCACTGGAACCGGACCGTTTTTTGTGGTGGTGGCGGGCTTCACGCGTGGTCAACGATGTCAGTTTCACGGGGAGCCAGCAGGAAGTGATCGACGAATTCCCGTTTTTCTCGTTCCTGCTTTCCGACCTGCACCCCCATGTGCTGGCCATTCCATTTGTGCTCCTGGCGATCGCCCTGGCGCTCAACCACTTCCTGGGATCAAACTCGGGAGAATTGCAGGTGGGCCCGCTTGCGATCCGGCTGGGCTGGGCGGAGTTCTTCCTGGCGGCCCTGACGCTTGGCGCGCTGGCGTTTCTGAACACCTGGGATTTTCCGATCTACGTGGCGCTGTTTTCCGGCGCTTATGCCCTGGGCGGCGTGCGGGAGCGGGGATGGAGCTGGGAGCGGCTGTGGGATTTCCTGGGGCTTGGGCTGGCGCTCGGCCTGGTGGGCGCCGCCCTCTACTTTCCCTTTTATATCGGTTTTTCGTCCCAGGCTGGTGGGATTCTGCCCAATGTTATCAACCCGACTCGCGGCGCACACCTTTGGGTCATGTTCGGAACGCTGTTCGTCCCCATTTTCCTTTACTTCATATTCCGCCACTTCCAGCGGGCCGGAGACTTGAGGCGTGGGCTGGCCTGGGGGTTCGGGATCACATTTGGTCTGTGGTTGGGCTCACTTCTTGTCACCCTGATGGTGGGGCTATTCCCGTCACGCGCCGTCCAGGCGCTGCAAAGTTTTGGCGCCCCGAACGGCGGAGCCCTGCTCGCTGAAGCATTTGCCCGCCGTTTTGGCGGAATGGGTGGTTGGCTGACGCTGGCCCTGTTCCTATCGCTGATATTTTCCTTGCTGATCGCCAGCACCCATGCACACTGGGAGGAGAAACAAGGAGAGGGAATTCGGGCCGGGGAATCCGGCCCCCGGCTGTTTATCTTGCTGCTGGCCTTAACCGGGACACTACTGGTCCTCGGCCCCGAGTTCTTTTACCTGCAAGACCTTTTCGGCACGCGCATGAACACCATTTTCAAGTTCTACTACCAGGCCTGGATCCTGCTGGGGCTGGCAGCAGCTTATGGTACTGTGGTTGTGCTGCGGGAATGGCGCGGATGGGGCGGCCGGGCCGCAGCTACAGGTGTTGTCCTGGTAATCTTGATGGGGCTGGTCTATCCTGCCCTCAGCCTGCAGACCAAGACGCGCGGCGCACAAGCGCGCGGCCTGACTCTGGACGGCACTGCACACAGCTACTACCTCGATGCCGATGAAAAAGCTGCTGTACAGTGGCTGCAGTCCGCCCCGCTGGGAACCCTGCTGGAAGCCGTTGACGGCTCGTACACCAGTGGGGGACGGTTTGCAGCTCACACCGGGCATCCGAACGTACTCGGCTGGGTGTTTCACCAGGGGCAATGGCGCGGAGGCTATGATGAAGTCGGCTCGCGGCAGTCGGACGTGGAGACCATCTTCCGCTCCAATAACTGGCCCGAAGCCCGGGACCTGCTGGAAGAATATGGCGTCGATTACCTAATCGTCGGACCGCTGGAGCGCCAGAAATACGCCGTCAATGAGGCCAAGTTCCGCCGTAATCTCCCGGTCTTGTTCGAGCGCGGTGGGGTGGTGATCTACGGGGTCGGGAGCGGGGGCTGACCCGGGGTGCTTTTTTCGCGTTTATAATTTCCGCCGATGTCCGCACCTCGAAGAAACCTTACGGTCGAACACCTTCTTTACGGGCTGATTGCCGCCCTGGGGCTTGGAGTCCGGTTATTCCGGTTGGGGGCTTCCCCGCTGTCCGATTTTGAGGCCGCAGCCGCGCTTCCCGCCTGGCAGCTGTCCGCAGGGCAGACGTTTGTCGACCTCGGTCCCCAGCCGGGCTACGCGGTTTTGACCTGGCTCCTGTTTTTCCTTTTCGGAAGTAGCAACTTTATAGCTCGCTTCTGGCCGGCGCTGATGGGTGGCATCCTGCCTATTCTTCCCTACCTTTTCCGCAAGCGGCTTGGAAGCATACCGGCCTTGTTGATGGCGGTCGGACTGGCTCTGGACCCGGGCCTGATCGCGGCTGCCAGGATTGCGGGCGGGCCGATGATGGCGCTGGCATTCGCCGCCCTGGCGCTTGTCCTTCTGATGGATTCTCAGAAGGGAGGCAGCCTGCAATTTTCTCTGGCAGGGATCTGCCTCGGCCTGGCCCTGCTCTCCGGCCCTTCCCTGTGGCTTGGCGCCGTGGGCTTCGTTTTGGCCGCGTTCACCCTGCGAGCCATCATGCCGCCTGGGCGACTGGACCCGGAGTGGGGGAGGGCTCGGGCAGACGGCCAGCCGGACCCAAGGCGCATCCTGCTCATCTCCGGCGGTATCACCCTGTTATTGGCCGGGACATTTTTTCTGCGCTTCCCCCAGGGTATCGGCGCACTCGGAGGGGGCCTGGTCGGCTTTCTCCTGGGTTGGGCACAGCCCTCTGGGGTGCCACCCGGCCGGTTGATCGCCGCACTGTTGGGGTACCAGGGCTTGGTGCTGGTATTCGCCTCGCTTTCGGCCTGGCGCGGCTGGCGGCGCGGCCAGACCGTGGAAAAGGCAGCAGCGCTGGCTGCCCTATCGGCCGTTTTGCTGGTGATGGTGTATCCCGGCCGGCAGGTCGCGGACCTGGCCTGGGCGCTGGTGCCGCTATGGCTGCTTGCGGCGAGAGAGATCGGGCGCCAGGAGGCGGTCGCCGGCCTGGACCGGGTGGTCTCTGCAGGCCTGGCGGCGGTTTTGCTGACCCTGAGTGCCAGCGCCTGGATGAATCTCGCCCGGCTGAGTTCACTGGTCGCCGGTGTTAATACCACCCCGCTGTTTATCTGGACCGTCGACCAATACACCGTCAACCTTTTGGTCATTCTCGGCGCCATCATCCTGATGGGGCTTTCATATACGACTATCCGCATGTGGGATCCGGCTGTCGCCCGGAGGGGCCTGGTCTGGGGTTTGAGCGTCATGCTGGTCTTCGGGATGCTGTCTGGCGTGTGGGGCGTTTCCCTGCGCGACCCGGTTGAGCAGCGGGAGCTGTGGTTTCCGGAACCGCTGGCCGGCCAGGCGGACCTTTTGGAGAAAACTCTGCACGAACTGGGTGAATGGACCGCGGGGCACGACCGGGGGCTGGAGATCGCCCTGGTGTACGATCAGCCCTCGATGCGCTGGGCGCTGCGCGATTTCGCTGCAGTTCACAGTGGGCTCCCTTCGGGAGGGGAAACGCTTCCGGCCGTCGTTTTGGCCGGCGAGGGGGAACAGGACCTGAGGCTGGCCTCCGCCTACCGCGGCCAGGACTTCGTCTGGTCGGTCCGTCCGGCATGGGAGCTGCTGGGCCTGGATGGCTGGCTGCGCTGGTGGATCTTTCGCCAGGCGCCGGCCCAACAGGACCAGGTGATCCTCTGGGCGCAGGCCGATATGTTCCTCGCCGGGGAAGAAGTTGTTGAGATCGGCGAGCCGGAAATAGACGCCGAACAACCGGCCTTTCTGGATGACGGGGCATCCGAAAATTGACCCCTGGACCGGTCGAAGCCAGTGCTCCGATTCGGAACTGCGATTTTATACCGGGCATTTCCTCCTATAATCAGACCCGACGAACAGGTAGACGTTTCTTGCGGGGTAGCCTTTGAGCATACCAACCATTGCGATCGACGGACCGGCGGGGTCCGGGAAATCCACCTTGGGGCTGAAGCTGGCCGAAAGGCTTGGGTACCTTTATTTTGACAGCGGGGTGATGTACCGTGCGGTGGCTTGTGCTGCGTTGATGCGGGGTATCGATGTCCAGGATGAGCATGCCGTCACCTGCCTGGCCGAAGCGATCCAGATCGACGTGCGGCCCCCTTCCCGCCAGGACGGTCGCGACAACGACTTGCTGATTGACGGCCAGGACGTAACCTGGCAGATCCGGTCGCCCGAGGTGGACGCATGTGTTTCGATCGTCGCGGCCTACCCTGGTGTCCGGAAGGCTCTGACCAGCCAGCAGCGGCGGATCGGCCTGCGGGGGAAGGTTGTGATGGTCGGGAGGGATATCGGAACTGTGGTGCTACCCGATGCGGCGCTCAAAATCTATCTGGACGCTTCCGTAGAAGAGCGCGCCCGGCGCAGATACAAAGAAAGGCAAGGCCGCGGGGAAGCCCCCGATTTCCAGGAAATCCTCGAAAACTTGCAGTCCCGTGACCAGCTGGATTCGACACGGGAAGTCGCCCCTCTGAAACCGGCGGACGACGCCCACGTAATCCTGTCGGACGGCCTGAGTGTGGAGGAAGTGCTGGAAAAGACTCTGCGCATCCGGGAAGGTCTGTCCGGAACCGGTGGAAATTCCGGCATCGCCAGGAAAGAAAAATGAGCTATCCGCAACCTCTACAGCTTCGTATCCGGCGGGCGCTGCTGAAAGGGTTGTTCCGTAACATCTTCCGCGTCCTATTCCGCATTGAGATCCACGGCCGGGAAAACGTGCCGCGGGAAAGCGCCTATTTGATGGCGCACAACCACGTATCGATCATCGAGCCGGCGTTCATACTGGCGTTTTGGCCGGTCAATGCTGAGGCGATCGGGGCCCAGGAGTTGTGGAGCCGGCCGGGCCAGAACCTGATCATCCAGATTTACGGCACAACACCAGTGCACCGCGGCACAGCCGACCGGGAGCTGATCAAAATGATGCTGGAGGTGCTTGGCAGAGGGAGCCCGCTGTTGATCGCACCGGAGGGCACCCGCTCTCACGTACCCGGCATGGGGCGGGCGCAGCCGGGGATCGGCTACCTGATCGAAATGGCGCGGGTTCCGGTCCTGCCCATCGCCATCATCGGCAGTTCGGATGAAAACCTGAAACGCGCTTTCCAGTTCAAGCGCCCGCGGCTCAAAATGATTATTGGGGAACCGTTCACCCTGCCGGCGATCGAAAGCCGCGGTAAAGCCCGGCGGGAGGCGCGTCAGCGCAACGCAGACCAGGTCTTGATACGGGTGGGCAGCTACCTCCCGGAGGCGTACTGGGGCGTTTATGCAGATGAAATCCGAGACGACCAAGCCGGTCAGTAGGCGCTTGCGGCCCGAACTGACCGCCCTGCCGATCCTGGACGAGAGCCGGCTGCGCTACCGTTTGCAGGCAAAGCGGTGGTGCGCCCGGATCATGCACCTGCTGACCCGGGCTGAGGTGTTTGGGATTGAAAACTTCCCTAAGGTAGGTCCCGGGCTGGTGGTCGGCAACCACCTCGGAGATGCCGATGTGGTCTTCGGGCTGGCCAGCCTGCCTTACCCAATCGACGGGATGGCCAAGGTGGAACTGTACGATCTGCCGATCGTCGGCCGGCTGATGGACCGCTATGGTTTCATCTGGGTCCATCGCGGCCGGCCCGATCGGCGCGCCATTCGATCGGTCTTGCAGGGGTTGGCGGAGGGCCGCCTGATCGGGATCG
>JBFKII010000123.1:0-10444 GCA_041632295.1 Anaerolineales bacterium | reverse complement strand
GTGCTCGGCAAAGCCGTCGTCGTTCCAGTCGATGTAAACGACCAGGGGGCTGGCACCGGGGCCGGAGTGCCGGAAGCGGAAACCGGAAAACGTCAGATGGGTGGCCCCGGAGATGTTGAGTACCGGACCGTTGTTCTGAAAAACCGCTTTGTAAGCCTGCGTGGCCTGGAATGTGGTGTTGGCGGTGAAGCGCCGGCTGATCCGCTCATTACCGGAATACACCCCGGGCTCTACCCAGATGGTGCATCCGTTGTCCGGAACCGTTTCGGATGCGTGTTCCAGGGTGGCCCAGGGGGCACTGGCGCTGCCGCTATTGGCGTCGTTTCCGGTCGGGGGTGGTGCGATCCAGTACTGGCAGGAAGCGGCGCTGCCGCGGCTGCCCCACAGGAAAAGCAGGCCGAGAAGCGGCAGCCATGCCAGCATGCGGAAGAAACTTCTCTTGAGCAGGGGGGATAGGCGATTCATCGTTTCTCCTCCAGAGAAATTGGTTTTTATGCTCTTGGACAGGAGCCTAGGGATGTGTGCAGCCGTCCTGAAATCGAACGTTTGCCGGACCATCGAAAATCTTGTGGCGTGGGTGATGATCCCGTGTGGAAGGTAACCCCCTGGCTGCCCCGTTCTTTCCTCTTGAACTCTGCGCACAGTCTAGGTGACATGCCGGAAACCCGTATCCCCTGTTTTGGTGATACGCAGGCGGTTCGCATTAGAACATTCGAGGGAGCTTAGATGGGGGATGGGGGCCTTGGGGGTCGGCATTTTCCCATGCCGGTGCCTCGCTTTTCGCCTTTTCGAAAAGCTGCCCGGTGCCCTGGTTTGGTGGTACCTTTGTGGTACGACCTTGCTCCCCGTGGGTGGTTGCAGCAGGGAGGCCCGTTTTATGCGCGACAATTCAAGCCATTCGTTTTCCGCCGCCTTGTGCTTCCTCCTTTTTTGCCTTTATATGGCCGGATGTGTTTCCCAGGTCCCCACCGGCGCCCTGGCTTTCACAACCCTGGAGCAAAAGCAAGATGCGGCTTACATCGGGCAGCAGCAGTTCAACGCCCTCGAGCCCGGGCTGGTGGTCATCTTTAATGAAGAAACCGCCCTGGAACAAGGGGACCTGTTCAGCGAGAGCGCCCGGCTACAACTCAGGGGCCTTAACTGGCAGACCCATTTCGCACTGGCGGTTTTTCAGGGATGGAAGCCCTCCGACGGCTATGGCGTGGAGATATCCGAGATGGCCCTTGAGGAAGGCCAGATCGTCATCCGGGCAGAATTTCGCCAGCCAGGTGCGGCATCCGATAGCGAGGGTGCGGTCACCTCACCGTATCACCTGGTCCTGGTCCGCCGTCTGGCATTTGAGCCGGAAAAACTCGTATTCCGCCTGGTCGTTGGTGGGGAGGAACTGGCGGTCTTTCCAGGCCCAGCTCCTTGATCACAGCAGCTGGAATCAAACAGCCCATCCGATGCGGACGGGCTGAATGTGGAAACGGATCGGAAAATCAGGGCGCCGGCCGGACCTCGATGACGGCATCGATGAAGTTGGGTTCATCCGCAACGCCCCATCCGCTGCCGTCGATATCTTCAAAGGCCACGATGATCCCACCGCTTGCCCCGGCGGTCAGCTGGACGTGCTTTTCGTTGTCCGAATTGCGAGATGGCGGGCCGCTGCGCCAGCGCATGCCGGTGTCGGTCACGCCGTCCGGCTCGAACACCCGGATTTCGAAGACCAGTTCCGTCCCAGGCGCAACAGCCGGCAGGCTGACGATGGTGCCAGTGGCGTGGTCCGGGCCGATCAACAGGGCGCTCCCGGGAGAGACCAGATAGATGTAGTTGACGAAATCGGAGTTTGACTCGAGGATTTCCACTTCCAGGTTGGCGGCTGGGGCTTTCACCTTGCCGCTGGCCAAACCGCCGGACATGGCACGGGCGGGGCTGGGAGAGGCCAGGCTGAATGCCATCGCCAGGGAAAGCGAAAGCAGTGCGGCCAGGGGGACAAAAAATCGTTTGCGGAACATGTTTTTCTCCTTTGAACAGGGATTTGGTTTGCGGGGCAGCCCTGGATGGCTCGCCTCCGTCCTGGCCCCATTATCCGGATTTGCGTTTCCAGGCCGTTTCCAGAGCGTATCGCGGTCGTTTCCAATCCATTTCCAGTCATTCTGGGGGAAAGGAAGGCGATTCGGCGCTGGATTGATATAGCCCCTTTGATAGTATGATTGGTGGGATGAAATTATTCCTTTACGGGAGTTTCCAGGTCTTTGATGGCGCCGGGGGAGAGATCGAGTTCCGTTCGGAAACGGAGAAAGCTTTGCTGGCGTACCTGTCGGTCGAATCCGGGCGCCCCCACCCGCGGACGGTGATAGCCAGTTTGTTGTGGCCGGAAATCGAGGAAAGCCAGGCCCGAAACAACCTGCGTGTCGCCCTGCACCGGCTGCGCAGGCTGATCGAAGGCCGGCAAGGCCAGGACCGGATGCTTTCTGTGACCCGGCAGGCGCTGCAGATCGATCCCGGCTCGGGGTTGTGGGTTGACCAGGCTGAATTCGAGCGGCTGGTTGCGGCGGCGGCCGGCCACAATCATGCTTCCCAAACTGAGTGCGAGTCCTGCCGGCAAGACCTGGCTCAGGCGGTCGCGCTGTATCGCGGCGAATTTTTGGAAGGATTTGTCTTGCCCCAGAACCCCGGGTTTGAGGAGTGGTCGGGCCGGGTGCGGGAGATCTCCCACCGCAAAGTCCTGGCAGCGTTGTATGACCTTTCCAGCATTTGCATGCGCCAGAGCCGCTTTTCAGAGGCGGAAGAATACGCTCGCCGCCAGCTTGCGCTCGAGCCCTGGCGGGAAAAGGCCCACCGGCAGCTCATGCGGGTCCTGGCGGCATCCGGTGAACGCAGCCTGGCGCTGTCCCAGTACGAAACTCTGGAAAAAATCCTGAAGAAGGAGTTCGACGCCGAACCATCTGTGGAAAGCCGCCAGCTGCTTGAAGATATCCGCAGCAACAATTTCCGCCATGACGGTGAATTCGAGCCGGCCGCTCCGCCGCCGGCACGCGTTTCCCCTGAGCCGTCCCCGCCGCCTCCGGCAGAGAGCGTGCCGCAGCACGGATCCGCCCGCAGGCCCGGACGGCTGCCGGTGCTGGCGGTCCTGCTGATCGGACTCGCTGCGGTTGTAGCCTGGATTTTCCTCGGGCCCAGCTCCCGCAGCATCCCACTGTACGACCGCTTCAACGCCGGCGCTCAGGCCGCCCCGGTGGATCCTGCGCGCTGGGTGCAGGCCGGATTGACGCAGGCCCCCTTTTGTAGCTTTGTCCAGCAAAATGGCCGGCTGGTTTTCAGCGTGCACCGCGCCGCAGGGCAGGGTGGCTGCGCTCTGCAGGTCAACCGGCCTTTATTCCAATCCGGTGAGCAAATCCGGTCGCTTTCGGTCCGCTTGCAGGTGCCGGAAGAGCAGGCCGATCTTAGCCTTGGCTTGCGGATCAGCGCTTCCTATCCCGATGGGGATTGGAGTGCGGATTGCGGCCTGGCATGGGTGCCGGAGGGCCCGTTGGCCGTTTTCATCGTCTCCGATACCCGCCTGGACCACACCTGGGAGCCGGGCCTGGCAACCGCAAGCCGCCCGCTCGAAGCGGGAACCTGGTACGAATTCCGCCTGGACGTCGTTCCCGAGACCTGGGCGGTCTCCTGTGCTTTGAACGGACGGGACATCGGAACGTTTACCCCTGATAATGCCGGCGAGCTGGCCCAATCGACATTTCTGCGGGAAATACTCAGCTCATTTCCGGCAGGCATCGAGAATTCCGTGCTGCTGGATGATTTCCGCCTCCTGGAAGTGCAGGAGCCCTGACCCGGGAACTACCAGGGTGCGATGCTGTTCTCCACACTCGCTTTTCTGCTTTTCGCCCTGCCGGGGCTGATCTGGCACCCATTATGGAACAAGAGGACGGGTGCCAGCGACCCTCCGGCAATACAACTTCCAGAACGGCTCGCCGACGGCCTGGGTCTGTTCTTTTCGCTGGTTGCCCTGGCCGGGATGGGGACCTATTTTACCGGCCTTCGTTTTTCAGGGTTCCAGGTACTCGTAATTCTGGCCATATTTCCGATCACCCTCATTTTACTGAAGGCATATCGCCCCTCCTCCCCCCCACGCCAACACCCCAGCACGCCCTCACCTCCCCACGCCATCACCCACGCTTCTTTTGTCCTGTCCACGATCCTGCCGCTGTTGGCCTTCGGATTGGTCCTGGTGCTGCGCTTTTACCAGGCCCGCTCGCTGGTGCTGCCTGCCTGGGTCGATTCCCTGCATCACACCCTGCTGGTAGATATCGTACGCATGCAGGGCGGGCTGCCCAGGACACTGGCGCCCGATCTGCCGGTGCCGCTGTACTACCATTTCGGCTTCCACGCGAACACCGCCCTGTTCGCATTTCTCTCTCGCCTGAGCGCGCCACAGGCTGTGCTGATTTTCGGCCAGCTGCTTAACGCCCTGGTGCCGCTGGCCGTCTACCGGCTGGCGATCGCCCTGTGGGGGTCGCCAAAGAAAGGCCTGGCAGCCATGCTGCTGGTCGGCTTCGTCTTCCAGATGCCGGCGTATTACCTGACCTGGGGGCGCTACACCCTCTTGGCGGGCCTGTTTCTGCTCGCCCTGGCCATGTCCGCCGCCCTGGATGTTGTCCGCACCTCCGGGGACAGGCGGGAACCCGGGCTGCGTCTGGCCGTGCTGGTCGCCGGCCTGCTGCTGACCCATTATTTCGCCGCCCTGGTTTTCGCCCTTTTCCTGGCTGGCCTGGCCATTGAAAGGCTGCTTGGCCCCGGTCGTGCGGATTCTTTCGCCGCGCTGCTGGTGATCCTGGTGGCTGGGGCAGCCGGTTTCCTGGCCACTCTTCCCTGGACGATCCACGTCCTGCGCCTCAACGCCGGCCCCCTCGGCCTGGAAGCCGTGGCGCTCAACCGCTCCGCCGATGAGGCCTACTATCCGGGCTACCTGGATTACCTGTGGTACCTGCTCGGGCCGCGGCGCAGCCATTTCGCCCTCTGGATCGGGCTCACGGGTTTGGCGCTGCTGGGCTGGCGGGAGCGGGCCCGGCCGCTGGCCGTGTGGACGCTGGCCTTCGGCCTGCTGACGCTTCCCTGGGGGCTGAACGTCGCACCCTTCCGGCCCGATCACGGGGTGATCCTGGCGTTCCTCCCGGCTTCCCTCCACGCGGCCGACCTGTTAGTCACCCCGCTGGAGGCCCCGGGCCGCCGTTGGTTCCGCCTGTTTGCCGGCGCCCTGGTGGTTGCCGCCCTGGGCCTGCTGGTGTACTGGGGCCTGCGGGAAGTCCCGGATATTATCAACCCGCAGACCGTGCTGGCCGAGCAGCCGGACGTGGAAGCGGCCGCCTGGGTGGCGGCCAATACCGGGCCAGAGAGCGTGTTTTTCATCAATACCGACCACTGGCAGGGGGGCGCCTACCGTGGGGTGGACGGGGGCTGGTGGCTGCCCCTCCTGGCCGACCGGAGAACGATCCTGCCGCCCGTCCTGTACCTGATGGGGGAGAAAGCCTATGCGGATGCCGTCCTGGAGACCGCCAGGCAGGCGGCGGAGATCGATGCCTGCGATGCCGATTTCTGGGCGCTGGTGGCGGACGAGGGGGTGACCCACGTCTATCTGAAATGGGGCGTCGGCAGCCTACAGCCTGGGGCCCTGGCCAACTGCCAGGGGGCGCGACTGGTCTACGATGTGGACGGAATCTATATCTTTACGCTGCAGCGCTGACCGATTTGTGAAAATTTCCACCACTATTGGCACAAAAAAACCGTTGTGATAAAATTCAGCGACCCGAAAACCGGAGGTGTTTTTTTTTAACATCTGCCTCCGCCGAGATCCCAGGGAAAAATGCTGATCGAATATTTGCCCATCGCAATTCTGGTCATTGTGGCTGCTGGCCTGGCGGTCCTGGTCGTCGTCCTGGGACACTTATTCGGGCCCCGCCGCCCTTCCGAACGCAAAATGAACCCCTACGAATCCGGCATGACCCCGATCGGGCCGGGCGCGCGGCGCGTCCCGGTACGCTTCTACATGGTGGCCGTGCTGTTCATTCTGTTCGATATCGAGGTGATCTTTTTGTTTCCCTTTGCGGTCGTCTTCCGCCAGCTGGGCTGGTTTGGGATCATCGAAATGGGTATTTTCATCCTGATCCTGCTGTTCGGATATGTGTATGCCTGGAAGAAGGGAGCGCTTGAATGGGAGTAGAGCAGAAGCTTGGCAATATGGGGGTGGTCACCGCGCGCCTGCAGGACGTGGTGAACTGGGGGCGCACTGGCGCCATGTGGCCGATGCTGTTCGGCCTGGCCTGCTGCGCCATTGAAATGATGGCCTCCCAATCGGCAAGCTACGATATGAGCCGCTTTGGGATGGAATTGATGCGGGCCAGCCCGCGCCAGGCTGATTTGATGATCGTGGCCGGCCGCGTCTCCCGCAAAATGGCCCCGGTCCTGCGCCGCCTGTATGACCAGATGCCGGACCCGAAATGGGTGATCTCGATGGGGGATTGCGCCTCTTGCGGCGGGGTGTTCAACAACTATGCCCTGGTCCAGGGGGTGGACGAGGTCGTCCCGGTGGATGTGTACGTCGCCGGCTGCCCGCCGCGACCCGAAGCGCTGATCCACGGCGTGATGACCCTGCACGAGAAAGTAAAGACAGAAAAAATAGACAGGTGGGCTTGAGCCGATGAACGAGCACCTAGAGCACACAGTTTCCGCGCTGGCCGAGGAAATGGGGGCTGAACGCGGCGCGTTCCGGGGAGATCCCCGCCTCGTCCTGCCGGCGGAAAAGATCCGCTCCCTTGCGACTGCCCTGCGAGATCGCTACAATTTCGAGTACCTTTCCAACATCACTGCGGTCGATTACTGGCCGCAGCTGGCCCCGCGTTTCCACGTCGTCTACCAGTTCTCTTCGTTCCAGCACAACTGCCGGCTGGAGGTGCGCGTCCCGCTGGACGCCGACGCCGCCTTGCCTTCGATCATCGAGATTTACCGCAATGCCAATTGGCCGGAGCGGGAGTTGTACGACATGTTCGGCATCCAGGTCCAGGACCACCCCGATCTGCGCCGCATCTTGATGCCCCACGATTGGGAGGGCCACCCGCTGCGCAAAGACTACCCGCTCGGATATGAAGAGGTCCAGTTCAGCTTCAACAAGGACGAGATCATGCGGCGCAAGCCGCACCCCCAGGACTGACATCCTGGGCTTCAGAGACACGGACATTAGTCCGTGGAATAAACCATGGCCCAAATAGAAGAAGTCACCATTGATGAAATCAAGCACCTGGTCTCCCAGCGGGCGCTGGAAGGCGAGACTATGTTGCTCAATATGGGCCCCCAGCATCCCAGCACCCACGGGGTGCTGCGCCTGCTGCTCGAGCTGGAGGGCGAGGAGATCATCAACTGCATCCCCGATATCGGGTTTCTGCACACCGGCATCGAGAAAAACATGGAGGCCAAGACATACGTCAAGGCCGAGGTGATGACCGACCGGCTCGACTACCTCAACACCATGGGCAACAACCTGGCCTACTGCCTGGCGGTGGAAAAGCTGGTCGACCTGGACGTCCCTGAACGGGCCCAGGGCGTGCGCGTGGTGATGACCGAAATGCAGCGCCTCGCCTCGCACCTGGTCTGGCTGGGCACACATGCCCTGGACCTGGCGGCCATGTCGATGTTCTTCTACACATTCCGCGAGCGGGAAGCCATCATGGACATCATGGAAATGGTCTCGGGCCAGCGCATGATGACCACTTATTTCCGCCCGGGGGGGCTTTGGCGGGATGTGCCCGCCGAGTGGGAGGAGACGGTACTCGGTTTCCTGAATGGATTTGAGGGCCGCATCCAGCAATACGAGCGGCTGCTGACCAAACACCCGATCTTACTCGACCGCACCCTAGGCATCGGGGTGATATCCGGCGAGGAAGCGCTGGCCTGGGGGCTGACCGGCCCGATGCTGCGCGCCTCCGGCCCGGCGATCGACCTGCGCAAGCTGCGCCCGTACTGCGGCTACGAACAGTACGATTTCGAGGTCCCGACCCACACGGATGGGGACGTATACGCCCGCTACCTGGTGCGCATGGTGGAGTTTCGCGAATCGATGAAGATCGTGCGCCAGGCGCTCGACCAGCTGCCTTCGGGCCCTGTCCAGAGCGACAACCGTAAATTTGTCCCGCCGCCGCGCTCGGAGCTCGGGGTTAGCATGGAAGCGCTGATCCACCATTTCAAGCTCTGGACGGAGGGTTTTCCGGCGCCGAAAGAATCGGTTTACATGGCGGTCGAATCGCCACGCGGGGAGCTGGGGGTCTTCCTGGAAGGGGACGGCGGGCCGAAGCCATACCGCGTCCACTGGCGCACGCCATCTTATTACAACCTCCAGGTGCTGCCCCACCTTGCCAGGGGCCACCAGGTCGCCGACCTGGTCTCCATTATCGGTAGCATCGATATTGTGCTCGGGGATATCGACCGCTAATCCCCGCTCCAACGGAACAGGTATGAACCAGCTGCAGCAAAAATACGGCCCCGAGATTAAAAAGATCCTCGCCAAATATCCTTCCGACCAGAAGCGATCGGCGGTGATGCCGCTGCTCTACGTGGCCCAGCGCGAAAAAATGTTCATCTCCAAGAAGGATATGGATGAGATCGCCCAGGTGCTGGATCTGAAAGCCACGGAAGTAGCCTCAATTGTCGGTTTTTACACGCTCTATCACGATCAAAAAGAGGGCAGCAGCCGCATCCAGATCTGTACCGACCTCCCCTGCGCCCTGCGTGGCGCCGACTTATTTGCCGAGGAGCTGTGCGAGCAGCTGGGCATTCGCCTGGGGGGGACGACCGCAGATGGGAAAGTGACGGTCGAAGGGGTCATGTGCCTGGCGGCCTGTGATAAAGCCCCGATGTTCCAGCTCCAAAATGGAAGCGGCATTTACTACCATGAAAACCAGACGGTCGATCAGGCTCTAGAATTGGTCGACAGCCTGCGGAATGGGAGTTGAGCGCCATGCCTGACTACATCCTGCTCCGCCACCGCCAGATCCCTGACCTCGACCGGCTTGAGGTCTACATGCAGCACGGGGGCTTTGAAGCCTTCAAGAAAGCGGTCACGACCATGAAGCCCGAGGAAGTGGTGGAAGAAGTCTTCCAGTCGGGCCTGCGCGGGCGCGGCGGCGCCGGGTTCCCCACCGGCCTGAAGTGGCGCTTTATCGACAAGAATAATACCCCTCGCTATGTGGTCGCTAATGCCGATGAGTCCGAACCTGGCACGTTCAAAGACCGCGAGATAATGGAAGGCAATCCCTACCAGTTTTTTGAGGGCGTGATGATCTGCGCCTACGCGGTGGGGGCGGACACGGCCTACAACTACATGCGCGGCGAGTTCTGGGAGTTGGCCCACGTGCTGGACGATAAGCTGGCAGCCCTGGAAGAAGCCGGCCTGCTGGGGGACGACCTGTTCGGCACCGGTTTCTCACTCCGCATCCATAACCACCTCGGGGCGGGGGCCTATATCTGTGGGGAGGAGACTGCCCTGCTCGAATCGCTGGAAGGCAAACTCGGCCAGCCACGGCTGCGGCCGCCGTTTCCGCCCAGCTTCGGCCTGTACGGAAAGCCCACCATCGTCAACAACGTGGAGACGCTCGCCAATGTCCCGCCGATCATCGAAAAGGGCTGGCAGTGGTACAAATCGATCGGAACGGACCGGTCGCCCGGCCCGAAGGTGTTTTCCCTATCCGGGAACGTCGAAAAGCCCGGCAATTACGAACTGCCGCTGGGCAGCACCTTCCGCGAGTTGATCTTCGAACACGGTGGCGGCATCCCCGGCGGCAAAAACATCAAGGGCATCATGCCGGCAGGCGCCTCTTCGGCGATCATCGTTGCCGACGAAGAGGCCCTGGACACACCGATGGACTACGAGTCGGTCCAAAATGTCGGTTCGCTGCTCGGTTCGGCATCGATCATCGTGATCGACGACTCGGTCAGCATGGACTGGCTGGTCAAGAAAACCCTGCATTTTTTCAAACATGAATCCTGCGGCAAGTGCACTCCCTGTCGCGAAGGCACCTACTGGATGACCCACCTGATCGACCGCATCGAGGCCGGCATGGCCGGCCCGGACCAGGTCGATCTGCTCAACACCGTGGCCCAAAACATCGAAGGCAAATGCCTGTGCGCCCTGGGAGAATTCGCGATCCAGGCGGTCATGACCGGGATACAGAGATTCCCCGAAGACTGGGCCCAACCTGAACCGGTCGCGGCCGATTGATATGACCAATACTGTCACCCTCACGATTGATGACCTCCAGGTAACCGTTCCGGCTGGGACGCTGGTGGTGGACGCCGCCAAACGGATTGGAATCGACATTCCCGTGTTCTGCTACCACCCCAAAATGGAGCCGGTCGGCATGTGCCGCATGTGCCTGGTTGAGGTCGGGCGCCCGCAGATCGACCGCGAGACGCG
>JBFKII010000122.1:0-10602 GCA_041632295.1 Anaerolineales bacterium | reverse complement strand
GACAACGCCGCCATGATCGCCGCTGCAGGGCACTACCGTTTTCAGGCCGGTCAGCGGGACGGCCTGAATTTCGATATCCTGCCCAACTGGCCATTGTCCGAACTGGAAACCGCCGCATTCCGCCTGGAAGCCTGAGGCAGGTTCCGGCTTCGGTTGCTTATTCAATAACCGGTTACATGGCAGTTATCGATAATAAAAAAACCATTTGACAGGGCCGGGCGGGCACAGGTCTACCAGGCCGGTCATTTAAAATGAAGCAAAGCACCAAGAAACCCTGAAGGAGTACACCCATGGATCAAATCGTCGACCTCGTATCGGAAAAAGCCGGGATTTCAAAATCCCAGGCAGAGACAGCCGTGGATACCGTCCTGAAATTTATCAAAGAACGGCTCCCGGCTCCGCTCGGGGACCAACTCGAGACGCTGCTGGACGGAGCGGATAACCTGGATCTGGACAAAGGGATGGACCTGCTCGGAGGCCTGTTCGGAAAAAAATAACCCCCCTGCAGGCCTGATAAACCAAAAGCCGCACAAAGGGTGTTGCCCTGAGTGCGGCTTTTTGGGGAGGAGGATGTAATTAGTATTATAGATATCCTCCTAAAAGTGGCATTAGCGGGGATTAAGAGAATGATGAGATTCAGACCGGCTAACCGGTAAGCGCTTTGAGCAGCTGCTCCGGCTTGATGGGCCCTGATCGCACCACTTTCAGCTCCGGTCCGGTGCAATCGATGACTGTAGATGGAACGCCCCCTGGGGTGCGCCCGCCGTCGATCACCAGGTGGACACGCCCGTCCAGTTGGTCCAGCACCTCCTGCGCCGTGGAGGTGTTATCCCGCCCGGAAAGGTTCGCCGAAGTTACTGCCATCGGCCCCGCAGCAGCCAGCAGGCTCAGCGAAACCGGGTGATCGGGGATGCGCACACCGATGGTGGGGGTGGGGGAGACGACATCCGGAACCTGAGGATGGCGGGGGAGAATCAGCGTGAGGGGGCCTGGCCAGAAGGCGGCGGCAAGTTTGCGAGCATCCGTCGTGATTTCTGACGCCACCTGCCCCAGCTGCTCGGTTTCAGCCAGCAGCACGGCGATGGCTTTGGTGTGGCTGCGGCCTTTCACACCATACAGCCGGTCCACACCCTGGACATCAAAGGCGATCGCCCCCAGGCCATAAACCGTATCGGTCGGGAACGCCACGATCCCGCTGTTGCGCAGCACGTTCAGGGCTTGCGCCATGGAATGGGAATGGTCTGCCGGCAGCACTTCGGTTTTCATTGGGGTATCTCGATTCGCAGGCAGCGGTCCAGGCCCGCCAGGTCCGGCAGCACCTCGACCGCTGCACCGGGAAATGATTCTTCCGCCAGCCGGCGGGCATCCGGGCCGTGCCGGCTGTCGATTTCCACCAGCATCAGCCCGCCGTTCCGAAGCCGCTCACGGCCGTGACGGACCAGCCTGCGGATAATTACCAGCCCGTCCGCGCCACCGTCCAGGGCCAGCGTTGGCTCCCGCTGGTAGACCTCCAGGCTGCGCAGAATCGCGCTCGGAATATACGGCGGGTTGGAACAGATCAGGTCGTATTTCCCCTGGACCGCAGAATACAGGTCGCTCTCCAAAAAATGGACACGCCCCGCAACGCCGTGAACGCTGGCGTTTTTTCGAGCCACCTGCAGGGCCTCGGCGGAGATATCGCAGGCGGTAACGGATAGTTCTGGGACGGACTTCGCCAGGCTGACCGCTATGCAGCCCGATCCCGTTCCAACATCCAGGGCGCGCTTCCTCCCGGGGTGGTTCTCCAGCCATTCCAGAGCAGTTTCCACCAGCAGTTCAGTCTCGGGCCGTGGTATCAACACGTCCTGGGTCAGCAAAAATTGCATGCCGTAGAATTCACGGCTTCCCGTGATATAAGGCAGTGGAACCCCGGATATGAGCTGCGACAACCCGGTTTCCAGGTGGTCGCTCTGGTCGGAGGAGAGGCAGGTTTCCGGATGGGCCAGCAGCCAGGTTCGCGGCCGGTCCAGCACGTGGGACAGCAAAACCTGGGCATCAAGCCCGGGGGTTTCGGAAATGTGCGCCAGCCTGCTGCGGGCGGTTTGCAGAAAAGCGCCGATGGTCATTGCTTACGTTGGGATACCGGCCCGTGATCGGTACGGGTGGCCTTCCAGGGCAGGCCCCGGGCTTCAGGAATCCAGCCCGGCGGCGGCAAGCCTTTCGGCTTCATCCCGGGTGGCCAACTCGTCGATAAACTCGGAAATATCGCCGTCCATGAAATTGGGGAGATTGTAAGAGGAGAGGCTCACCCGGTGGTCCGTCACTCGGGACTGGGGGTAATTGTAAGTGCGGATTTTCTCCGAACGGTCGCCGGAGCCGATCTGGGACCTGCGGTCGGCCTCGATCTCCGAGCGCCGTTTTTCCTCTTCGATTTCAAACAAGCGCGCCCGCAGGATGCCCATCGCCCGCATCTTATTTTGTAGCTGGGAGCGTTCATCCTGGCAGGCGACCACCATACCGGTCGGAAGGTGCGTGATGCGCACCGCCGTGGCGTTTTTCTGGACGCTCTGCCCGCCCGCCCCGGCCGATTTGTAAACATCGATACGGATGTCGCTATCCGGGATATCGATCTCCACTTCGTCCACCTCCGCCAGGACGGCGACGGTGGCGGTGGAGGTGTGGATGCGCCCCTGGGATTCCGTAGCCGGCACCCGTTGGACCCGGTGGACCCCCGATTCGTATTTCAGCCGGGAAAATGCCCCGCGACCCGAGATCTCGAATACGACTTCCTTGAAACCACCCACTCCGGTCTCATTGGCGGACAAAATATCCGTTTTCCAGCCCTGGCGCTCGGCATAACGGTTGTACATGCGGTACAGGTCGGAGGCAAAAATCCCTGCTTCGTCCCCGCCGGCGCCGGCCCGGATCTCCATGATCACGTCTTTTTTGTCGCGCGGATCGCTTGGCAGCAGCATCCGCTTGAGCTCGTCTTCCAGTTCGGTGATCCTGGGCTCCAGATCGGCGATCTCCATTTCGGCCAGCTCCACCAGCTCCGGGTCATCCTCATCCGCCAGCTGGTGAGCCTCTTCCAGGGCTTCCAGCGCCTGCCGGTATTCGCGGCCCTTTATCACGAGCGGCTCGATCTCCGCGCGCTCGCGCCCCAGGTCGGCGATCTTCTGGTAGTCGTCCCCCACGTCGAGATATTCCCGGTCGATCTCCACTAGGCGCTTTTCAATATTCGCAATCTTCTCCAGCATAGCCGGCAAATTATATCATTCCAGCCTTCCCGGATGGTGAGGTCTCGCTTGCGGCCGGATCCTCGGACAATGGAACCATTGGCGGTTTTCCTGCGTTAAACGCCTGTCCCTGGCACATTCAACGGCCAAAGGAGAAAACCATGAAGAAAACTTCCGCCCTGTTCTTTTTCGCCAGCCTGTTTTTCACCCTGCTGTTCCTCAATCCAATCCCGGCCGCGGCCGAAGAATTCGCCGACGGGATCATCGTCCCTGAACCCCCGATCGTGGGCCCCATTCCGCTTTCCGGAGCCCTCGATATCCGCTACCACCGGGTTAACGTCACCATCGACGCCCAGGTGGCCATCACGCATGTCGACCAGGTGTTTCACAACCCGAATGACTTCACTGTCGAAGGGACGTACATCTTCCCGCTGCCGAAGGGCGCCTCCGTGACCAACTTCACACTATGGATCGACGGCCAACCTGTCGAAGGCCAGGTGCTCTCGGCCGAGGAAGCCCGAGCGACATACGAGGAGATCGTCCGCAAAATGATCGACCCGGCCATCCTGGAATACGTCGGGCAGGGTGCGGTCCAGGCGAGCATTTTCCCGATCGAACCCGGCCAGGACCGGCGGATCGAACTGGAATACGCCCAGGCGATCACCGCCGAGGGCGGCCTGATCCGCTACCAGTACCCGCTGAACACCGAGAAATTCTCCCGCTCCCCCCTGGAGCAGGTCACCATCAGCGTGGATGTGAGCTCCGAAAGCCCGATCCGGGCGGTCTACTCGCCCTCGCATGATGTCGCGATCAGCCGCGAGGGCAGCCACAACGTTCGGGTCGGATACGAGGATGCGAACGTCACGCCGGACACCGATTTCCTGCTCTTCTACTCGATCGGCGATGGGGAGGCGATGCACCTGCTTTCCTACCGCGATCCCCACGACCCCGCAGACCCCGATGGCTTTTACATGCTGATGCTGGCCCCCAGGCCGGAGACCTCTTCAGCGCCGTTGCCGAAAGACATTCTGATCGTCCTGGATAAGTCCGGCAGCATGGACGGGGAAAAATACATGCAGGCCCAAGACGCCGTGCGCTTCATCCTGGAAAACCTGAACCCGGAGGATGGTTTCAACCTGGTCCAGTTCAGCACCGGGGTGGAGCTGTTCGCCCGCGAACTGCAGCCGGTATCCGCCGCTGCGGAGGCGATCCGCTGGGTCCAGGCCGATCGCCCGCTGGGCAGCACCGATATCAACCGCGCCCTCCTGGAAGCGGCCGCGCTGGTCAAGCCAGACCGGCCGACCTACATCATCTTCCTGACTGACGGGCTGCCGACCGAAGGCGAGACAGATACCCAGCGTATCCTGGACAACTTTGCAGGAAGCGCTCCGGAAAATGTGCGCCTGTTCGCTTTCGGGGTCGGCTACGATGTAGACACCTTCCTCCTGGATCTGCTCTCGCAGAACCATCACGGAACGTCCAGTTACGTCGTGCCGGGGGAGCGGATCGACGAGACCATCTCCGCCTTCTACCAGAAAATCAGCACCCCGGTTTTGACTGACCTGGAGCTGCGCATCGACGGTGTGACCGTGTTTGATGACTATCCCAACCCGCTGCCCGACCTGTTCGCCGGCTCCCAGATCATCCTGGTCGGCCGCTACCTGGAAGGCGGGAGCGCCGACATCACCCTCTCCGGGACGATTGACGGCAGGACCCAGACCTTCGAGTTCCCGGAACAGCATTTTGCCAGCGGCCTGGAGCGGTCCAAAGAAACCCCCGCCATGCATACCATCCCGCGCCTATGGGCCACCCGCAAGATCGGCTTCCTCCTGAACGAGATCCGCCTGCGCGGGCCCAACCAGGAGACCATCGACCAGGTTGTGCGCCTGAGCATCCGCTACGGCATCGTCACCCCATACACCTCTTACCTGGTGACTGAAGCGATGGCGCTGGGCGATGCGGCCATCGATGACCTCGCCCAGCAGGAGTTCGAGCAGCAGATGGAGGCCCCCGCGGAGGCTTCGGGCGAAACGGCCGTCAACCGGGCCGCGGACCAGGGCGCCATGGAAGAAGCCGATACGGTCTCCGCCCCGCCCCGCGAGGCGGCCGACATGGTGCGCGTGGTCGGCTCCCGCACCTTTATCCGGATCGACGGCATCTGGGTGGATACCGCTTTTGACCCGGACACGATGACGACCACGAAAGTCCCGTTCCTCTCCGAGGATTACTTCGCTCTCACCGCCGCCCAGCCCGACCTCGGCGCGGCGTTCGCCCTGGGGAAACGGGTGATCGCGTTCTCCGAAGGGATCGCTTATGAAGTCGTCGACAGCGAGGAAGGCGGAGACCCGGTTCAGATCCCGCCCGCCGACCCCCAGGCGCAGGCAACCGAAGCGCCGGCCGATCCGCCCAATGTGGACGAGCCGCCCGCCGCGGACCCGGGCGCCCAGGCTTTCCCCTGCCTGGGAGGCCTTCTCCCGCTGGCGTTTCTGCCGCTGCTGGCCGTTTTCCGCCGCAAAAAAGCGATTTAGACGCTCATTCGGCCTTAATCCCGGAGTCAGGGTTGGTTTGGTATAAAGCAAGCCGTACCCTGGCTCCGGCCCACTTTTTCTCGCTATTCCACGCCGCGCTCAGGAAACCCGCCGGAAAGAATGCACGCCCTCCGGTGATATAATCCGCCCCCCATGCCGAAACTGCCCCGATTCGCGCTGATCGCCGTCCCCCTGGTCTGCCTGGCCGCCGTCCTGGTGGGGTCGTTGCCCCCGATCCAGACGCGCCTCCAGATCTGGACCGCCGAGATCGGCTATGCGCTCAACCCGCCCGACGAAATCGTCTTTATCCCGCAAGAACAGCGCAACCAGATCGAAATTCTCGTCTCCGGAACGCTGGAGGCCCTCCAGCCGACCGAAACCCCCTCGCCCACACCAGACTACACCGACACACCCACCCAGCCCGGCCCGACTCCGACCCCCACCCACACCCCCACCCTGACCCAGACCCCCACACCGGTCCCGGAAAGTGCGTTGATCTCCGGCATGGGCTACCAGACCCAGCGGGGGCTGTGGAATTACTGCGGACCGGCCAATCTGGCGATGAACCTGACATTCTGGGGTTGGGAGACCACGCGGGAGCAGGTCGGCACGATCCTGCGCGGGGGGGACCCCAAAGCGCGGGTCGATGACAAAAACGTCATGCCTTACGAGATGGCCAACTACGTCAGCTTCCAGACCGGCCTGGGGGTGGTCACCCGCATGGGCGGCAACCTGGATCTGATCAAGTCGCTCGTCGCGGCCGGCTATCCGGTGATCGTCGAGCGGGAGGATACGCTGCAGGACATCGGCTGGGTCGGCCACTACCTCACGATCTACGGCTATGACGATGCCGCCGGGGAATTCATCTCCAACGACACCTATCACGGCGAAGGGAAGCGCTACACGTATGAATTTATCCTCGATTCCTGGCGGCCCTTCAACTACACTTTCCTGGTGGTGTACCCCCGGGAACGGGAAGCGGACCTGATGCGCATCCTGGGGCCGTTCGCGGACAACGAGTGGTCCATCCGGCACGCGCTAGAGATCGCCCAGCAGGAAGCGGCCGTGATGAGCGGCCTGGCCGCGTACTACGCCTGGTTCAACGTCGGCACCAGCTATGTCAACCTGTTTGATTACGGGCCCGCCTCGGTGGCCTACGACACCGCTTTCTCCCTGTACGGCCAGATTCTGGATGATATTCCCTCCAATCTGCGGCCCTGGCGCATGATGTGGTACCAGACCGGCCCGTATTTCGCCTACTACTACACCGGCCGTTACCAGGACGTGTTCAATCTGGCCGATACCACCCTGAACGCGATGAACACCCCCATCCTGGAGGAGAGCTTTTACTGGCGCGGGCTCGCCAGAGAGGCCTTGGGTGATTACGGCGGAGCCCTTGCCGATCTGCAGACCTCGGTCAACCTGAACCCGAATTTCGGCCCGGGCTGGTCAGAAATCGAGCGTATGACCGGCGGATAGCCGTATCACCAGGACGGTTGAGACCATGAAGCGCCCTCACGCTCGAACCCTCCTGCTGGCGGCCATAGTCCTCGGGCTGCTGGGTGTGGGCGTCGGCCTGCTGCCGCCCGTGCGCTCGCGCCTGGAATGGCGGCTGGCTGTCTGGCAGGTCGAGCTGCAGCGCCGCTTCAACCCGCCCGAGGAAGTCGTGTTTATCCCTTCCGGTGGCGAGGGACTGGACGATCTGCTGGGAACGGAAGTCGCCGGCCGGGTGACCGCCACGCTAGGGGCGATCCAGCCCGTGTCGGAGGCGGTCGAAGCGACCGCCACACAAGTCCCGACCGGTATTCCGACGGAAACCCCAACGCCCACACTGACTCCCACCCCGCTCCCTCCGGCGGTGCAGCTTTCGGGTGTGATCCACGAATATGAGCAATGGAACAACTGCGGCCCGGCGACCCTCGGGATGCAGCTTTCCTACTGGGGCTGGCAGGGCAACCAGCTCACCACGGCCGCGTTTTTGAAGCCCAACCCGCGCGATAAAAACGTCTCCCCCCACGAACTGGCCGCCTATATCCACGGCGAGACCGGCCTGCAGGCGATCTACCGCCCGGCGGGCACCCTGGAAACGCTGAAAACGCTGATCGCCGCCGGTTTCCCCACCATCGTGGAAAAAACCCTGGACGTTCCTGGGGTGGACGGCTGGATCGGGCACTACTCGCTGCTGACCGGCTACGACGATTCTGCCACCCGCTTCACCGCCCAGGATTCGTACATCCAGTCCAATCTGCCAGAGCCCTATGAAAAACTCGAAGCCGCCTGGCGCTCTTTCAACTACACCTTTTTCGTAATCTACCCGCCCGAACGCGAGGCGGAGGTGATGGCGATCCTCGGCCCGCTGGCGGACGAAAGCACCGCCCACGAGATCGCGCTGGCCAGGGCGGAGGACGAGATCCAGCGTGCTTCTGGATTGCCCGCCTTCTTCGCCTGGTTCAACAAGGGCTCTTCCCTGGCAGGGCTGGGGCGCTTTGCAGAAGCGGCTGCAGCATACGACACCGCTTTCACGGTTTACGGTGAATTGCCGAATGAAGCCCGCCCCTGGCGGATGGTCTGGTACCAGTTCGGGCCCTACGAGGCCTATTTCCAGACCGGGCGCTACCAGGACGTGATCCGGCTGGCTGACACAACCTTCTCGACGATGGGGGAAAAAACCGTGGAGGAGACGTACTTCTGGCGCGGGCTGGCGAGGGAGATGACGGGCGACCTGGCAGGCGCCCGCGACGACCTTGAAATGGCCGTCTCTCTCAACAAGAACTACACCCAGGCGATCGAGGCTTTGGAGCGCCTGGGCGGCTAGTTCCGGCCAGCATTCTCCTGTGTGCTTTACAGCCCCGCCCCTCTCCGGTACACTGCCGGTATGCTGAAAGTCCTCCATTTCGCCGACGCCCACATCGACATGGCCAACTACGGCCGCCGTGACGCGGAAAGCGGGCTGCCCGTGCGCGTCATGGATTTCCTGCGCTCGCTGGACACGATCGTGGACGCGGCGATCGAAGAAAAAGTGGATCTGGTGATCTTCGCCGGCGACGCCTACAAAGACCGCAGCCCGGCCCCGACCTTCCAACGCGAATGGGGCAAACGGATCATGCGCCTCTCCCAGGCCCGCATCATGACGCTGCTGCTGGTCGGAAACCACGACCTGTCGCCCGCCCTGGGCCGGGCTCACGCCCTGGATGCCTTTGATACCCTGTCCGTGCCGTATGTCCGGGTGCTGGATAAGCCCCAGTTCCTCGGGCCGGAGGAGCTCAATCTCCCTCTGCAAGTGATCGCCCTTCCCTGGGTGTCCCGCTCCGGGATGGTGGCCCACCTCGACATCCGGGTCACCGATCCGGCCGAGGTATTCTCTCACCTGGAAGAGAAAATATCGGAACTGATGAACCACTGGCTGGACGAAAAAGCGGACCCAGACCTACCACTGATCTTTACTGCCCACGCCTCCGTACAGGGGGCGAAGTACGGCGGGGAACGGACCGTCATGCTGGGCCGGGACGTGGTCCTGCCGGGCTCGCTGGTCCGCGATTCGCGGCTGGATTACGTCGCCCTGGGGCACATCCACAAACCGCAGGACCTGAACGAAGGGGGCCATCCCCCGGTGGTTTACCCCGGTTCGATCGAACGGGTGGACTTCGGCGAGGCCGGAGAAGAGAAATTCTACGTGCTCGCTTCGGTTGAAAAAGGGAAAACTGTCGTGGAGTGGCGAAAACTCGGCCACATCCGGCCGTTCATCGACCGTGTCGTGCACCTGGATTCACCCGAGGGCGTTTTCGAACAGGTTCGCAGCCGCATCCCACCGGCGGAAGACCTGGAAGGCGCCGTTTTCCGGTTGACGCTGGAATATCCGAGGGACTGGGAAGCGCTGATCGACGAATCCCCGCTGCGCGAGCACGCCGCCGGAGCGTTCGAATTCCGGCTCGTGCGGCGGCCCCTGATCGAAGACCGGGTGCGTTTGCCCGAGGACGAACAGCTGGGCAGCAAATCACCCTTGGAACTGCTGGAGATCTACTGGCAGGCTTCCCACGCAGACGAGGACGTGGACGCATTGCAGCAGCTGGCCCGTGATATTATCGAGGGACCCGCCGAGGACTGAAAACCCGATCCGTTCAATCTTCCGCCAGCAGGATCAGCCGGCTGGCTGCCATTTCTTCGATTTCCCCCGCTGAAAAACCCGCCTGAGAGAGCACCTCGAAAGTGTCCTGCCCGCGCGCCGGGGCCTCCCTCTGCGCCTCCCCATACGGGAAGAGGGACCCCAGGCGGACCTCCTCCGGGGAGGCCAACCCGCGGTGGGCGATCTGTGGGTGATCGATCGCCTCCTCCAGGCTGAGGACCGGATCCAGGGGCACTTCCTTTTTCGCAAACGCCTCCAACCAACCGGCCTGTGTCCTGCGCCGAAAAATAGCCGCCGTTTCAGCCACGTAATCCCGATTGAAGGCATGGGGGATCAGGTCCGGCCTTTGGACCAGGGCGCAGAATTCGCGCCAGAACGGAGGCTCCAGGGCGCCCAGGGCGAGGTATTTGCCGTCCCGGGTGGCGTAAACGTTGTTGCAAGGGGAACCGCCAGTCAGCGGCATGGCTCCGCGCTGCGGGGAAACGCCCGAATGCGCCAGGGCGCCGGCAGTCGGCTGCATCCAGTGAACGGCTGCGTCGAGCATGGCGATGTCCAGATATTGGCCTTCGCCGCTGTGCTGGCGCTTCAGAAGGGCGGCCAGGATGGCGACCACCGCCTGGGTTGCCCCCGCCAGGTCCGCTACCTGGACGGCAGGGGGAACCGGCGGGCCTCCCGCCTCCCCGGTCAACCCGAGCAAACCTGAGAGGGCGATATAGTTGATATCGTGCCCAACCCG
>JBFKII010000121.1:0-10611 GCA_041632295.1 Anaerolineales bacterium | reverse complement strand
GGGTGACGTTTTCCCAGACGGTCAGGGTGGGGATCAGGTTGTAGAACTGAAAAATGAAGCCGATTTTTTCCCGGCGGAAAATGGTGCGCTCCTGTTCTCCCAGGGCGGTCAGCTCTGTGCCCTCGAACCAGATTTCGCCGCTGTCGGGGTCGTCGATCCCGGAAATCACGTTCAGCAGGGTGCTCTTTCCGGTGCCGCTCTTTCCGAGAATGGCGATGAATTCCCCCCTATCAAAACCAGCCTGGACGTCGTCCAGGACCACACGCACTTTCTGGCCTTCCTGGTAGTTTTTAGACACTCCGTTTAAGCGAATGAAAGCCGGCGAACCGGGGCCGTTCCTTGAAAAAGTCGTGTCGAGTTCGAGGGATTGGGTTGTCATCGCGCCCCTCCCGGGCAGTTTGTGAATATTCTAACAATCAGGCCGCTAAAAAAATGAGAGCAAGGTTGGTGAGTCTTGCTCTCATCCGCTTTCGATAGGGAATTGCGCCCATGGCGAAAGTGGCTTCGGGATCAATGATTGACCAGATCCATGAATTCAGAGCGCGTTTTGGGATCTTTTTTGAACGTGCCGCGCATGGCGCTGGTCGTCATGCTGGCGTTGGCTTTTTGGATACCGCGCATGACCATGCACATATGAGTTCCTTCAATCACCACGGCGACCCCCTGGGGTTCCAGCACTTCCTCGATGAAATCCGCAATCTGGGACGTCATGCGCTCCTGAACCTGCAGGCGGCGTGCGAACATTTCAACGATGCGGGGGATCTTGCTGAGGCCCACAACCCGCTTGCTGGGGATATAAGCCACGTGGGCCTTGCCAATGAAAGGCAGCATATGGTGCTCGCACAGACTGTAAAAGTCGATGTCCTTGACCAGCACCATTTCATCGTAATTGACGTCAAACATGGCCCCGTTGAGCATTTTGACGGGATCGATGTGGTAACCGGCGGTCAACTCGTCGAACATGCGCGCCACGCGGTCTGGCGTGCGCTGTAACCCATCACGCTCGGGGTCTTCGCCGATATTGCTCAGGATCTCGCGCACCGCATCTTCGATGTTCAATTTCTTTTTATTTGCCACGCTGCCGTTGGCATATGGTTTGATTTCAAAGGTTTTTTCCAGTTTCTCTACATCCAAGTTTAACATTTTTCATCCTTTCCTGGAGCCTTGGTTTTTAGTGGTCTCCATTACTGACTCCCGGTACGATGAAAAGCTTACTATAAAAACCGGCTGGAAAGTTAAGAGTTTGGTTAATAAATGTACATACTTCGCATCATAAATGTATAAAGTTCAGGATCAGATCACCTCCCGCACTTCCGGCTGGGTCAGCAGGTGGAAGGCCAGGGTGGCCATATCGGCGGTTTTCCGGCGGGAAGACTGGCTAGAGACCTTGTCGAGGATGCGCCGGAAGTGGTTGAGGACCAGTTTGTCCTGGATGTAAATCTCCGGTTCCAATTCGCCTGCCAGGATTTCGTCGAGGCCCAGCTTGGAGTATACGCTGCTGACGTGCTTGGATACCTGGTCTGCGCGGATCAGCAGTTCATCGGAAAGGTCGCGGTGAGGATGGTTGAACAGGATGGCAAGCCGGGCGATCTCCTCTTCCCGGGGCGTCAGGTTGGCGACCGGACGGCTGCCGTTAAACACCACCGTCTCCCTGGGCAGCTCCTGGCGCACCTGCAGCGCCAGGCGGTAGCTGCTTTCCGTCAGCACAAAACGCCCCGATTTGACCACCTGGGCGACCGCAGCGGCCAGGGAATACCCGAGCTCTTTTTTGCTGGCATAACCCCCCAGGCCGCCGCTCAAAATCCGCTCCAGCACACCGGGCTCCGGCCGTGTGGCGGTGCACAGCACCTTGGCGTCTGGGTTTTTGCGCATCGTCAATTCCGCCGCCTGGAAAGGCCATTCCGGGTTGCCGGGCACTTCCGTATCCAGGACGATTGCATCGATCCGCTGATAGGGGACATCCAGGACGCGCTGAAGGTCATCGTCCGAACCGACTTCCGCCACGATTCGGGTGCGCCAATCGCGCGTCAAAAGCATGCCCATCAGGTCGCGGGCAAATGGGTCGTCTTCGATCATCAGGACGTGAATATCTTTTGGCATGGGAGCGGGGGAACTCACTTTCCGTTTACAATTGTGCAGCACTGCGCGCACAATCATAACATCCTATGCTCTCTGAAACCATCCACCTGCTCGGTAACCTGCTGGGGCGGGTCCTGCGCGAGCAGGAAAGCCCCCAGCTCTTCGAAATCGAAGAGCGCATCCGGGTGGCGGCCAAAGACCGCCGGGCCGGCGCACCTGGCGCCGAGGCCACCCTGCGCGCCGAAGTCTCCGCCCTCGGAGTGCCATCATCCCGGGGTGTGGCCGCCGCCTTCGCCCTGTACTTCGACCTGGTCAACCTGGCGGAGGAGCACCATCGCGTTGGACGGCTGCGAGACCGGTCACGCCAGGTCTATCCCGATCCGGCACCCGGTTCGATCGGCGATGCGGTCTCTCGACTGCGGGGTTTGGGGTATTCCCGATCGGCGATGGCCGATCTGCTGGCAGACCTTGAAATCGAGCTGGTCCTAACCGCACATCCGACCGAGGCCAAGCGGCGGACCTTGCTATCCAAAATGGACCGTGTCGCCAGCCTGCTGGTCGATTATCACCGTCCTGATATTTTGCCTTCGGAGGCGCGCCACAATGAGCACCGGCTGTACGGGGAAATCACTGCTTTTTGGCTGACCACTCGCCAGCGGACAAGTCGCCCGCTGGTGTCGGACGAAGCGCGCACCGCGCTGTATTTTATCGAGGAAGTTTTTTGGGACGTGCTTCCCAGTATTTATGCAGACCTTGAGGAAGCGCTCTCCCGCCATTACCCCGGCCTGGAGGCAAAACCGGACTGGCTGCGTCTGGCATCCTGGGTGGGCGGCGACCGAGACGGCAATCCCAACGTGACCCCAGAAGTGACCGCCGAAACGCTGCGCATGCACCGCGGGCTGGCCGTCACCCAGCACCGTGATGCCCTGCGGCCCCTGGCCCGACGGATGAGCGCGGATGAGAAGCTGCTGCCACCGCCTTCCGAATTGGCCGCCTGGCTGGATCAAAAAAGAGCCTCTTCCAACAGAGTCGCTTATCAGTCCAGCCGGTATCCTGAGGAACCCTACCGCCTGACTCTGGCTGCCCTGACCGCTGACCTGGAGAAGGCGGCGCGCGAACCGGTGGCCAGGGTGCTGCTGGACGATGGGCCGGTTGACGCCAGCCTTCAGCCGGAGGACATTCGACGCCCAATGGCCATGGTCGCAGACGCCCAGCCGGCGGTCGTGGCCGACACCCATCTGCGCACCGCGCGGCGTCAGCTGGACGTCTTCGGACTGCATGCCGCCCGGCTCGACCTGCGGGAAGACTCTGCCGTGATCAACCGGTCGCTGGGGGAGACTTTGCGCGGATTGGGCCTCGCGGCGGATTTTGAGGGGCAGCCCGCCCGGGCGCGCGAGGAGCTGCTGCTCCACCTCCTGGGATCGCCCCCGCCCTTCTTGAGCGCTTCCCCCGGGGTGACCCCCGAGACTTCCCGGACATGGCAGCTTTTCAGGTTGATCCGCAGGCAGCGGCAGGTGTACGGGTCTCAGGCGCTGGGGCCATTCATCATCTCCATGGCCAGGTCCGCTGCCGATGTCCTGGCGGTCCTGGTCTTTGCACACTGGTCAGGCTGCCGGGAGGCGCTGCCGATCGTACCCCTGTTTGAAACCGTGGACGACCTGGAAGGCGCTCCCGAGGTGCTGGGCCACCTTTTCGGGTTGCCGGCGTACCGGAGCCACCTCGAAAGCTGCCGCAATGCCCAGATGGTGATGATCGGTTATTCGGACAGCAACAAAGACGGCGGGTACCTGGCGGCCAGCTGGGCGCTGTACCGGGCGCAGGAAGGGATCGCCGCGGTCTGCCGGGAGGCCGGTGTGCGCCTGACTCTCTTTCACGGACGCGGCGGCACAGTGGCTCGCGGCGGTGGACCCGCCAACCGGGCCATCCGGGCACAACCACCCGGAACGATTGGCGGCCGTTTCCGCATGACGATCCAGGGGGAGGTGATCTCATCCCATTACGGAAACGCACGCATCGCCCACCGCAACCTGGAACAAATCGTTCACGCTGTGCTTCTGGCTTCTGCAGCTCCGGATAGCCTTCCGACCGAAAAAGTGGAACCTGCCTGGCGGTCCGCCCAGGATACGATGGCAACTCGCGCCAGGGAAAATTACCGCCAGCTGGTTTATGAGACCCCCGGATTTCTCGATTTCTGGCGGGCGGCGACCCCTCTGGATGAGATCAGCCGCCTGCGTATCGGGTCGCGGCCTGCTGCCAGGGGCGCCCCGGCTGGGGACAGCACTGCCAGGGTGCTGACCATCCGCGCCATTCCCTGGGTTTTTTCCTGGATGCAAAGCCGTTACAACCTGCCGAGCTGGTACGGGTTGGGCAGCGGACTGCAATCGGCCCCGGATGCCGCGGTCTTGCGGGAAATGTATACCGGATGGCCGTTTTTCCAGGCGCTGATTGACAATACCGAGATGTCGCTGCTCAAAGCCGACCTGGAAATTGCGGCCCTTTATGCCGGCCTGGTTCCCGATGAGGCGCTATCGCAGGCCATATTTTCAACCATCCGAGAAGAGTACGAACGCACTCGCGACATCGTCCTGGCCGTCACCGGGCACTCCGCCCTGATGGACGCCGACCCGACCATCCAGCGCTCGATTGAACTTCGCAACCCTTATGTAGATCCCTTGAACTATATCCAGGTAGAGACGCTCCGGCGGCTCCGCAGCCTGGATGATCCGGACGGCCCTCAGGCTGAAGAACTGCGCGAGGTGATGGTGCTGACGATAAATGGAATTGCTGCCGGGCTGCGGAATACCGGCTGAGGGGGAGCGCCTTCAGGAATTCCAGCCTGGGAACGTTTTGGCTGAATCCTGCCAGTTCGGCAGGCCGCATCCGGGCAGAGCGGCGGTTTCCCTGGCGTAATCGTAAGGGACCAGTCGGCGCTCAAAAGTCCAGGATCCGAGCCATTCAAAGACCGTATACCGTGTGCGGGGGTCGCCATCTTTTGCCGGGCAGCTCGCCGGGGAGACGTTGACTAGGGTTTTCTCCCCCAGCGTGCGCACGCTGGTGTAATGGTAATGCCCGAACACCAGCAGGTCCGGCGCAACGCCTCCCAGTAAATGGGCCAGCGCCGGATCATTGTCCGGTTGGAGAAGCTGCCCTTCGATCCGGACCTGATCGGCAGGAGGCGGCAGCAGCATGGCCTCGATATCGACCGGGTTGGCGTGGAAAATTTGCAAACCGTCCCTTGCATTCGAGCCCGGTGTGAATGTCAGGCTGAAGGGCAGGCCGCGCATCCAGGCAACCCGGTCCTCGCCGAGTACGTCGCGGTGCCAGCGTACGTCCTCCAGGATGCGGTCCCATTTTTTCAAATGCAGCTGGTCCCCGGGCATTTTTTCCGGGGCATGGATGTATTCTTCGGTGTTCCCGTATACCGCTTCGATCCCCGCCTCCCGGATGCGGTCGATGCAATAGGCGGGATCGCTTCCCCCGAACGCAAGGTCCCCGGCTGCGACGATCCGGTGGAAAGGGCCGTCCCGGTTCAGGCTGTCCAGCAGCGCGTCCAGCGCGAACGGATTTCCATGCAGATCCGAAAATACTGCAATGCGGTAGGGTTCGGGGAAACCGGCCATTTCTAAACTCCGATGCCGCGTGAAAACAAGTAGTACATTCCGGCGAAATAGCCCACCAGGATCAGCAAGGCGTCCAACTCCATGAAAAGGATGCGCCGCTCGACGCGCGCCAGGTTGCCGATCAGGCCTAGACTTGTCAGGATCAGGCCGAGGATGCCGGCGATGGCGAAGGCAGGGTCGATCGCGCCGAGAAAGCGGCCCTCCAGGAAAAACACATCTGTCAGGCCGAGGGCGAACATGTTGAAAATATTGCTGCCGAACAGGTTGCCGATCGCCAGATCAAAAGCCCCCAAACGCACGGCAGCCATTGTGGCGACTAATTCAGGAAGCGAAGTCACGATCGCCACCAGCGAGGCGCCGATAAAGCCGGTGCTCAGGCCGGTCGTTTCGCTGATCTCCGCCGCGCTCCGCACCAAAAAGGGGGTCACCAGGATCAGGACTGCACTGGCTGCCCCGAAACCGAGTAAACCTTTGCGCAGAGAAGGGATGCCTGTGATTTCCGCCTCGGGCGGGTCCGGTGCGGGAGCGCCGCCCTGGATCATGCGCACCCCTCCGAAGTACAGGACGATGATGACCAGGCTGTCCAGCCCCACCCAGCCTAATTTGATCTCTACGCCGGCCAGGATGGCGAAAACCACGATGCCTGCCAACAGGTTTGCCAGACTGGCGGTCAGCGCATGTGTCATGGCCACACGGCGCAAGATGCGGGACTGCTGGTACAGGAGATCGAGGACCGCCAACACGAACATGTTGAACATGCTGCTGCCCAGCATGCTGCCGGCGGCGAGGTTGGGGACGTCCTGGCGAATGGCGTTGATGGCGGAAAGAAGCTCTGGCAGGGAAGTGGCGCCTGCCATGAGCAGGGTCCCGATGAACATCCCGCTCAGGCGTGTGCGCACCGCGATTACATCCCCATAGGCGGCCAGGCGGGTGGCGGCGTAAACCAGGATCGCCGCACTGGCCAAAAACTGCAGCCAGACCATCAATCCGCCTCGGTATTCAGGTTGGGGTCGGGAATTCCTTTCACGATTGACAGCGGCCAGGCGGCCATCACCCCGCTTTCCTCTCCTGAGAGATTTCCGACCACAGCTTCAGCAGCAGAAATGCAATCCCGGACGGTCTGCTCGCCTTTGACGATCGTGATCAAGGTGTAATGGCCCTCGTGATCGCTGTGCATCAGCCGGTTGATCCCCGCCATAAAAGGCGTGCCTGCCAGGCGGGCGCGGTGGCGAGATAAACCGGTGCTCTCGATGATTGTCACGCCGCTGACCCCAACCGCTTCCCAGGCGTCCAGGACCTTTTCCAGGTGGTCCGGGTTGTCCAAAACAA
This sequence comes from Anaerolineales bacterium, assembly GCA_041632295.1. GTDB lineage: Bacteria > Chloroflexota > Anaerolineae > Anaerolineales > JABWBV01 > DATDOR01. Next base: position 3,583 of record JBFKII010000121.1, on the reverse strand, counting down.
ACATCAGCATATGCATGCGCTTGCTCCTAATCTTCGTCGGGGCCGGCCCGGCCAATCAGGCGAGCGTCCAGTTCCGCATCGCTCATTTCATAGCCTCTACGCAGAACCCGGTTTTCGGTAGCGACCAGCGTCCAGAGGAAGCTTAATTCCGCGCCTGCGACCACCAGCGGAGCGAAGGGAATGTCGGGAACCCAAAGCACCGTGAGGTACAGGGCGGAGAAGAGCGCCAGCCACGGCCAGCGCACTTTTCCAAGCAGGATCAGCCCGGTCAGCATGAAAAGCCAGGCCACCATCCAGGCGGCGAGCGGGAAAGCCCTCTCGTCCGGGATGTACCGGACAATACCGAATATGGCTTCCGGTTGGAGACTGGCGGTCATCGTTCCGGCGGCAAATTCGTAGGCGATCAGGCCAAACGCCAGAATCCAGAAAAGGGCCCGAGCATGCCTGCGTTCCGCCAGGTTCAATCCCAGCCGGCCGGCAAAATCCAGGGCGGTCACCGCCAGGAGGGGCACAAAGATCCCTGCGAACAGGAAACGGGGGATGCTGATGGCCTGGAGCAGCGGACCTTCCCCCAAAACTCCCCCGATGGATAGGACCAGGGTGTCGTAAATCTTAGTGCCGATCAACGTCAGCAAGATGGTCGTCCCCGGGCCGGGTACGCTGATTTGTTTCTGGTAACTGCGGATGCGTTGGAATAAAATAGTGTAGCAGACCATCAGGGTCAGGAAAAATAGTGCGGCCATATCGAAATTCTATCAAGAGGCGGACGGAAATCAATCCCTCCAGGGTGTAGCCGGAAAAATGATCGAAAAATTGTTCCGTTTTCTCAACCGCATCGTGTTGGATATGCTGGTTACCGTGGAAATCCATGGCCAGGGCCAGGCAGAGGCGGTGGTTGGTCCGCACATCCTGGTTGCCAACCACCTCGGCTTCATTGACGGGTTTCTTTTGTATTACGTATCCTGGCACGAGGACCTGATCGCCGTGATCGCCGAAAAATACGAGCGCAATCCGTTCTTCCGCTGGCTCGGACGCCAACTGGACGTCATTTTTATCGACCGCTATGCTGCGGATATCCGATCTTTCCGAAAGGTGTACCGGCGCCTTCAACGGGGCGGCGTGCTGGCGATCGCCCCCGAAGGAACCCGCAGCCCGAGCGGGTCCCTGATCGCCGGAAAACAAGGAGCGGCTTACCTGTCGATGAAGCTGGGACTACCGGTCGTGCCAGCGGCGTTCATCGGCAGCCAGGACAGGCTGCTTCTGGAAAGCTGGAAAAAGCTGAAAAGGCCGAAAATACAGGTTCGATTCGGGAAACCATTCCTGCTGGACCCACTGACGCCGGAGGGCCGCAGTGAGGCGGTGGCCGACGGCCTGGACGAGATCATGTGCCGGATCGCCGATTTGCTGCCCGAAGAATATCGGGGTGTGTATGCCGATCACCCGAAACTGGTGGTGCGCCGCCGGGAGTTGGAAACTTACCAGAGCAGCAGTTAAATGCAGGGCGAGAGTCTCTAAAAAAGCGAAAATCCTGGGGGAATTATTCCTCCGGATCAACATAATCAGGATGGAACCGGTAAGCCAGGTCCCTCAACTGGCGAAAGCCTATCGGTTTGATCAGGACCAGGTCCGCCTTGTCACGAAGCTCATCTCCCCGCCGTTCATCCGCGGTTGTGATGATCACCTTCGTCTCGGCCAGTCGCTGATCAAGACGGATAAAGTTCAGCAGCTCCTCGCCGTTCAGAAATGGGATATGCAGGTCCAGGATCACGGTCCTTGGACTTTCTTCGCGCAGGCGTTTCAGTGCCTGGTGGCCGTCCCGGATCACTTCCACATCATAGTAGGCTTCGCTCAATGCCTGTCCAAAAGCATGCGCCAGGTTCTTGTCGTCTTCAACGATGAATGCAATCGGTTGTGGGTTGGTCATTGAATGGCTCCGGAATTATGGCGCTGGGAAATATGGATATAATTATGCCGGTTTTTGGGCAGAAAGTCACTGGTATTTTGTACCACACATGACGGCCTCATCGAAGGGGCCGTGAAAAAAAACATTTGTTTTTGGAGGCATCTTCATGTCATCTCGCAAGCTCCGTTCGGAACGGGCGCGCGCCCGCAAACAGCGCCGCCGCATGCAGCAGGGGGCTCTGGCCGTCATTCTTCTCGTGATTGTGGCATTAATCGCCTTGAACCTCGGCAATCAAGGGGGTGAAGTGGGGGAGGGCGATCCTCTCAACCTCTCCGACGCGGAAGTGATTACGACCGACAGCGGGCTCCAGTACCAGGATGACGTCGTCGGTTCGGGGCCTGAAGTCCAGCCGGGCGACCTGGTGAGCGTCCACTATACCGGATGGCTGACGACCGGAACGCAATTCGACTCTTCTGTGGACCGCGGTGTGCCGTTTGATTTCACGGTGGGTGTCGACTCCGTCATCCAGGGCTGGCATGAAGGGCTGGTCGGAATGCAGCCCGGAGGGGTGCGGATCCTGACCATCCCCGGTGACCTGGCTTATGGACCGCAGGGCCGGCCTCCGACCATTCCGGGTGATGCAACGCTGATATTCCAGGTCGAACTGCTGGAGATCAAGTAGCCTCAAGCTCACAGCCGCGGAAAGCGGCGCACCACTTTCGCCGGGGTGGGCACGACCACCCGATCGCCAAACCTGAGCTCCGCCGGGGCCTTGCCGGCCGTGTTTGATGCTCCCTGAAAAATCAGCAGGGGCGTATCGACGTCCGTGTATTTTGAATCGACAAACGCCTGCCCGGTCAGGTAGCCTGATTTATCGATCGCACAGCTGGTGACCACGCCGATGGTCCTGCCGCGCCGGTCGAGGACGGGGTCTCCCAGATGGGCCATGCGCACATTGTGCTCCTCGAAAGAAAAGCGCACGACCTCCCCTTTGCGCTGGCGCTCCCGTTCAAGGAAGGCGTCCCGCCCGATAAACCAGGGCTTATACGCTTTGACATAACTGCCAAATCCAGCCTCCCCGACTCCCAGGCCGAGCGAACCTCCCATCTCATTTCCGTAAAGCGGCAGGCCGGCTTCGGTCCGCAGAGAATCCCGCGCCCCAAGTCCGCAGGGCTGCAGGCCCATTTTTCCGCCCCGTTCCAGCAGAGTCAGCCACAAGGGCATGGCGTTTTCTGGGTGGACGAACAGCTCAAACCCCATCGGTTCGCCGGTGTAGCCGGTCCGGGAGATTACCAGGTCGATGCCGGCCAGCTGGACTTCATCGAGTTGGCTGCGACCCAGCCGCTGGATCCGGTCTCGATCCGGGCTGTTCCCGGCCAGAGCCGCCAGGATGTCCCGCGAGCGCGGGCCCTGCAGGGCGATGTCGACCAGGCGGTCAGCGCCTTCCTGCGGGTCGCGCAGGTTGCGCAGCAACACGTTGCGGCCGAATGCGCGGGTCCATGGACGAAGCGGGTCCACCAGCACCTGGCCCGTGCGCACCCGGTTGAGCCAGTCCCAATCTTTGTCGTCGTTGGCTGCGTTGACAACCAGCAGGTATTTTTCTGGTCCCCGGCGGTAGACCAGCAGGTCATCCAAGACATTCGCGTGGGGGTCGAGGAAATGGGTGTAGCAAGATTCGCC
>JBFKII010000120.1:0-10699 GCA_041632295.1 Anaerolineales bacterium | reverse complement strand
GCGCTTCAACCAGGACGCCGACCAGGCTCGCCTCATCCTGCTGCTTTCCCCCACCTGACCGGTCTGCCGCCTCGGTGCACAGTTTGTGCAGGACGAAATCCTGGCGCCGCACCCGCTGGCCGAATTGTCTGTGTATGCGGTCTGGTTTAACATGCTGCCGGGCGACGATCGCTCCCGCTGGGATGACGGCCTCCTGACGGACGACCGTGTCATCCATTTTTGGGACGAGCCCAGAGAGATCGGCAGGTGGTATGCCCGTCAGGGCGCTTACCCTTTCGGAACTGTGGCCTGGGATATTTATTTTCTTTATGGACCGGAGGCGGTCTGGGACGAGGAGCCCGAACCGCTGGTCAGTTCCGGCTTCACCGTGATCGGGCAGCGCGAACGCTTGCTGGCGTCCATCACGCCGCTCCTGGATCCGCCCTGAGATCCCCTTTTCATCGAAGCGAAGGGGTCAGAGAAATCATTTACGAAGTAAACAGCGGCTCCCCTTCTAGGTCGGATAGATCCATGTCGGCCACCGGCGCTCCGGCAAAGCGGGAGGCGGCGTCGAGCACGCGTGGCAGCAGGTGGATGTCTCCGGCGGTGTTCAGGAAAATGTGCGGGCGGCGCAGCGCCCAGTGGGTCACCCGGTCGATATCGGCCTGATCCTCAAAAGGCTCGTACCAGGTGGAACGGTTATGCTTTTTATCCCCCCAGGGTCCGCGCGTCAGCGTCTTGATGGCCTGCACTGCCACGCCCCGCTCCCGGCACAGCGCCTCGAGCGTTTCGAAATCTGCCGCGTATTGCGGGTTCTCCATCATCCAATAGTTGTACGGCAGCAGCACGGAGTCGAAATCGAACTGCTTCAGGGCCCGCAGGTGCATGGCCGCGACGGTAGTGCCGTGCCCGGTCACCCCGATGTAGCGCACCAGGCCCTCGTCGCGCGCCTCGACAGCGGCCTCCAGCGCCCCTCCCTCCCCCATGGCGACCTGCCACTCTTCCTCGTCAACCAGGTGGTGCAACTGGATCAGGTCAACCGAATCGACCCGCAACCGCTCCAGGGAGCGGCGGATCTCCTCCCGGGCCTTCTCGTAGGTGCGCTCGCCGGTCTTGGTCGCCAGGAAAAAGTCCTGGCGGTGGGCCGCCATCCAGGGGCCGATACGCAGTTCGGCCTCTCCGTACGAGGCGGCGGTGTCGATATGGTTGACGCCGTAATCCAACAGCACCTCGAGGGTCCGGTCGGCATCCGCCTGGCTGACCTGGCTCAGGGCGGCGGCGCCAAACAGGGTTCGGGTGCTCATGTGACCGGTGCGGCCGAAGGGGATTTTTTCGATCATGGCTGTTTCCTCCTGACAAACTGCATATGGCCCGCATTATACTCCCAGGCGCCCGGGCCCATAGCGTCAGGAAATTTCCTCGTGATGCTCCCTGGCATGCCTTCAAAACCTTTGAGACTCCGCGTCTTTGCTTTTCATTCCCCGCTTCCGACCGCCTCTCGCAGCACAAGTTCGCCAGGGCCGGAAGGCACAGTGGATTTGCCTGCGATGCAGGTTGAAATGGCTGGAGAAACCTCAGCGGCACTGCGGTTATTTTCGCCGCTTTCATTCTTGCCTCACCGCTCCAATGCCACAAGACAATTTCACCGATATTCGAAGGGGCAGAGAGACTCCCCGCCTCTCCAAAAGCAGCAAATTATTCCGACTTGAGTTGGGCCTGATTCACAAAGGGGGTCTGAGCGGCGTCCTTGCGGGTTTTATCGCGGAGGGCCTGCGCCAATTCCTGCGGCGCCCCGCGCAATACGTCCTCCGCCACCCGCAATCCGCCCAGCGCGACTGCGGCGGTGGACTGGCCCGGAAAGATACTGTCCCCCACCATCCACAATCCCGAACCGAGGCGCGGGCCGCGCGCGGTGAAAAGGCTGGTCTGCGGAAAGCCGCCGACCCAGCCGCGCGGCCGGCGGGTGAAGCGCTGAAAGGTCACCGGCGTGCCCGGCAGCAGCGTGTCCGCAGCCTGGCGAAATCCCGGCAGCAGTCCCTCCAGCCGATCCAGGATGCGGTCCTGGTAAGCCTGCTTGCGCCGCTCGTAGGCGCTGCGGTCCTGCTCGAACAGCGACCACCACGGGGCCAGGTCGGTGTGCGTGCTTATCGTGACCGCGCGCCGGCCCTGCGGGGCACGCTCGTTGTCCCAACCCGGGCTGATCGAAATAAAGACCGAATTCCCCTCCCCCAGCGGGCGTTCCGCCACCACCTGGTGGTGCAGCGGGAAATCCGCAGGCAGCAGGCTTTCGTCGATCCCGGCGTAAAGCATGAACGCCCCCCAGCCCGCATCGCCACTGCTTACCCCCTCTCGCTCCCCCAGCAGTCTGTCGATCGCAGCCGGGGTCAGGTTGGCGATCACCGCGTCGGCGGGATACTCCTTGCCATACTTGTCGACCACCGCCGCCGGTCGCCCGTTTTCCCGCCGGATGGCCTTCACCTGGCGCCGGAAAAGCACCTGGCCGCCGGCAGCCCGCACGGCGCTTACCAGCGTATCAGCAATGGCCCCCATCCCTCCCCGCAGGTGGACCACCCCGCGACGCGGCAGATCCAGCGCGGAAGCGGCGTACATGGCGTTGGCATGCTCGCTGGTCGTCTGCGCCGAGATCAAAAGCTGTGCGTCGACGAACAGACGCAGCCGTTCGGAGGCATTGCCCAGATGGGCGGAGGCCGGACGCAGCGCGTCCGCCAGCAGGCTGGGGGAAAGGTGCAGACCGGGGCGCTGCAAGCCCCAGCGTACACCGGTCCCAAGCAGGCGGGCCAGCTGGCCGGGGGTCTGCGGCGGCCAATCGGGACCCCGCAGCGCGAAATCCCACAGCGCATCGGCGCTGCGCTCCTGCCAATCGAAAAAGCGCAGCCCCTGCGCGCCGAAGGCGCGGCGGCGCTCGGTATGCCGCTCCGGGCCCCCGAAGCGGGTCACCGTGCTTCCATCGGGCAGGTGGACCTGCATGGCGGGGTCCGAGCGCCGCGCCGGCCAGCTCGAGATGCCGGCCGCCTGCGCCACCAGGTCCATCGGGCCGCCGGGGTAGAAACCGCCGGCCAGGGTGGCGCCGGCGTCGAAGCGGTATCCCTGGTGGAAGAAGGTCCCGGCACAGCCCCCGGCGTAGACGTGGGCCTCCAGCACGGTCACATCCAGCCCGGCGCGGGCCAGCGCGGCCGCGGCGGTCAGCCCGCCGATCCCGGCTCCGATCACAACGACTTTTTTCTCCGACATTTCAGGCTCCCGGTGGGGATTGCGACTCACCTGCCCAGGAACTGGGCCAGCGTCTCGCGCACAGTGAATTTGTTCATGTAAGGGGCGATGTTTTCAACCGTGAACGGCCGCGGGTCTTCCACAAACTCGTAAATGCGATTGTTTTCTGTGGTGTTGGGGACCGCCAGCAGTTCCAGCAGGCTGTGGGTCACCGGCGGATTCGGCAGCAGGGACTCCATCAGGCCGACGACAACCCGCAGCAGCGGCATCGGGAAACGGACCATGACCCGCCGGGCGCCGATGGCCTTCAAAGTGCGGCGCTCGATCTCTTCCAGCGTCAGGATGTCCGGGCCGCCGAGTTCGTATTCGGTGCCGATGGTAGCGTCGTCCTCCAGCATGCGCAGGACGACGCTCGCCACGTCCCCCACCCAGATGCTCTGGAAGAGGGCGTTCTCATCCCCGACGATCGGGTAAATGATCGGTGAAAGCGGCACCAACTTGGCGAAGGTGTTGGCGAACTCGTCCTCAGGCCCCCAGATCACGGAGGGGCGCAGCGCACTCCAGGCCAGCCCGGATGCGGCCACGTAGGCCTGGGCCTTGCCCTTTGAGGCCAGAAAACGGTACGGCAGGTCGGGCGCCGCGCCCAATTGGGACATATTGATGAACCGATGCGCGCCGGCCTTCTTGGCAGCCTCAACAATGTTGACCGTCCCCTGGTAGTTGATCTCCTCGTAGGTCCGCCCGCCCTTCTCGATCGCAATGGCGACGGTGTGGACGACGGTATCCACGCCGGCAACTGCTGCCTCCAGGCTCTCGGGACGGGTGACGTCAGCCTGCACCCATTCCACCTCCAAGCCGCCCAGCCGGCCTTCCGCCCTGGCCCTCTCCACATTGTGCACCATAGCCCGCACTGGTCTTCCTGCAGCAACAAGTTTCTCGGCAATGTGGCTTCCGACGTATCCGGAAGCCCCAGTCAGTAAAATCATGTCTTCCTCCAAATGGATTTTTTTTAAGTCAAAATTCGCAGCCCGGTCTTTCCAAAATCAAAAACCTGGGTGCCCGGCGCGCCCCAGAACGGCCGGGCTAAAGCAGCTCGCTTTCCAGCAGGCGGTTGGTCCTGGCAAGTTCCCGGCGTGTCCGCCAGTGGCGGTAAACAAACAGCAACCGCAGCGGAGGCCCATCGAAAACAAGCCGCGTCAGCCAGCCGCGCCAGCCCGGCTTGTGCGCCAGGGTGATGCGGTCGGTCAGCTGAACGCCGTTTTCAACCGGTTCAAAAATGTGTTCGTGCTCCCAGCGCGCCATCGGCCCTTCCACCTGCACATCCTTGAAACCAGATTCGATCGGGCCGGGTTCGTGCCGTGCCCGCCAGCGAACCGGGAACGGACCAAACCACATCCGAAAGGTCAGTTCTCCTTTCGTGAGCGAACTGCGGGTGTCGCGCAGCATCTGCACGACCAGCGGCGGCATCGCCAGCTTGCGGAAAACGTCTGGCCCTTCGTGAAAGGCGACCAGGTTGTCCACGGTCGTGGGCAGGACGGAGCTGTGGGAAAAAATGCGCGCAGCCATCTTCTTAATCGCCTCCCGCCGGAACCCAGGCGCTGCCGGGCAGCGGCATGCGCTGCGGCCGCGGAGGAGGCGGGGCTTGCGGCTGGACGAACTGCCCCGCCCGGGCCATGGCTTCGATCTGGCTGCGTGCGGTGATCACACCGGCCAGCTTTCCGTCCACCATCTGGATGACCTTGTCCACCGCCCGGACCATGCGCAGATCGTGGGTGACCATGATGCCGGCTTTGCCCTGTTCGTGGATCAGGTCGGCGAAGGTCTCCACAACCTGGAAGGCCCGCTCGGTGTCCAGGCTGGCTGTGGGCTCATCCGCCAGGACCAGGCTGGGGTTGTGCACCAGCGCCCGGGCGATCGCCACGCGCTGTTGCTGGCCGCCCGAGAGCTGTGAGGGCAGGCTGTGCAGGCGATCTTCCAGGCCCAGGCGCACGAGCAGGGCGCGCGCCTGTTCCTGGCGGCCGGCCGGGCCGTGCCCGTTGAGGCGCAGCATCAACTCGACGTTTTCCAGGGCGGTCAGGTACGGAACCAGGTTGTTTGATTGGAACGTGAACCCGATCTGGCTGCGCCGGAAACGCGTGCGCGCTTTCTCCGGCAGCGCGCTCATGTCTTCCCCGGCGATGACCACCCGCCCACCGGTCGGGCTGAGCAGCCCGGCCAGGATGGCCAGCAGCGTGGTCTTGCCGGAGCCGCTCGGCCCAACCAGGGCCACGAACTCGCCGGCGCGCACGTCAATGGAGACATCGTCCAGGGCGGTGACGGTCAGGGCGCCGCTGTCGTATACCTTGCGCAGGGAATCGGTCTGCAAAACGGCGGGGGCGGCCCCATTTCCAGAGTTTGTGTTCGGGATCATGCCTGCGCCTCCTGCGCTTTGCCGGGCCGCGCCACGCGAAGCACGAGGTACGCCCACAGGGCCGAGAGCAAGGAGCCGCCGATAATGCCCAGGCGGTCGGAGAATAGGGCAGTGGCGGGGTCGTTCTCAAAGGCCAGGGTGGCGATGAACAGGCTCATCGTAAAGCCCACCCCGCACATCTGGGCGATGCCGTACAGCTGGCCCCAGCCAGCCCCCTCCGGGAGCCGCGCCAGCCCGGTCTTGATGGCCAGCCAGGCGGACCCGAAGATGCCGATCGACTTGCCGAAGAACAGGCCGGCCATGATCCCCAGCGGCAGGGGGGAGAAAATGGTCGCCAAGGTCATGCCCCGCAGGTCCAGCCCGGCGTTTGCGAAGGCGAACAGCGGCAGGATGGCATAGGCCACCCAGGGGTGCAGCAGGTGCTCGACGTGCCGCACCGGAGAATAGGACCGGTCCTGCCTTGAGCGCATCGGGATAGCGAAGGCCACCGCCACTCCGGCCAGGGTGGCATGCACGCCTGACTTGAGCACGAAGACCCACAGCAGCGCACCCAGTACAAAGTACGCCCCGGTCCGTTCCACGCCCAGGCGATTGAGGATGAACAGCACCACAAGCGTCGCGGCAGCCAATCCCAGGGCGGGCAGAGAGAGGTTTCCGGTGTAAAAAACGGCGATGATGGCGATGGCCGCCAGGTCATCGAGGATCGCCAGGGTCAGCAAAAAGACTTTCAGAGACTGGGGTACGCGCTTACCCAACAAGGAAACGATCCCCAGCGCAAAGGCGATGTCGGTGGCGGCCGGAATGGCCCAGCCGCTCAGGGCTACCGGGTCGTTCCGGTTGAAGGCGATGTAGATCAGGGCGGGCACCACCATGCCACCGATTGCCCCCAGGCCCGGCAGGACCAGCATAGCGCGGTCCGAAAGGTAGCCGTCCAGAATTTCGCGCTTGACTTCCAGCCCGATCAGCAGGAAGAAGATAGCCATCAAGCCGTCGTTGATCCACAGCAGGATTGGCTTGGCGAGCTCAATCGTGCCCAGGCGGATCTCAAAGGGCACGTCCAGCAGCCCGGCGTAAGTGGAGCTGAGGGGAGAATTGGCCAGCAGGATGGCCATGGCCGCGGAGGCCATCAGCAGCAGGCCGCTGGCGGATTCAAGTTGCAGGAAATCCTGGATGCGAGCGAACGTGCGTGTTCTCATGCGAATAATCGTCGTCATCGTACAATCCTCATCCGTTCAGGCCCAGGGCGGTCAGCGGCTCGACCCGCAGTGCCAGCCGTACGGCCACCAGCCCGCCGAGCGGCCCGATAGCCAGCAGTGCCGCCACGGCGATCAGCACCGCCTGGCCCGATAAAATAATGGGAATGGTGGGGGGGAATCCGAGCGAGAGCGCCAGGGTGACCAGCATCCCGAGCAGGACGCCGAACACCGTGACAGCCACGATCTGGATGACGATCGCCCAGCCGACGGTGCGGTTGGGTGCGCCGATCGCCTTGAGCATGCCGATCTGCGGCACTTTCTGAAGCGTCTGGATCTGGAAAAACCCGCCAATCACCAGCACGCCGATCAGCAGCGTAAACGCTTTCTGTGTGTTGACCGTCGACTGCTGGGCGCTGTATCCCGGGCCGGCTTCGTATGCCGTGACGATATCGGCGACCTCCACCCCATCCACCCGGCTCTCAATCACCGCGATCATCTCCTGCCATGCGGCCGGATCTTCGAGCTGCAAGGCGACCACGTTGGCAAACCCTTCCGCCGGGTCGGCGGCAGCCTGCTGGGGACGGATGCGGTCCCAGGTCTGGTACGGCAGGAAGACCGAAGGCAGGAAGAAATACTGCTGGCCGTCGGTCAGGCCCACAACGGTCAGCTCGAAAAACCGGTCTTCATTGCCCTGGATGGTTTTCAAAACGACCGTATCGCCGACCCCGACTCCGGTCTGCAGAGCCACATCTTCGTCCAGGACGATCTCCAGCCCGCGCTCGCTGCGCAGGCCGCGTCCATCCAGGAGGCGGGGCTCGCCGGGCCGCCCGGCCTCGACGCCAATCAGCGAAACATCGATGTCATCCCCCGTGACGGGGTAGACCACGGTTGCATTGCTCAGGCCCAACGGGCCGGTCTCGGCCACACCGGGCACCCGGGCGATATCGTTGAACCGGGAGGCGGGCACGCGGCTGGTGATGGTGGAAAGGTCTACGTCGGCCTGGAAAACCAGAAGCTGGGCGTCGAGTTTTTCCAGGAACTCCTTGTTGGCGGTGGCCAGCCCTTCCCCCAGCCCGGCGATAAATAGCACCAGGACGGTGATCAAGGCGATCACCAGGGAAAAGGTGAAATAGCGGCCCCTGTTGCGCCAGAGCTCCTTGAAAGTCAGGTAAATGGCCATGCTGCCGCTACGCCTCCACCTGGTCCTTCAGGAGGGTCTCGATCTGGCGGATGGCGTCATCCGCCTCGGGGCCCAGGAACGTACCGGGTATCTGGTTCGTCAGCGTGGGGTCGATGCGAAAAGCCTGGCCTCCCAGCCCGATGATGGGCTTGGGATCGCGCAGCTTGTCGAGCACATCGATCAGTTCGCGCAGGTTGCGGGCCGCGGCCGGGCTGGTGGCGGAGAAGAGCAACATCTGAGGCTTGAGCTCTTCCAGGACCTCGTGGAGGCGTTCCAGGCCCAGGTTGGCGCCCAGGTAGATCACCGCCCAGCCGCGCCAGCGCAGCAAAATGGTGAGCATCAGCAGACCGATTTCATGCCACTCGCCAGGGGCGCATGCCGCCACGATCCTGCCCCGCTGGGCGCTTTCCTTGGTGGCGTCCAGGGCGTTCATCAGGTACTGGCGGCAGATCTGGGTGCTGAAATGCTCGGTGCCGATGCTGATCTCGCCGGCATGCCAGCGCTCGCCGATCTCGATCATGGTCGGCTGGATGACCTCCAACAGCACCTGCTCGACGGTGTAGAGGCTGAAAGCGGCTTCCATGACCTTATGGGCGCCGGCCTCATCCAGGGCCAGCAGGCTGCGCACCAGGGCGGGCTGGATCTGCTCGATGCTCTGGAAGACCTCATCGGTATATTCCTTCACCGCCAGCCCCTTTACAAGTGGGTTCTGGCCCTCCTCGATCAGTCGCTGGAGCAGCTTGACGGCGCGCCCGATTGCCAGGCCCTTGTCGGTCTCCATCTTGAGCCAGTTCAGAGCGGCCACGTCGTATTCGGAATACAGGCGGTAGCCCGAATCCGTGCGCTGGGGCTCGGGGTAGCCGTAACGCCGCTCCCAGGCGCGCAGCGTAACCGGGGGGATGCCGGTCTGGGCTGAAACGGACTTGATGTTGTAAACAGGTTCTTTCGATAATTTCGTCTGCATGTTTTTACCTTAACTGCTTTCCACGGCTTTTTCGCTGCGGAACACGGCCTTGTGCTTGTAGAAATCCAGGGCTCGATCGCGCGCCCAGCTGTGGTCGACAATCGGCGCCGGATAATCCCGGCCGATCTGGCAGCCGGCCGATTCCTGGACATCCGCCGGCATCGTCCATGGTTCGTATAGATATTGTAATGGAACTTGATGCAATTCGGGAAGCCAGCGGCGGATGTAGGCGCCGTCGGGGTCGAATTTCTTCGCCTGGGTGGTGGGGTTGAAAATGCGGAAATATGGGGCGGCATCGGTACCGGTGCCGGCCACCCACTGCCAGCCGCCGTTATTGGCAGCCGTATCCCCATCCAGCAGGTGCTGCATGAACCAGCGCTCTCCGTGGCGCCAATCGACCAGCAGGTCTTTGGTCAAGAAAGAGGCGCTCAGCATGCGGGTGCGGTTGTGCATCCAGCCGGTCTCGAGGAGCTGGCGCATGGCGGCATCGACGATCGGGTAGCCAGTGCGGCCCTGCTGCCAGGCGGAGAGGTCTTCAGGGTTGTCCAGCCAGGCCAGGTCACGCAAAGACTCGCGGAAGCTCTCGTGGCGGACGCGAGGGAAGTGGTACAGGATACTTTGGAAAAACTCGCGCCAGATCAGCTCATTGAGCCAGGTCTCCGCTCCGCGGCGCGCCGCCTCGCTACGGGCAGACTGCATGGCGCTCGCGGCTGCGGCAGCCGCCCGCCTGGGGGAGAGCATCCCGAAACGCAAATAGGGCGAGAGCCCGGAAGTGCCGTCCAGGTCTGGGCGGTTGCGATCGCCGCCGTAGGAGTCGATCGGGCCGTCCACGAACTGGGCCAGCCGCCTACGGGCTTCGGCTTCCCCCGCCGGGAACAGGGGGCTGGATTTGATCGGCCCGGCCAGAAGTGCCAGCCCGGTGACATCCTGCGGCTGGCGGATGCGGTCAGGCGCCGGGAGCAGATCGGACTCCTCCGGAATGCCGGCCGCTTTCCAGGTCCGGCTGTAGGGCGTGAAGACCGTGTAGGGCTCGCCGTCCGCCTTGTGGACCGCCTCTGGATGATGCACTGTCAGGCCAGGAACCAGCTTTAAAGGAAGCGAAGCGGCCACCGCAGCATCGCGCCGGCGGGCGTAAGGGGTATAATCCTGCTCGGCAAAAATCCGGGTCGATCCACTTTCTGCCATCAGGGCGGAAAGCACCGCCGCCGGCTCCCCTCGCCGCAGAACCAGCTGCGCCCCAAGTGGACGCAGCGACCCATCCAGGGCACGCAGCCCTTCCATCAAAAAATCGACGCGCCGGGGAGCGGCCCGAGGCGAGTCCCAGATGGCGGGATCGATAATAAACAACGGGATCACCGGCCCTCCGGCCCGCAGGGCGGCGTCCAAAGCCTGGTTGTCATCCAGGCGCAGGTCCCGGCGTATCCACCAGATGCTCGCAGAAGGCTCTGGCATGGTTTCTTCTCGCTTGTGCTCTTTCATAACTCACATTATACATATTTTGTGCAATCTGTCAACATTTTTTGTACAAACTATTGACAAATTGACTGGAGTGGGTTAAATTAGGGCCAGAAAGCGAACGGGCAGGTCAAAATGGTCTGCCAGGCTGCGAAAACCTGGAGGTACCAAAAATGCGACGTACAATAACCATTCTGGCAACGATGCTTTTAATGCTGGTCGCCGCCCGCAGCGGGCTGGCCCACCGCCCCGAGGACGGCAACCCCAGCGGCGTGACCGTCATT
>JBFKII010000119.1:0-10870 GCA_041632295.1 Anaerolineales bacterium | reverse complement strand
GGAAAAGTACTCCAACAGCTGGGAGCGGACCGCGGCGGCCAGCGCCTCCCCTCCAATCCGCCGGGATGCCGCCGGAAAACGAGCGAGCCACGGCTGCAGTCCCGGACCTTCGAAGGCCAGGCCTGCCAGCCCACTTTCAGACAGGGCGAAAGTTATTGGGCCGAGGGGGGTGCCGATCAGAGTTTCAATCTGAAAACGCTTCATGCTGCAAGAATTCGATCACGCTTTGGATCACCGGCCTGCGAAACGGGAGTTCAAAATGGCCGTACGGAAACGTGCGCAAAGATGTCATCCCCTCGATACAGGCCTGCTCCACGCTGACGCGGCCATCGTTGGGTGCGTCGAAGAGGCGCGCGGCCAATGGATTATCCGGGCGCGTGCCCGCGATGACTCCCAGCGGAAAATCTACCGGGCCGAGCCGGTTGGGTTTTGAATCCGGCCCGACCCCGAGCTGGCGGGCAGCCGGCCCCACCCAGGGGCGCAGCAGCAGCGAAGTACGGCACAAGCCTCCCCAGGGCGACCCGCGGTTGGGAGGCGCCAGCATGACCGCCCGATGTACGAGGCACGGGTGTTCGTGGGCCAACTGGCGCACAAGGATGCCGCCCATCGAGTAAGTTACAAAATTGAGCCCCGCCGGGCTCGGGCCGAAGGCGTTTTCCAATTTCATGCGGACGCGGCCCGCCAGTTCCTCCAACTCAAAGCGAGTAGAAGGATAGGAAAGGTTATAGGGTTCAAATCCCGCCTTCCGCAGAGTGCGCCCGATTCGCCACATGGTGAATTTCGACCCGGCCAGGCCGTGCAGCAGGATAACGTCGTTCATTCGGAGATTGAAGCCGGAAAATGCATTGTAAATGCCGTCCCGGCACCCGGCTCGCTTTTTGCCTCGATCCGGCCGTGGTGGGCCCGCACCAGCTGGCGGGCGATGGCCAGCCCCAGCCCGCTGCCGGACCCCGGCTGCCGGATTCGGGCCCGGTCCCCTTTCCAGAAACGGTCGAAGACGAACGGCAGGTCTTCGGGCGAGATGCCCTCCCCATCGTCCCGGACCGTCACACGGATTTCCTGACCTTCTCGTTCTACCTCCAGGCGCACCTGCCCGCCAGCCTGTGTGTGGCGCAGAGCGTTGGCCACCAGGTTGCCCAGCACCTGCTGCATGCGTTCGTAATCGGCCGCGATCCACAGCGGGCCTCCGGCCTGGCCGGGCTCGACCAGCAGCTCAACCTCCGCTGCCTCCGCCTGGCCGCTGAAGCTGGTGCGAACGTCCTCGAGCAGCTCTTCCAGCCGGACGGATTCGATCTGCAGGGGCAGCTGACCGGCCTCGGCCAGCGAGAGCAGGCGCAGATCTTCCACCAGGCGGGCGAGCAGGCGGGTCTCATCCAGGGTGGCCTGGAGATGCGCCGGGTCGGACTGGTAAACGCCGTCCAGGATGCCCTCGAGGTTGCCTTGAATCACGTGCAGGGGGTTTCGCAGCTCGTGGGCCACGTCGGCCGTCAGGTTGCGCCGCTGCATGTCGGCGCGCGAGAGCTCCTCGGCCATGCGGTTGAACGAACGGGCCAGCTGGCGGAAGTCGCGAGCGCCGCGCTCCGGGACGCGCGCTTCCAGGTCCCCCGCGGCGACCCGGTCGGCCGCTTCCATGACCTCGCCAAGCGGGGAGGCGATGTTGCGGAATGCCGCCCGCATTCCAAAACTGAGGAAAGCGAACAGGGCGAGAACGGACAGGCAGCTCAACCCCCACCACTGTAGGGCGGTCCCAGGGTCCCATTCCCTGCCGGCCGCCACCAGGAGGAAAGGCACGGCCAGAATGGCCAGGGCCAGGAAAATCAATAACCCGAAGGCGAAGACCAGGCGGAAGAACAGCGCGCCAGGCCGTCGCTGCCAGGCGGCGGGCCCATGGCCCCAGCGGGGGTGTTTCCAGTGTTTGCGTTCGGATTCGGGAGGCACGATCAGCCTTCCTCGGCGAACTTGTACCCGACGCCGTACACAGTCAGGATGTACCGCGGATCTGCGGGGTCGGGTTCCAGCTTGCGGCGCAGGTTTTTGATATGGGCGTCGATGCTGCGGTCGAAGCCGTCATATGCGTAGCCGTGCAGGCGGTCGAGCAGGTGGGCCCGGCTGAACACCTGTCCGGGATGGCGCGCCAGGGTCGCCAGCAGCTTGAACTCGGTGCGGGAGACTTCGACCATCTCGCCGGCGCGGTGCAGCCGGTGGCCGTTCAGGTCGATCTCCAGGTCGGCGACGCGCAGCACCGCGGGGTCATAGTCGTCCCCCTGGACGCGCCGCAGCACCGCTTTGACCCGCAGCACGAGCTCGCGCGGCGAGAACGGTTTGGTGATGTAGTCATCGGCGCCCAGCTCCAGGCCGATCAGGCGGTCGGCCTCCTCGGCGCGGGCGGTCAGCATAATGATCGGCAGGGCGGCCTCGCGGCGCACGGCGCGGGCGACGTCCAGGCCGTCCATGGCGGGCAGGTTGAGGTCCAGCACCAGGAGATCGGGTTTCTCCCGCCGGGCGGCGGACAGCGCGGCCGCTCCGTCGGAGACGGTCAGTGTGCGGAAGGCGGCCTTTTCGAGATAATCTCGGGCCAGCCGGGCCACCTTGGGGTCATCTTCGGCGATCAATATGAGCTGGGACATGGCATTTGGGCATACGGCCCTGGGCCCTTATTTTACCGCCAGGAGGCAGAAAGTCATCACCGGCTGCCAGGGGCGTCACCGAGAAAGGCCGAAGTGGGAAAGGTTGGATGCCCTCACGAAAATACCGGGACTCGACTTGGGAGGCCGTAAAAAGCACGACCTCCCGTTGAACAGGTGCCCACCTGGGGAAATTCACGCCTCCCCCGGGCTGGGGGATTCCCGGCCTGGCTCCTCGTCATATGCTTCATCCTCGGCCCAGGGCGGCGGTCCCCAATGCTTGTGGGACCATTTGCCGGGGCCGTGATGGCCCCATCTTGCCCCCCGGAACATCCAGGGCAAAAACAGCAACCGGACCAGGATGAAAAAGATCAACAGGCCGAAGAAAAACCGGGCCAGGCCGAAACCCCAGAATGGGGCGAACCCGTAGGCCGGATAGAACGCAGCCGGCGGCGGGGTGACCGCTTCCCCTGCGGCGGCCTGGAGCCCCAGTGCATAGCCCTGGCTGATGCCGCTTTGCACCAGGGTGTAGCCGCCGAAGGCCAGCAGCGCCACGAACAGCAACCCGGCCAGGAACCTGAGAAAATATCGTCTGCGAAACATGCTCACACTCCTTTTTTTGTTTGTGTTTGACACCCCCATGATGCAAAAAACCTGTGAAAGGATTGTGAACGTTTCGGGGAAATGTGGTGAAAAGCCCGTGCGGATTGCGACTGCGTGAATGCGCCGTGATTTGTGCCTACCCTTTCTCCGGCTCAAGCACGTCCAGAATTTCTTCGGCCACGTCCAGCCGCAAATCGTCCGGACCGAGCCCGTCAAAGGGATTCTCCAGATGGTCCTGGACGTTGTCCAGGCTGACGAGCACAAAAGCGTACAGCGCGGCCACCAGGTAGCCGATGATCGGAAAATCCGGGTAATCGATGTTGGCGAAATGCGGGCCGAACAAGATTGGAAAGGCGTTGAGGAACAGGCGGGTGAATGCCCGCAGCGCCACCGGGGTGCGGTAGCGGGCGATATTGCTCATGCGCTCGAAATCCACCATGATGTTCTTGAGGTACTCGTTCGCCCGTGAAATTTCAACGTCCGAGACCCCCGCCTTGCGCAGCCGCTCCATGGAGCTGGAAAAATCGGAAAATATAGCAAAGACTCCGGCGCGCGAATCGCCTCTGGGCTGGTCCGCCGTTTTCAGGTGTTCGACCAGCGTGGACAGGAGCCGGTCGAGTAGCTTCTGGACGCGCGCCGCCGGTTTGCCCCCCTTTTCAGGCCAGTCCCGGTGGATATAGTACAGCGCGATGGCATGGCCTTTGAGGCTGGCGAAGGCCTGCAGGGCGTCCTCGCGCATGCGGTAGGCGCTGTTGATAGAAAAAACCAGGGGAAAGACGACTGCCAGACCGAGTAAATCGATCGGCAGGTCGGCGACGAACCCAAAGCGCCGGCTGAGGTAGGTGGAAAGGACCGCCAGCGCGGTGATGACAAAAGTCTGGAGGTCGATAATCCGCAGGAAGTGCCGCAGGGTTCCCATTTTGGGAAATTTTACCCCAGAGAGCAGTCGGGAGCCGGTAAAAAAACGCCCCGGGCTGACCCAAGCGCCGGTGACCGAGAAAACCTTGAAAAAGCCGGTATTTTGATCTCAATAATTTGTGACCATGTCGATCATGCCACGTTCGCGGGCTATGCGGTCGCATCGCTTGAAGACCGCCAGGGCAAACAACCCGAAAACCACGGTCAGGGCAAGCAGGATGGCGAGCAGCTGCCCGTTGTTGAAAGCCGAAAGCGTCGGGAAGGCCTGCGCCACCTCTCCAACCAGGGCGCGGCGGATCAGCTCGAGCCAGTATGTGATCGGCATCAGGTAGCCCAAGGGGCGCAGCCAGAACGGCAGCACCTCAAGCGGGAAGATCGCCCCGCTGAACAGGTACAGGGCGCCGGCCACGCCCTCGCCGATGAACCAGACATGGTTGGCGATCAGCAGGGTGACCCCGGCCAGGATAAGCCCCAGCATCGCCAGCATCGAGGCGCCGAGGAAGAGCGCCAGGAAAAAAAGCGGCCAGTCCACCATGCCCAGCTGCAGGGGCAGGTCCAGAAACAGGGCGCCGAAAGCGACAGTGATGGCCACCGAGAGCGTGCCAAAGACAAAACGCGACACCCCACGACCCAGCAGGTACAGCGGGATGTGGAGCGGTGCGACATAGATGTACTTCAGCGTGCGGTAATGCTCGCGATCTTCGATCACCGCCCAGGAGATCCCCGACATGATCGCCCCGACATACTGGTAAAACGCATTGCCAAGGTAGATGTAGGGAAAGACTGGGGATTGGAAATCCCCGCCGGTGATCACGCTGTACATCACAACCAGGATGGCGGCGCTGGCCAGCGGCTTGATCACGCTGTAAATCGCGAAGTGAAAGGGATCGGTCCAGTTAGATTCGATCTGCCAGCCCAGCCAGGCGGCGGTTTTGAACGAGTGCCAGTAGCGGCCCAGGGGCGTTTCGAGGCTTTGATTGCGCAGCTCTTCTTGTACGGTCGTCATGCCCTCACCTCCGGCTCTCCGTGATGCGCCCCTCCCGGATCGCCAGGCGCTCCATGTAGCGCAGGAGCCACCGGGCGGCGGCCAAAAAGGCGACGGACAGGACTGCCAGGACTGCAATCTCCAGGCGTACGCTGATGAAACCCAGGGATGGCCCTGTGGCGAAGACCAGTTGGCGCATGGCGTCCATCCCCAAGGTCAGCGGGATGATGGAAGCGCCGGCGGCGATCCAGATGTTGAAGCTGCGGATCGGGAAGTAAAAGCCCGAGGCCAGGTAGACCGGCTCCTGGGCCAGGTTGGACCAGTGCCAGGCTTCGCGGCTGAGCAGCAGAAAAATGGAAGCGAACATCATGCCCAGGCCGTAGAGCGCCACCATGGTCAGGCTGAAGACCGCAAACAGCTGCAGGTAGCTGGAGATCACGAACTGCACCCCGAACATCCAGCTGCCCAGGACGGTGATCACGAAAGCCCGCATGGTGGTGGCCAGCAGCCCCCCCAGCGCCATCCCGAGCAGGATCGCCATCAGTGAGTTCGGGGCCATGATGTACAGCCCGAGGTTGCCGGTCTCCTTTTCCCAATACAGTTGGCTGGACATGCTCCATAGCACGTTGAGCCAGAAAGCGGTCATCGCCCCGCCCATGACGACGAATCCGATGTAATCCTCCGGTGCCTGGATGGCCTTGTACACGAAAACATACGAGGCTACGGCCAGGATCGGCAGCACGATATCGAAAAACAACCAGGATTTTTCGCGCTGCTGCCCGATGACGCGAGGGTAAGCGCGCGCCAACACGGTCTGGACGAACAGGCGGGCGCCGGTATTTTTCGGGACCGGCCCGGATGCCAGGGCAGATGCCATGGGCCGGGAGGGGCTGTCTTTAACCGCCACGGCTTTCCACCTCCGCCATGCTGCGCCCGACCAGGTCCACGAAGACGTCCTCCAGGGTGGGCTCGCGCTTCTGCAGGTTGAGGATGTGGATCTGGTGCTGGGCCATGGTGCTGATCACCTCTCCAAGCACATCCTCCGCGGCCAGGATGAACTCGAGCCTGGAGGCGCCGTCCCTGGGGCGGTGGCTGACGCTGCGCACGCCAGGCAGTGCGCTGAAGAGCTCGGTCCCCAGGCCGTTGAGTGGCGTGACTTCGAACTGGAAAAGTGCATCGCGCTGGAGGGCGTGCTTCAGGCGGCTGGGGCTGTCGCAGGCCAGCACACGGCCGTCATTGATGATCGCCACCCGGTCGCAAAGCTGCTCGGCCTCGACCATGTAATGGGTAGTCAGGAGCAGTGTGCGGCCTTCACCTTCGTCCATCCAGCGGCGGATGAAAGCGCGCACGTCACGCGAAGCGCCCACGTCCAACCCGAGCGTTGGTTCATCCAGGAAAAGAACCTCCGGATCGGTCAGGAATCCGCGCACGATGTTCATTTTCTGCCGCAGCCCGGTGGACAGGTCGGAGGACTTGGTGTTGATGCGGTCTTGCAGGCCGACCACTTCCAGCATCTGCTCGATCCGCCGGTTGGCGATCCTGGAGGGGATGCCATAAAACTGGGCGAACATCCACAGGTTTTCCCGCACGGTTAACAGGCCGTAGCCGGACGATTCGCCGCCGGAGACCATATTGATGCGCGGGCGCACCTGCTCAGGCCGGGCGGCGACATCAAAACCTGCCACTTCGGCGCGGCCGGAGGTGGGCGCCAGCAGCGTGGTCAGGATTTTAATCAGGGTGGTTTTCCCGGCACCGTTGGGACCGAGCAGCCCGAACAGCTCGCCGCGCGGGATTTCCAGGTTGATGTCCGATAGTGCAACCAGCTCTTTGGGGTCCTCTTTTTTGCCGCCGCGTATCTTGTACACGCGGCCCAGGTTTTCGGTGAATATGGCATGGCTCATGGAAAGCGACCTCGAGTGAGTGTTTGGGCAGCGGAA
This sequence comes from Anaerolineales bacterium, assembly GCA_041632295.1. Classification (GTDB taxonomy): domain Bacteria; phylum Chloroflexota; class Anaerolineae; order Anaerolineales; family JABWBV01; genus DATDOR01. The sequence goes on along the minus strand of JBFKII010000119.1, from coordinate 3,803 downwards.
GTCCCTTGCCGGCGATCGGACTACTTCTTCGGGCGTGATACCCCGAAGAGCGAGGTTTCTCGCGGACAGGGACTCAATGCCGGTTTCCCCGCGCGTGTGACGCCGCCGGAGTGTAGCCGAAATGACCCCCGGCAAGACTGATCGGAGGGCCGGTTTTTAACCCCCAACAGGTGTCGATCGTCTTCATATTTTCTTCATATTTTCTATCATTTGGTGTTTTTTTGCAAAAAAAATAGAAAAAGTAGGGATTCCGTATGGTAATCGTAGGTTAAACGTCAAGCACAAATAGGAGTTAAGGGCTACAATATTGTACGAAGGGCGATTTCTCTTCTTCTCCTCCTTATTTCAGAGAGCCAGGGGTGGCGTCCTGGCTCTCGGTGCTTAAGCCCCCTTTTTGGGGGCTTTTTCTTTTCCATTCAACCGAGCTGATCGATCAGAATCGGGTTGCCGTCCGGGTCCATTAAAAACAGGGCTGCCGGTCCCTGGCTTTGCTCATCCGCTTCCTGGATAATGGGGACCGCCCGGGATTTCAGCCGGCGCTGTATCTGGCGGGCATCTTGCGGGTTGAAAGTCAGGGTGTTGGTGTCGAACAAGCCCTGAAACAACCCGATCACCGCCTGCCCGTTTTGCAGGATTCGCCAGGCGGTCGAACCGTCTCCCGCATCCGGCCATTCCGGATGGATATGGCCACCATCGATCACCGAAAAACCGAGTTTTTCATAAAAACGCAGCGAGGCACCGATATCCTGGACGGCCAGGCTGATTGAAAATCGCCCCAGTTCCATGTGTTCATCCATCGTGCGCTCCGGTTTCTATGAGTGCGAGATGATTTCCTGGCGCCGGAAGCAATCCAGGGAGTGGTCGTTGACCATCCCGACCGCCTGCATGAAAGCATAAACGATCGTCGGCCCGACGAACGAAAAACCGTATTTTTTCAGCGCTTTGCTGAGCGCCTCTGACTCGGGTGAGGTCGCCTGATAATCCTCGATCGTCCGGACCCGGTTCCGGATCGGTTCCCCACCGACAAAAGACCACAGGTAGTCGCTGAAACTACCGTGTTCAGCCTGAATTTCCAGGAATCCCCGTGCGTTCTTGATCACAGAGTTCACTTTCTGCCGGTTGCGGATGATCCCGGGGTCCTGCAGCAGCGCCTCCACCTTCCCCTGATCATAGGTAACGATGACCTGCGGATCGAATTGATCGAAAGCCCGCCAGTAGTTATCGCGCCGCTGCAGGATCGTCCACCAGCTCAACCCGGCCTGGGCGCCATCCAGGCACAGCTTGGCGAAAAGCAGGCGGTCCTCGCGCACCGGCAGGCCCCATTCCTCATCGTGGTATTGGACGTACAGTTCCTTGTCGAGGGGCACCCAGGGGCAGCGGGTTTTCCCGTCCATTCAGACCTCCAGCAGACCGTAGTTGCGCAGGGTGATCAGCGTTCCGAGCGTGATGATGCCGGCCCACTCCAGCCTGGCGATCTCCCAGGTCTCTTCGTACATCCCCCATTGCCAGCCGGGCCACCAAGCGCCGTCTTCGGATTGGGCTTCGATCTCCCGCCGGAGCAAGCGGGCGACATCCGCTCCCAGCACCTGCGCCGCCAAGGAATCGGGCGCCGGCGCCAGTGCGACCACGTTCACCTCGGCCAGCTTTTCCTCCGTCAGTGGTTTCATGCCTTCATAGACATCTTCCAGCAGCTGCGCGGTTTGTGCAGCCATTCGCCGGGGAAGGTGGGGCAGCGCCCGCTCCCAGGTCATCACCTGGTAGTAGCTGATTGGGGAGCCGAAAGCAAGCCCGCTGTCCAGGTTGCGCTGGCCGCGCGCCCGCGCCCGTTTCAACAGGTCCGCCGGCACATGCTCGGCGCCGTAGAACAGGTAGCCAAGCAGCTCGGCGCAGGGATTCGACCAGGCCGCTTCGTCGGGGGGCGAATCGTCCTCCTTTCCCCACCAGGGGGCGTGCGGGTGTTCGTTGACTTCCATGGAGGTGTGCGGCCAGAATTCCCCCACCGGGTCGTATTCCCGGGCGAGATATGCAACCGCCGCCGCTACCATGTCGTGATCGGGTGGGGTGCCGACCGACAGGAGGTGCCCCAGGCCAACCGATGTCGCCATCGGCGAGGAGGCGGGCAGGCGAAAATCGGGCTCGATCGCATGGCCGAAACCGCCATCGGGGTTCTGGTAAGCGGTCAGCGCTTCCTGCACCGCCTCCGCCGGACCCTCCTCAAAGTGAAAAGCAAACAGCCTGGCATCTAGCGGCCGGGCATTTTTCCGGATAAACTTGCGGGCTTTTTCAAAGCCCTGTCGGCTCAATTTCATTTCTTCTCCTCACCATAGCGTTTTTTGCTGCGGTTTCCCCTCAATCCACTCAAAACGGCTCAAATCGATCCGGTCCCGGGCGTCGAATTCCACCCCCTCCGCTACCAGCATGGCTTTCTGGCGCAGGTGCAGGCTGCCTTTGCGGATGCTGATGCGGCCCTGGGCGTTGACCACTCGCTGCCAGGGAATATCCGCCGGGCTGGCCGCCATGGCGTTTCCCACCCAGCGTGCGCCGTAGGTCCGGTAGGTCTCCTCATCCACCCCTGCGGGAGCACCGACCGCATCCGCCACCCGCCCATAGGTGACCACGCGTCCCGGCGGCACCTGGCGCACAAATTCCCAGACCTGCGCTTGAAATCGGCCGGGGTCGGGCGGCTGGGCCATCAAAAGCCCTCCGGATCCACGAGCTGGAACCAGTTACCGTCCGGATCCCGGAACGTCAGACACCGGTCGCTGTCGATCGTCCCTTCGAAAGCCAGCCCGCGTTCCCGCAGGCGGTCCGCGGCCGCATCCAGGTCCTCGGTGTACAGCACGATCCCCGCGACCGCATCCTCATACCGTTCGGGGGCCTCCGGCGGGCTGCCGGGGCGCAGGAGGAATTCCACCTGCCCGCAGGCAAGCCAGAGCAAACCGCCGCCCTGGTCCGCCACGACCTCAAAGCCCAGCACTTCCCGGTAAAAACGGGCGGCGCGAGCCGGGTCTGCGGTGAAGATCTCAAGGTGTCCGAAGCGCATACCTGCTTCTATATCAAGGTTCCCCTCGCCGCTGCGAAAGGGAGACCAGATTTCCGTCCAGGTCGTAAATCGAAGCGAGTACATCAACCGGAGTGTAGTTTACCCGGGCGCCCAGGGAAAGGAAGTGCGCAATAACGGCCTGCAGATCGTCCACCCGGAACCACAGGGTGACCGCAGCCGGCGAGGCCCAACCCTCTTCGGCCTGGTCGAAGCCCAGGTAAACCGGGCCGGCCTGAAAGCCGAGGTGCCCGGGGCTGCCATTCGCTTCCCCGAGCCCAAGGCTCAAGCGGTAGAAATCTGCCAATTCCTGCATGCGGGTGGTGAACACAATGGCGGTGTCTGTCGCCGCGTTTGCCGGCATTTCAATGCTCTCCTCAGGCGTGCTCAGGCCGCATTCACCAGTTCGCGGGAGTCCACCGCCATCTGGCGCAGCAGCTCCAATTGCCCAACATGATATGTCTCATGCCAGCCCAGGCCGGCAAGGTGCTGCCAGCGCGGGCGATCGCCAAAGCGGGTCTCCACCACCCGCTGCAGAAATTCCGTGGAAACCTCCGCCAGCGCCTGCTCGAGGTCGGCCTGGGCCTCATCAAAAGCGGCCATCAGGCCCTCGAGCGGCATTGCCTGATCGGGGTCCAGGGGGGCGGAGCCGGTGCGGTACAAGCTCCCCTCGGCTTCATGCCACAGGGCCGGCTTCCCCAGGAACTCGAGCGCTTCGCTGCGGGCGTTGACAATGTGCCCCAGCACCCAGTTGAGCCCATTG
>JBFKII010000118.1:0-10883 GCA_041632295.1 Anaerolineales bacterium | reverse complement strand
TGAAGGCCTGCCCCCGCGGCCCCAGAGAGCGCCTCCAGCAGCTCAACCCTGTAGGCCTCCCGCCGCGCCGCCGCCCAGGACTCGAACTCGCTGCTGTCTTCCAGGTAGAAATCCGCGAGGAAGTCCCCACGATACAGGGCGTCCGCCTCCGCCAATCTGGCAGGATCCCTCAGCAGCGCCTCGAACCGCTGCACGTCCACCTCCACCGCCGCCTCCGGGTTCAGCCGCACCCCTCGGCGGTCAGCCAGCACCAGCGGGACCCTCCCCTGATCCTCCCTAGCAGCCACCTGCGGGAAAAGGCCCTTCAGCATGTAAAGCGTCTGGCTCAGGTTGTGGCGCGCCGACTTCTCTGGCATCCCCGGCCACAGCAGCCCGGTCAGCGTACCCCGGCGCTGCGGCCGCTGCCCTTCCACCGCCAGATAAGCCAGTAGCGCCCCCACCTTGCGGTTGGCGTGCATCTCCGCCACCAGCCGGCCGTCCAGATCTGCGCTGAAAGGTCCCAGCAGGTTGATTGAAAGCATGGGCATTTGGAGTCTCCCTCCGGTTCCGAAAGGCCCGATGAAGCTGCGATGGATTTTGGGTGCGAAAAAAGCTGAAATCAAGCCAACATTCCATTTATACCAGCGATTGATTGTTTATTGATAGATCCGTGCCCCGGATTGATAGGGGGTTGAAGGCCTGCTGATGCCGATCACCGACCCTGTGAACACCCCATTCACAGCCCGAGGTGAGACATGGCAGGCAAAAAAACTTTCGCCCGACTGGTTTTTCTGGCAATCATCAGCGCAATCATCGCCCCACTGGCCATCAACGGCCTGGCCCTGGTCCCCACCCTGGCCTCACCATCCCGGCAAACACTGAGCGCAGAAACCACCACCAACGATACCGGGTTCACCCGTGCGGAGATGGAAGCCCGCATCCTGGCGGTCACGGTGCGAATCGAGATGCACACCTGGGCGACTTTCGGCGGCCATCACAAAGCCATAACGACCTACTCCCACGCCACCATCCTGGACGGCAAATACCTGGTGACGCACAACCACTTCAAATATGACCTGGCCGAACAGGTGCCGGAGTTCGGCGAGGCCCGGGGATACACCGGCATCTCCCTCCGCACCACACAGGGCAACCTGGTGCTGGAAAACGCACCGCTGGCATCCTTCCGCGTCGTAATCGAAGATCCCCAAACACTGGTTTTGGCCTTCATCGACGAACAAGGCCGCGGCCTGTTCGAAAGCGCCGGCCTGCCCTCCGCTGAGACCATCGACTGGCAGACCATCGATCTGCGGGAAGGCATGCCCCTGGCCCAGGTCGATTGGGACGGCGAGAGCGCCCACGTGGACTGGGTGCCCTTCGAAGCCATAAACCTGGGTGAGGTGGAGCACATCGAAGTGAACAATTTCCCCCGCAAAGGTAGCTCCGGCAGCGGCGTGTTCTGGAACGGCTACCACCTGGGCAACACCTGGGCGGAAAATATCGAAGAAGATGCGGACAGCGGTGAAATCACCCGGCGGTACAGCATCATCGCCCTGAATTCTGATGCGGTAATCGAGCTGGCCCAGTCAGAAAAATAGACAGCTCTGACGGATTTATACGCCACACTCGACGCCGGATTGGACGAGTGCAAAACAACACCATTCAAACCGGCACCTTTTCGCGAATTGGAAGATATTTTCTTCTCTGTGGCTTGGCGGCTTTGCGATCCAGCGATGAAAAGAACAGCCCCCAATACATCCCAAGCCTAGCGGTCGAAACAGTCAACGGGTTTAAAGATTTCAACGCAGGGACCCGAAGACGCCAGGATGTCATGTATCTCAAGCTGTGTTGATCTTTGGACGCTTCTGCCCTGCCTGCCAGGATTTTTTAGTCTGACAATGGGAAATGAATGCTTCCGCAGCGATTCGTCGGCTTTGTGTCCTTAAGTCTTTCGAATTGGCATCCGAAACCACTCCAGTCGCGCCAGCCGGCCGGCCGGTAGAAACCCCGGTTTGAGCACCATACCCTCAAACGAAGAACAACCTGACCGTATAGCCTGCGATCACCACCCAGAAAAGCACCTGGTAGCTCCGCTCGCCGATCTTTTCATTGATCAGCCTGCCGCTCAGCACCGCCAGCGGCATGACCGGCAGTGCCCACCAGACCACCTGCCAGTTTGCCGGCTCGATGATCGAGGCACCGATATAGATCGAAGCCTTGGTCAAGTCACCGGCCAGCGAGGCCAGCGATGCGGCACCGACCAGGTGCATGCGGTCCAGCTTCAGGCTGCGCAAAGCCACGCCTTTCAAAGGCCCGGAGGTGCCCGAAAACCCGGAGGACAGGCCAGCGAAAAACGCCGACCACACGGCGGAAGCCCTCCCCAGCCGCCCCCAGGTCCTGAACTCGGAAATAAATGAAACCAAAAAAGAAAGAATGACGGCGACGTCGACCCACAGCTCTGGCACGCGAACCAGCAAGCTGGCCCCGATCGCTGTGCCGACCATGAGCAACAGCACCACCATCAGGGCAGCCCGGAACGGAATGGTCCGGCGGTAGGCGATCACTTTCAGTACGTTGTTGCCCCCCAGCAAAAGAGCGGCGATCGCCACCCCCTGCTTGCTGCCCAGGATCAGAGACATGGCCGGGACCAGGATCAGCGAACCGCCCATGCCGGCCGAGGCCGAAAGCGTGAAGGATGCGAAAATCGCCAGAAGGGAAAGGGAGATCAGCATGTCGCCTCAACGAGGATCGGCCCACTGGCACGGTCCATTCGAGCTTCGTCTAATCTTACTGCAACCCTTTATTTTCGTGGATCGGGGAAACACAGCCTGATCCCAGCCTCATGAATCGCCCCTGTGCAGCCAAAGTTAAGCGACTAGAATTAGACATGGCGAATGAAACAAACGACCCTTGGGAGAGCAGCCTGCCTTACGAACGGTTTATGGGCCGCTGGAGCCGGAAAATCGCGCCCCTGTTCCTCGATTGGCTGGACGCCGAAAAAAACCTGCGCTGGCTGGATGTCGGCTGCGGAACCGGCGCTCTCAGCTTGCTGATCGCTGAAACATGCCGCCCCTTGCAGGTCCTCGGGATCGACGCATCGGACGCATTCATCCATCAGGCTCGCACTTTTGCCGGATCCAGGCCGAAACTGGATTTCCAGGTCGGTGATGCCGGCGGGCTCCAGGTGGAAACGGAGTATTTTGACCTGGCCGTTTCCGCACTGGCGCTGAACTTTTTTCCCGCCCCGCAAAACGCATTGGGCGAGATGCGCCGTGCCGTTCGGCCCGGAGGAAACATCGCCCTTTACGTCTGGGATTACGCCGAAGGCATGCAAATGCTGCGATTTTTCTGGGATGCGGTCGTTTCAATAGATCCCCAGGCTGCCATCCTGGATGAGGCTGTGCGGTTCCCGGTTTGCAGGACGGATGCGCTTCAACGGCTTTTTCAAGACTCCGGCCTCAACGGGATCGAGACAGCCCCGCTGACCGCCGAAATGCTGTTTTCGGATTTCAACGACTATTGGGATCCCTTTCTCGGCGGCACCGGCCCGGCGCCGGGGTATCTGGCCTCCCTTGGAGAAAAGCAACTTGTTACGATTGAAAACCGCCTGCGAGCTACGCTGCCGGTCCGGCCGGACGGTTCGATTCGAATGGCCGCCAGGGCCTGGGCGGTGCGGGGAGTCATCCCGAAAAGTTAATTTTCCAGTAGCGGAACCCCGTCTTCCTCTTCCTCCATCAATTTCAGAAATCGTTCTCGAATTTCCCCCACCAGCGCATCGATATTTTCCCCGCCGATCTGCATCTGGCCGCCGGCCATTGCGCCGTGCCCGCCGGCCATCCCCGGCGGAGGGACCAGAGCCTGGATCAGCACACCCGCATCCTTTTTCTGGCGCTTGGTACGCAGGGAGATGTTGAGGATATCCCCATGTTGGCCCAGGCACAGGCAGGCCCGGGCATTTTCCAGCCGGATCAGCAGGTCCGCCAGTTCGGCGGCCAGGTCCGGCCGGCTCATTTTGCCCAAAAAGGCAAAAACCGAGCTCCCGTAGACCGTTGCAGCCCCCAGGCCCTGGCTGAAAGCCTGGAAATATTCCCGCGACAGCCCGGCCTGCTCGATCTTCTGCAGGAGCGAACGGTCCAGCCGGTTTAGCAGCTTGATGTAGACGTCCTTGTCCAGCCGGGAAGCGCCGCGCGACAAACCGCGCGTGTCGGTTTTGACCCCGTAAAACATGGCGGTCGCCAGCCCCGAATCTGGGCGCTGGCCGGCGCCTTCCAAATAGTCGTAGACCAGGCTGACGGTCGCCCCGATCTCGGGCCGCACATCGACGAACGCCACGCTGGTAAGCCCCTCGCGGCGCGGCAAGTGGTGGTCCAGCACGATGTGCGGAAGGATCCCGGGCGGCAGGCTGTTGTTGCCCGCCCCGGGCTGGGTATCCACCAGGGCGATGGCGGAAAAAGGTGTGTAATCCATGGGATGGGAACCCTGCTTCCAATCCGGGGTCAGCAGCTTGAGCATGGCGACGTTTTCCGCCCGCTCGACCACACCGCTGTACACCAGCCTGCTCCGGATACCCCAGGCTTTCTTCAAAAGAAAGGCAAACGCCATTCCGGAAGCGAGCGCGTCCGGGTCGGGGTTATCGTGAGTCAGAATGAGGACCGGGCCACCGCCAGTAGCCTGCCGTAGCTGTTCCAGTTTTTCTTTCGAAATCCCCTGCTTGAGTTTATGCTCTTTACCCATCATCCTCTCTCCGCCAAGCTGTGGACATCCTCTAGCACCCTCCGGAACTGCAGAACCAACCCGCCATACGGCTCACATCGGCCATACGATCGGGAGAAAGATGGCCACGATGATAAATATGATGATGTTCAGCCACACACCCACCCGGGTGTAATCGAAGAACCGGTATCCGCCCGGACCGAACACCAGCACGTTCGCCTGGTGGCCGATCGGCATCAGGAAGGAGGTCGCTGCCGCGACCACCACCGCCATCACAAAAGTCTGGGGGTTGGCGCTCAGGCTGCGGGCGGCGTCGATGGCGATCGGCACCACCAGGACAGTCGCCGCCGCGTTGGACATCACTTCGGTGGTCAGCGCCGTCATTAGGAAGACGCCCATCAGCACCCAGATCGGCCCCAGGCCTCCGACCAGGTCAATGATCCCTTCGGCGATGAGAAGCGCCGTGCCGGTGTTTTGCATGGCGATCCCCATCGGCAGCATACCGGCGATCAGAAAAACAGATTTCCATTCGATCGATTGGAAAGCCTCATCCATGTTGATCACCCTGGTCAGCACCATCAGCATGGCCCCGATCAGCATGGCGGTGGATACCGGCAGGATCCGGGTGCTCACGGCCACCAGCACCCCAACCAGAACCAAAATGGACAGCGGCGCTTTCTCCAGCCGCCGGGTTTCCAGCGGTGGGGTATCCAGGATCAGGAACTCCGGATCGCGGCGCAGCAGCTCGATCTTATCCTGGGGGCCGCGGATCAGCAGGGCGTCGCCGAAGTTGAGCGGAATATCGGCCAGCTGGGAGACCAGCGATTTGCCGCGACGCTGGATGGCCAGCACGTTCAGGCCAAAGCGAGCCCGGAAATCCGCCTCTTTGAGGGTCTGGCCCCTGATGCTGGACTGCGGGGAAAGGGTTATCTCGACCAGGTTCTGGTTGTCTTCGGAGAAATCGTCAAACTTCCAGTCCGCCAGCCCCTCCAGGCCCAGGGCTTCGCTGGCCCGCAGGATCTCATCCGGGGCGCCCTCGACCAGCAGGATATCCCCGGAGCGCAGCCGGATTTCCTGGGTCGGGTTCAACGGCGGGCGGTCCACGCGCCGGACCTGGAGCACGGTCAGGTCATACTCCTCCCCGAGTTGCGATTCGGCCAGCGATTTGCCGTGCAGCTGGGAGTTATCGCGCACACGCACTTCGCTCAGGAACTCGCGAATGCTGTACACCTGCGAAAGGTCTGCGTCTCCACCCGGGGTGCGATCGGGCAGCAGGTGCCGGCCGACAAACACGAAGTACAGCACGCCGGTCGCCAGGACGATGGCGCCGATCGGAGTGAAATCGAAGAATCCAAACGGCTCCAGGCCGCCGTAGGTTTCCATGATGCTGGAAGCCAGGATGTTGGGCGGGGTACCGATCAGCGTCATGTTGCCGCCCAACAGTGAAGTGAACGCCATCGGCATCAGCAATCTGGAGGGCGCCACGTTGATGCGCCGCGCAACGCTGACCACCGCAGGGAGCAGGATCGCCACTGCTCCAATGTTGTTCATGAAGGAAGACATCAGCCCGACGGTCAGCATGATGGTGATCAGGATGCGGACATAGCTGGTCCCGGCGATCCGCAGCATGAAACGCGCCAGGACGTCGGCCACACCGGTGCGGAACAGCGCCCCGCTGACGATGTAAACCGACCAGACCGTGACCACCGCCGGGCTGGAGAATCCGGAGAAAGCTTCTTCGGGGGTGACCAACCCGGTCAGGCTGAGGGTGATCAGCACCAGCATGGCGATCAGGTCGACGCGCAGCCGCTCGCTGACGAATAAAACGATCGAGACACCCAGGATTGCCAGAACGAGGATGTTTTCGGTGGTCATTGGATCGGTGAGCAGCGTACCTGTGCAATGAGCAGCGTTTTATGCGCTGCCAACAAAGCGATTTTAAGTTGGTAGGTGCCTTGTACGGGATACAAATTTCAACCAGAGCGAAGGGGAGGCCCTCCGGCGAAAATGATACCAGATTGTGATGCCGCCCGACACCCTATCACCGTTCCGAGCCACCTCCCAAAAACCGCACTTTTCACCTGGTTTTTCGGACCAACCTTGCCGAATGCCGTAAATTCGTTTATCCTATTCGTATCAAACGCAACGATCGGGACGAGTAGCCTGCCCGGCAGCTGACAGCGAACGGAGGTCACTGGCTGAGAGCCTCCCCCAGTTCCCCCAGGCGAAAACCCCCCGGGAGCGTGATCCGGAACGGCGGCGAAACCGCTCACTATGGAAAACGGCTGGCCCCGTTATCGGCCCCAAGGAGACGGCGCTTTCCTTCCCGGAGGCGCCAAATCCGGGTGGAACCGTGTGTATTTCTCGAAATACTCGCCCCGGAACGGGCGGGTGTTTTTTGATTCCGGACGTAAGTCCGGTTTCCGCCTCCTGCCCCGTCGGCAGGCGCCCTGCGCCAAAAACTATTTTTACGGGAGTGTGTTTCATGGGTGAGAAAAAAGAAGTGCCTTACGAAGAATCCGAGCTCTACCGCATCCGGCATTCCGCCGCGCATGTCATGGCACAGGCGGTCACAGAGATTTTCGAGCCGGGCGAGGCCAAGGTCGCTATCGGGCCGCCGATCGAGGATGGTTTCTACTACGATTTCGACCTGCCGCGCCAGCTGACCCCGGACGACTTCGAGGCGATCGAGAAACGCATGCGCCAGATCATCGCCGGCCGCCACCCGTTCGAGCGCAAGGTGGTCAGCGCGCAGGAAGCCAGAGCGCAGTTCTCCGACCAGCCTTACAAGGTCGAGCTGATTGAAGGGCTGGCGGCCGGCGGCACCGACGAATACGGCAACCCGGTCAAGGAAGCGCCCGAAATCTCGTTTTACACGCACGACACCTTCACGGACCTCTGCCGGGGCCCGCACGTCGAACACACCGGGCAGATCAACCCCTCCGCGGTCAAGCTGATGAACGTGGCCGGGGCCTACTGGCGCGGGGATGAGAACCGTCCGATGCTGCAGCGGGTCTACGGCACGGCCTGGAAAACGGCAGACGACCTGGAACAGTACCTCTGGCGGCTGGAGGAGGCCCGCAAGCGCGACCACCGCCGTGTCGGCAAGGAGCTGGGCCTGTTCTATTTCTCGGAGGACGTCGGGCCGGGCATCCCGCTGTTCACGCCTAAGGGCGAGCAGCTGCGTTTCCTGATGGAAAACTATGTGCGCGATACGCAGTCCAAATATGGCTACCAGCACGTCTGGACCGGCCACATGGTCAAGGAAGACCTGTACCGCCGCTCCGGCCACCTGGAGAACTATTCAGATTCGATGTATCCGGTCATGGAGGACGAAAACCACCGCTACCGGCTCAAGCCGATGAACTGCCCCAGCCACATGACGCTGTTTCGAGAGATGGGACGCCATTCGTACCGCGAGCTGCCGCTGCGCTTTTCCGAGTTCGCCACGCTGTACCGCTACGAGAAGACCGGCGAACTCAACGGGCTGACGCGCGTGCGCAGCGTGACCCAGGATGACTGCCATACGTTCTGCACGCCGGAACAGATCGAGAGCGAGTTTTCGCGCTGCTTGCGGCTGATCCAGGAGGTGATGCACCGCTACCAATTCAGCGACTACCGGCTGCGGCTCTCGCTGCGCGGCGAGGCCGGAAAATACGTGCAGGACGATGAAAAGTGGGCCCGCGCCGAAGCGGTCATGCGCAGTGCGTTGGAAGCCAACAATGTCGATTACTTCGAAGCGGAGGACGAGGCCGCTTTTTACGGCCCCAAGGCGGACCTGCTGGCCCGCGACGTGCTTGGCCGCGAGTGGCAGCTTTCGACCATCCAGGTGGACTTCATCCAGCCCGCCCGGCTGGGTCTGACGTACATCGGCGAGGACAACCAGGAGCACGTGCCCGTGGTGATCCACCGGGCTGTGATGGGCTCTACGGAGCGCTTCCTTGGGATCGTGATCGAGCATTTCGACGGGGCGTTCCCCCTGTGGCTCTCCCCGGTACAGGCGGTCCTCATCCCGATCGCCGACCGGCACCTGGAGTACGCCCACCGGGTGGCCGGGCAGCTGAAAGACGCCGGGCTGCGGGTCGAAGTGAACGACAGCGGCGACCGCATGAACGCCAAAATCCGGGACGCCCAAAAAATGAAGATCCCCTACATGCTGGTGGTCGGCGACCGCGAGGCGGAGGAGGGCACGGTGGCCCCGCGGCTGCGCTCCGAAGAACGCCTGCCGGCAATGCCGGTCCCGGCGCTGATCGAGCGCATGCAAAAGGAAGTGCAGGCCGGGGGCTAAGAAACTCGGGACGAGGGGAATCCAGCAGGCCTTTTCCCGGTCTCATCCCGGCAACCGTCCCCGCATTCACACGGAATCCGAATGTTTCTGTGCGTTTGCGGGGGCTCCACATCCCTCCACCCGGGGCTGGGGGGATCATGAGAAGGGAGCAGCACCTGTGAGACTTCGTTGACGAGGTACCTGTGCCTGTGGTATCATGTCGACCGTTTGGCAGATTGCTGAATTGCCATTAATACACTAAAATTACCGAACAACCCCCTCTGGGGGTGTTTTGTTCAACCAATCCTGAAAGGAGACTGACGAAGGAGAGATATTGAGAAGAAGAAGAAGAGGAGGTCCGAGGAGGCCACCGGCCCCCACGGAGGAGTACCGCACAAACAGAAAAATACGTGTGAAGGAAGTGCGCCTGATCGATGGGGACGGTAACAACCGAGGTGTTGTGCCGATCGATGAGGCGCTCGAGATCGCGAAAGATGCAGATCTCGACCTGGTAGAGGTCGCTCCGAACGCCGATCCACCCGTTTGCCGGGTGATGGACTACGGAAAATTCCTCTACGAAAAAACTAAAAAAGAGCGGGAAGCGCGCCGGTCGCAGACCAAGATCGAGGTCAAAGAGATCCGTCTGCGGCCCAAGACGACCGCCCACCATCGTTCTTTCAAGGTACGAGATGCCCGCAAGTGGCTGAATGAGGGAAAGAAGGTCAAAGTCCGCATCCGTTTTCGCGGCCGCGAGATCCACTATCCCGAAATCGCCCTGGAGGACCTGCGCGAAATCGCAGCCGAGCTTGCGGACATTTCCGTCATCGAACATTCTCCCTCGATGGAAGGAAGGACGATGCTGATGATCCTGGCGCCCAGCGACGGCAAGAAGTAACCGCCGGGCACCATTTCAGAAGGGAAGAAAAGGATATCTATCCGCGGATAGTTTTTCCGCGGAGTTTTTGTGTCAAAGGAGTGTCAACAATGCCGCGCAAGAAGAGAACAGGCAAAATCAAGCTGAAAACACATAAAGCAACCGCCAAGCGGTTCCGCGTCACCGGATCCGGCATGCTGGTCCGCACCAAGATCGGCAAAGGCCACCTGCGCCGGAAGAAATCCGCCCGGGCGAAGGCTGCATTTTCCGAGATGCACGAGGTGAAAGCCAGCGGGATCATCAAACGCGTCCACCGCCTGGCCCCGTACCTCAAAAGGTACAAAGCCAACCCCAATGCCCGCAGCGGGCAGACCAAGAAAGGCAAAAAGAAATAATTTCGGGGCGCCAGCCCCATGATTGCGGCCGCTGGGTGTTCGCAACGGGTGCGCAGGCACCGGCGCCCTGGGGTTCGCAGGAGGTAACCATGGCAAGAGTCAAGACAGGCGTCGTACGCCGCAAACGGCACAAGAAAATTCTGAAGATCACCAAGGGGCAGAAAGGGACACGATCCAAACTGTTCCGCCGGGCCAACGAATCGATGCTTCACAGCCTGTGGTACGCGTTCCGGGACCGCCGGCAGCGCAAGCGTGATCTGCGGCGCCTGTGGATCAGCCGCATCAACGCCGCGGCGCGGCAGAACGGCACGACCTACAGCCGTTTGATCCACGCCATGAAGCAGACCGAGATCGGGCTGAACCGCAAGATGCTGGCGGACCTGGCCGTCCGGGATCCGGAAGCGTTTTCCGCCGTAGTAAAGCAGGCCCTGAGCAGCTGACACTCCTCACGACACGCACACGCCCCCGCTCGGGGGCGTTTTTCTTTAATCTCCCGCAGGCTTTCCAACCTTACCCTGATCCGTCTCCATCCGTATTACAATCCGGCTGATCCGGAATACCAGCACAAGGATGTCCCATGAACCAGATATTGCGAGGGCGCACGCTACCCACCGGCCAGAAGCTGGAAGTCGCCCGCGGAGACATCACCATCGAACAG
>JBFKII010000117.1:0-10931 GCA_041632295.1 Anaerolineales bacterium | reverse complement strand
CCGTGCGCAGACCGGACCCCGGGATGGGGGGGCTGTCGCACCCGTGAAGAGCGGGGGATCGGCCGAATCCAGCAACGAGTTTCGGAAAGTTGAATTTCCCCCGCACCAAAAACCGGCGGGGTTTTAAAGATAGGCTTTTGTCTATTTTCCGGATTGGGACAATCGCGGGTCCAGGGCGTCGCGCAGGCCGTCACCCAGCAGGTTGAAGCCCAACACCGTGACCATGATGGCGATTCCGGGGAAGAAGACCAGATGGGGGGCGGAAAAGACCTGGTTTCGCTCGCTGCCCAGCATGGTGCCCCATTCCGGCGTCGGCGGCTGCGCCCCCAGGCCGATAAACGAGAGGGCGGCGGTGTCGAGAATGGCCGTGGCGATCCCCAGCGTGCCCTGGACGATCAAAGGCGGCAGGGCGTTGGGCAGGATGCGCTGAAAGAGGATCGAAAAATGGTTCGCCCCGAGCGCCTGGGAGGCCTCCACGTACTCGGTTTCTTTGACGGAAAGGACCCCGGCCCGGATCACGCGGGCGTAGATCGGGATGCTGACGATGGCGATCGCCAGCAGCGCGTTTTGCAGCCCCCGGCCGAGCACCATGATGATGGCAATCGCCAGGAGCAAGGCGGGGAAAGCCAGCAGGACATCCATAAAGCGCATGATGACGTTGTCCAACCAGCCGCCGGCATATCCGGCAATGGCCCCCAGCACGGTGCCCATGAATATCGCAAACGTGACCGCCCCAAACCCGACCAGCAGGGAAACCCGGGCGCCGTAAATGATGCGGCTGAACACATCCCGCACGTTGCCGTCCACCCCCATAAAATGCTGGGGCTGATCGCGCGGGCAGCCCAGCAGGTAAATGCAGGGCGCCGCCCGTTTCCTGATATCCTCGATCCCGATCAGCGACTGCTCAGGGTCATAGGGGGCGAGAATCGGAGCGGCCAGGGCCACGACGATAATAAAACCCAGGATGACCAGCCCGAAAATTGCGGAGCGCTGCTTCAGGATGCGGCGCAGCGTGAGCCGCCACAGGCTGTTCGAGCGGTAGTTTCTCTGGGCTGCTTTCAGGGCAGCGGGATCGGCGGAGGTCGTGGTCATGAGGGTCCCTTATCAGTCCAGGCGGATCCTGGGATCGATGAAGACATAGGAAAGGTCCACCAGCAGGTTGACCATCACGTAGCCGATGGCGATCACTACGGTGAATGACTGGACGATCGGGAAATCGCGGGCTGTGATGGCCTCAAACAGCATGCGTCCCACCCCTGCCAGGCTGAAAATCGTTTCGGTCAGGATCGCCCCAGCGAATAAGGTCCCCATCTGCAGCCCGATGATGGTCACGATCGGAAGCAGGGCGTTGCGGAAGGCGTGCTTCAAAATCACAAAGCGCTCCATCAGGCCCTTCGCCCGGGCGGTGCGGACATAGTCCTGACGCAGCACCTCCAGCATGCTGGAGCGTGTCATGCGGGCGATGATCGAGAGCGGGATGGTGCTGAGCGCTGTCGCCGGCAGGATCAGGTGCCGGATCGCATCCTTGAGCACATCCCAGTTCAAGGTGATGATCGAATTGAAAATATACAGGTTGGCGAAGAACTCGAAAAAGTTGTACGAGCGGGAGTCGGTCGTGATTCCCCACTCATAGTACTCGTAGTAAGGCATCGCGCTCAATCCGGCGGTCAGGCGGCCGGACGGGGGCAGCCAGAGGGGAGTGTCCTTCAACAGCAGGGCGAATACATAGGCCAGCATCAGGCCCAGCCAGAACACCGGCATGGAGACCCCGATGTTGGCCCCGACCATGGTGGTGACGTCCACCCAGGAATTCTGGCGCACAGCGGAGATCACCCCGGCAGGTATGCCGATGATCGTGGCGATAATGATGGCGAAAATTCCCAATTCCAGGGTCAGGGGCAGCCGCTCGATCAGGATGGTCATGACCGGCCTGCTGAAACGGATCGAATCGCCAAAATCCCCGCGCAGCACATTCCCCATGTAGATGGCAAACTGGACCGGAACCGGTTGGTCCAGCCCGTTTGCTCGGTTGAAGCGCTCGCAGGCCTCGACCGTGGCCTTTTCTCCCAGGATGGACTTGCAGGGGTCTCCCGGAATGGCGCGCGCCAGGAAGAAGGTGACGACCAGGATCCCCACCAGCACGGGGATAGCCAGTAAAAGCCTGCGGAAAGTGTATTGGAGCATGACGGCACCGCCTCAGCGGGGATAAAACCGGCGCGGGATGGGATTCGGGCGAACTGCGCTTTCCTCCCATCCCGCGCGGAGTTTTCAGGTGTGCTGTGGGATCAAACCGACCGGATTACTACTCGGTCACGTTCATCAAACCGTCCCACAGGTAGGCGAAGTACTCGAACGCACCGGTGTTGCCGATGTGGTACGGGCTGGCGGCATCGATCCCCGCCATCCAGGAGACCACGACATCGTTGGCGTCCAGGTGGGAGCCGTCGTGGAACACCACGCCGGAGCGCAGGGTGCATGTGAACTCGGTGGCGTCGGCGTTGGGTTCACAGCCGGTGGCCAGGGCCGGTTCGACATCACCCGAGTCGGTCTTGTAGTTGTAGAGCGTCTCCACGACCTGCTGGCAGGCGGAGAGCGACTCGCCGTCGGTCTCATCCGCGCAGTACAGGCTGATCGGTTCGGCGTTCTGCATGAAGACCAGCGTGTCCCCACCCGGGTTCATCAGGGCGAAGTTGGGGGCGCCAAAAGGCGGCACGTAGGCCCCTTCCAGGCTGGCCAGCGCGGCGTCCGCCGAAGCACCATGGGCGATCGGCACCATCGGGACCAACTCTTTGATGGCGTTGTTGGCCTCTTCATAGAGCGGGGCGGCCTCATCCGGATCGGCGATCTGGGAAGCGCGCTCGAGGACTTCATAGACTTCCGGATGCGGGTCGCCGAACTGCGGGTTGGCGGCGCTGAAGTGGAAATCCAGGAAGTTGGTCACGTGCGGGTAGTCCGCACCCCAGCCGAGCAGGTAGAAACCGTCCAGGTTGCCGGCGGTGGATTCGGCGATGAACTCGCCCGATTCCATCACGATCACCTCGGCTTCGATCCCGAGATTATCGCGCAGCTGGTTCTGGAACTCGACAGCGACCAGACCGGGCTCCGGCAGGTACACGCGGAACACGTCCCGGTAGTAGATGGTGGTCTCAAAGGTGCCTTCGATCCCTTCTTCTGCCAGGGCCTCAGCGAGCAGCGCCCGGGCGGCCTCCGGATCAAAATCGTACCAGGATTCACCCTCGCAGCCGTTGGGGATGCTGCACGGGGTGAAGTGGCTGGCGGATTCGGAGCCATCGGGATAGAAGTTGTCGACGATGCGCTGCCGATCGATGCCCATGGCAATCGCCTGGCGGAACTTCACATTATCGAAGGGTGTAAAGGTGTTGGTCATCGCCAGGTAAAGCACGTTCGGGTTGGCGTCTTCGAGGAGGACCAGGTTGGAATCGTTGCGCACGGTGTCGAAGTCATCCGGGCTGAGGTTGGTGATGTAGTTGACAGTCCCGGACTGCAGTTCGAGCAGGCGGGCCGCACCTTCCGTCGCCCAGCGGAAAACGAGCGTGTCAAACGAGGGCTGGTCGCCCCAGTAGTTCTCGTTGCGGGAGTACACGACGCTCTCGCCGCTGTTCCAGTTGTCGACCACCCAGGGTCCCGTGCCGACCGGCTGCCGCAGCACCACTTCGGGGTTGGCGGCGTTTTCCATCAGCCACTCAGACGGGTACACACCGAAAGGCGTGAAGGCGATCTTGGCCAGGAATGCAGGATCCGGCTTGCAGAGCGAGAACTTGACCGTCAGTTCATCCACGGCCTCGACGGAGCTGATCTTGCCGCCGTAGCTACAGTCAGGCGCAGCCAGCATCATCGGCTCGAACATCATCGGCTCCTCGGTCTCCTCCATGGGTTCCTCGGTCTCCTCCATGGGCTCCTCGGTCTCCTCCATGGGTTCCTCGGTCGCTTCAGGCGGCGCTTCGGTGGCCTCGGCAGACGGGGAACAGGCGACAGCTGCCAGGGCGATCAGGAGCAACAGTGTAAGCAGTGTAAACAGGTTTTTTCCTTTCATGCGTTTCTCCTCCAGAGAAAGTTTGGGCTTGCAAGGGTAAAGCAGGGAATGGGGAAATCAGCCAGTAAGCACCTCCTTATCGGGTAGGAAATCTCCGGCCAAAAAGTGAGGCCCATTATACGCTATCGAGGCGAAACGTCAAATTAGATGTGCCGGGTCAGGTGATCACGCCCAGCGAACGTCCGACCTGTGCAAAAGCCGCCAGCCCGCGGTCCAGGTCTGCAGGCTCGTGAGCGGCGGAGATCATCACACGGATGCGGGCGGCCCCCGGCGGGACGGTCGGGTAGCCGATCGCCATTCCGAAGACGCCCTGCTCATACAGCTGGCGGCTGAATTCCTGGGCCAGCGGCGCTTCGCCCAGCATGACGGGCGTGATCGGTGTGGTGCTGGCCCCGGTGTCAAAGCCCAGCGCCTGCATCTCTTTCTTGAAGTAGCCGGCGTTGGCCCACAGGCGGTCGACCAGGTCGGTCGACTCTTCCAGCAGGTCGACCGCCGCCAGGCAGGCAGCCACATCCGGGACGGTCATTGCGGAGGAAAACAGGAAGGGGCGCGCCCGCTGGTGCAGCCATTCGACGACGCGCCTGTCACCGGCCACCACGCCGCCCATGACGCCGAAAGCCTTGGAGAGCGTGCCGACCTCGACATCCACCTTGCCGTGCAGGCCGAAGTGGTCGACGATGCCGCGGCCGCCCCGCCCCAGCACGCCTTCCCCGTGAGCGTCGTCGACCATCAGGATGGCGTCGAAATCGCGGGTGACGTCATGGATCTCGTCCAGGGGCGCCACGTCTCCGTCCATGCTGAACACCCCATCTGTGACGACCAGGCAGCGACGGTAGTCCGACCGGTTCTCGGACAGGACCCGTTTGAGGTCGGCGACGTCGCAGTGGCTGTAGCGCAGGACCCTGGCGCGTGAAAGCCGGCAGCCGTCGATAATGCTGGCGTGGTTGAGCTCGTCGGAGACGATCAGGTCCTCCTTGCCGACCAGGGCGGGGATGACGGCCAGGTTGGCCGTGAATCCGGACTGCAGCGAGATGGCGGCATCGACCCCTTTAAAGGCGGCCATGCGGCGATCGAACTGCACATGCAGGTCCATCGTTCCGGCGATGGTGCGTACGGCGCCCGGCCCGACGCCGTATTTTTTCATCGCCTGCTCGGCCGCCTGGACCAGCCTCGGGTGGTTGGCCAGCCCCAGGTAGTTGTTGGAGCAGAAATTGAGGACACGCTTGCCGTCGACCTCCAGCCAGGCCCCCTGGGGTGTGCTGAGGGTGCGGATGCGGTTGTACAGGCCCGCATCGCGCAGGCCCTGGAGTTCGTCTTCGATCCAGTCGAGTTTGGACATGGATTCCTCCTGGTGCGTGTGGGCCTAAGTATACCCCCGGGTGTTATGGCCGGCGTGACGGCGCGGAGCACCGTCACAAGAAAAAGGCCGCACCCCTCGCCCTCCCCTTCCATGACAGCGCGGAACATCGTCACGAGCACATTCTCTCGTCCCCGTACTCTGCGCGGGAACGGATGGCGGTGTGACGGCGGGGAGCACCATCACGAGAAAAAAAGAGGCCTTGGGCGCCGGCGAGCGATGCCAAAGCGCGGGCACCGCCCCGAGAAAAAGGCCTTGACCCTTCCCCCACGGACGTTTTTCAGGCCATTTATGGTAGAATACGGGGCGCTTAAAAAGCAACCGGAACATTAAAATCTGGAGGGATGGCCGAGTGGACGAAGGCGGCTGTCTTGAAAACAGCTGTGGGTTTACGCCCACCGGGGGTTCGAATCCCTCTCCCTCCGTTCCCGGGGAGGTGCCAGAGTGGCTGATTGGGGCCGCCTGCTAAGCGGTTGTCGGGGCAATAACCTCGACCGCGGGTTCGAATCCCGCCCTCCCCGCCTGTGATCCGTCCCTTCCGATCCCGCCGGAAACCGCATCCCACCAGGATTCGGTAGCGGATGGACTTGCCCTCGTAGCTCAGTGGATAGAGCACTTGCTTGCGGAGTAAGGGGTCGCGTGTTCGAGTCACGCCGAGGGCGCTGCACACTCCCGGTCTGGGTTGGGTCCCAATCCCGACCGGGTTTCGTTTTAACCCCCTGCGCGCGGCCGCTCGCTGCCCCCCACAGCGGCACCGGCGCCAAGAAATAACTCATGATTTCCGATCAAGCGAACAACGCAGACGAGCGGACCGACCTCGTGATCATCGGCGCCGGACCTGCCGGCCTGTCCACCGCCCTGCACCTCGTACAAAGGGATCCGGGCTGGGCCGGGCGCATGCTCGTGCTTGAGCGCAGCGCCCACCCGCGCCACAAGCTGTGCGGTGGCGGGGTCACCCGCCTGGGGCTGGACCTGCTGCGCGGCCTGGGCCTGCCGGACCCGCTGCCGATTCCCCATGCCGCCGTCCGGGATGCGCGATTCCATTTCGCCGGCCGGACCGTCCATGTGCGCGGCGCGCCGGAGTTCCTGGTCTTTCACCGCCAGGAGTTCGACCATTTCCTGGCGCAGTGCGCCCAGGAACGGGGCGTGCGGATCTGCGAGGGGGAAAGGGTGCTGGTGATCGACCGGGACCGGGAAGGCGTCACCGTGCGGACGGACCGGCGCACCATCCGGGCAGCGGTGGTCGTCGGAGCAGACGGCTCGCGCGGCGTGACCCGCCGCCTCCTGCTGCGCGGCAAACCCAGAACCCGCACCGCCCGCCTGCTGGAGACGGTCCAACCGGCGGCGGAGGACGCACCCCAACTGGCGCAGGCATACGCCGGCTTCGATTTCAACTGGACCGCCCAGGGCTTGCAGGGCTACACCTGGGATTTCCCCGCCCGGGTGGGTGGCAAAGCCCACCACAACCGGGGTGTGTACGATGCCCGGGTGGCGCGCAGCCGGCCGAAAGCGGCTTTGGGGCCGATCCTGGAAAACGCCTTGCGGACTCCCGGCATGGACACCCCGGATGCGGCCATCGAAGGCCACCCGATCCACTGGTTCAGCCCACGCAGCCCAATTGCCGGCCAGCGCCTGCTGCTGGTGGGGGATGCCGCCGGTGCAGAGCCCCTTTTTGGGGAAGGGATCGCCCCGGCTTTGGGATACGGGCGCCTGGCGGCCGTGTCGATCGAACGGGCCTTCGCCCGAGGCGATTTTGCCTTTCGGGACTACAAACGGCGCCTGATTTTTTCCCGCCTGGGAGGCTACCTGCTGCTGCGCTGGTGGATCGCATGGTGGTCCTACCGCCTGAGCCGGCACCGCTGGTTCATGCACCTGATGTGGACGATCGGAGCCGGTCTGGCCGCCTTGAGACGGATATAACATGCAACCGGAAACCAGAGCCGAAATCCTGCTGACCAACGATGATGGGATCTTGTCCCCGGGCCTGTGGGCCGCAGCGGCCGCCCTCGAGCCGTTGGGGTTCGTACACGTAGTGGCGCCTCGGGATCAATCGACCGGCATGGGGCGCGCACTGCCCGGCGACTCGGATGGGATCATCGAGCTGCAGAAAGTCACCGTGAACGGCAAATCCTGGCAGGTCTACAGTGTCGGTGGATCGCCGGCCCAGGCCGTGATCCACGGCGTGCTGGAGGTGGTCCGGCGCAAACCGGACCTGGTGGTATCGGGGATCAATTACGGCGCGAATTTCGGTACGGGGGTCACGATTTCAGGCACCGTCGGTGCGGCGCTGGAAGGCGCCGGGTTGAACATCCCCGCCCTGGCCGTCTCCCTGGAGGTGGATAAAGACCACCACCGTTCCTACTCCGATTCGGTGGATTTCTCAGCCGCTGCCCACTTCACCCAACTTTTTGCCGAAGTGATGCTGAAAAAGCGCATGCCCCCGGATGTGGACGTGCTCAAGATCGAGGTCCCCGCGGACGCCACGAAGGAGTCGGGTTGGGCCATTTCCCATCTCTCACGGCTGCGCTATTACGAATCCCTGGCCCCGGCCCGGAACTCCCTGAGCGAACCGGCCAGCCTGGATTACCGTCCGGCGGCCGAGCCGGAGGAATTCGACCCGCAGTCGGACGTCTACATCACCCGGGTGGAGAAAAAAGTGGCCGTGACGCCCCTCAGCCTGGACATGACCTCGCGAGTACCCCTGGAGGAGTTGGAAAACCTAATCCGCGGCGCTTAGCAGCGCCAGCATCTCGGCGTGCAGAGCAGGGTTGGCTGCCAGAATGGACGGTTGTGCGGTCATGTACGCCTGGCCGCCGTCGACAGCTGTCACCAGGGCGCCAGCCTCCTCGGCGATCAGCGCCCCTGCAGCGATATCCCAGGGGCTGAGCTTCAACTCCCAGAAACCGTCCAGGCGCCCGGCGGCGACATAGCACAGGTCCAGGGCGGCCGAGCCCAGGCGCCGGACCCCCTGGCTGCGCAATGCGAAGCGGTTGTGGTGCGCCAGGTTGTTCTCCTGGGTGGTCCAAATGTCATAGGGGAAGCCCGTTACCAGGAGGGCGCGCGGTAGTTCGCCCGTCTGGGAAACCCGGATCGGCTTGCGGTTAACCCAGGCCCCCTCGCCGCGCAATGCTGAAAAGCACTCGTCCTGGGCCGGGTCGTAGACCACCCCCAGTTTCACCTCCCCATTGTGGGCATAAGCGATCGACACAGTGTAAATCGGGATGCCGTGGGCGTAATTGACCGTACCGTCCAGGGGATCGACATACCAGGAATGGCCGTTATCGCGGCCGTGGGTGCCGCTCTCTTCGGCGATGAGGCGGTGATCGGGGTAGGAAGCGCGCAAGGCGCGCAGAATCAGGTCCTCCGATCGGCGGTCCATCTCCGTGACCAGGTCGATGGAAGTACCCTTGGTGTCGACCTGCATTTCATTTCGAAAGCCGGCGTGGAGCAGTGCGCCGGCCTGCCTGGCCAGCGCCTCGATTTCAGAAAGCATCGCCCTCATGAGTGCGATTCGGAGGGGGGGTCGCCCTCCTCCGGGCTGGAAGGAGGCTGGGGCTGCAGCTTCCCGGTCTGGGCCAAGCGGTTGCCGATGTCCACCAGCTCCCGCTGAAGGGCATCGCGCTGGGAAAGCTCATCTTTCAGGATGGCCTCAAAAGCCGGGCGCTGATCCGGCGAAAGCGATTCGAGCAGCCGGTTGGTGCGCTGGATCTGGCTGTTTTTCTGCTGGAGCTTGCGCTTCAACCGCTTCTGGTACTCGACGAAGAAATCCTGGTTCGGCAACGGCGGCGGAATTTGTGGGGGGCCCTGGGTCAAGATTTCGGCCACCGTCAGCAGGAATTCATCGGTATCCACCGGTTTTTCGAGGAATCGGACTGCGCCCAGCTTGAGCGCAAATTCACGGTCGGCCCTGGAAACATAGGTGGCCGATATCATGATGATCGGGATATCGCAGGTTTCGGGGTCCATGCGGATCCGTTGCGCCAGCCCAAATCCGTCCAGCTGGGGCATGAGGATATCCGTCACGACCAGTGCGGGCCGCTGGTCCTTGATCATTTCGAGGGCCTCGTTTCCATGGCCGGCGGTGATCACGGGATAGCCTTTAAATCGAAGAGTCACTTCAAGCAGGTGGCGGATGTTGGGAACGTCTTCCACCACGAGGATGGGTCCTGGAGTTATTTTTGGCATGATGCCGAATTGTAGCCGATTTCCGGCTCCCGGCATCCCCCGAAGGGATACAGGCCTAAAAAAACGCCCTGAATCGCACAAAAACGGCGAAAATCATCCGAAGGCTGCTTCGCTTGACACATTTTGGGCGCTGTGCTACATTAGAAATCGTCCTCAATTTAAGGTTGAGGATTTTAAGGTTTGCATGGGTTGCAGGGAAAGCACAGGGCCCGGCTGCAAACCCTCACAGGAGCACGTCTTGAGCAAATCGAGAACTCAACAAATGGTCGAGCGCCTGCGGAATCTGCAGGTTTCTTCCCAGGACGTGGAAGCCTCCGCCATTGTCAGCGTAGACGGGCTCTCCATCGCCTCGGCCCTGCCTCAAGATGTGGAGGAAGACCGGGTCTCCGCCATGTCCGCGGCTATGCTTTCTCTGGGCGAGCGGATCGCCGGCGAGCTCGGGCGCGGTTCGCTGGAGCAAGTGTACATCAAAGGGGAAAACGGCTACGTGCTGCTGATGTCCGTCGGCGAAGAAGCCGTGCTCACGGTGATGGCCCGCAAAGAAGCCAAGCTCGGCCTGATCTTGCTGGACATGCGCCGGGCCACTGAGGACCTGGCAGGCCTGATTTAGCTTATGGAACCTATCCCACCCAGCGGTTACTACTACCCGAACAAGTTCGCCCTGATCACCGTCAAGGCCTTTGAGCAGGTCATGGGCCGGAACGGCCTGAACGCCATTTTGAACCTGGCGCACCTGCCCCACCTGATCGACAACAATCCGCCCGATAACCTCGAGAAAAGTTTTAATTTCTCCGAGTACTCCATGCTCAATTACGCGCTGGAGGAGATGTACGGGCCGCGCGGCGGCCGCGGGCTGGCGCTGCGCGCCGGCCGGGCGCTGTTTGAGGACGCCCTGCGCAACTTCGGCGCGCTGGCGGGCGTCGGCGACCTGGCCTTTCGGGTCCTGCCCCTGCCGGCAAAGCTGCGCATCGGCCTGCCGGCGATGGCCAAGATCTTCAGCCAGATCAGCGACCAGCACACAACCGTCAAAGAAGAAGCCAACGAGATCGTTTACACCATACACCGCTGCCCGGTCTGCTGGGGCCGCACCGGGGTGGACAAGCCAGTCTGCTTCATCGCCACGGGCATGCTCCAGGAAAGCCTGAAGTGGGTATCCGGCGGGCTCGAGTTCAGAGTCAACGAATCGAAATGCATCGCCATGGGGGATGATGTCTGCGAGTTCGTGATCCAGAAGAACCCAATCCGCTGATCGGAGCCGAACATGGCCGACGAAAAGCAAATCGTGCTGATAGTGGAGGATGATCTGGACGTTGCGGATATGCTCAACGCATATTT
>JBFKII010000116.1:0-10986 GCA_041632295.1 Anaerolineales bacterium | reverse complement strand
TTCGCACCAGAAACTAGCTAGGACCCTGGTCCCGGTTACCTCCTTCGCAAAAAAACGGGCTTGTTGGCTACAAATCCCAAAGCCGGACATGGTAGAATCCCGCCGGATGAGAGGATGCACCCGGCGCCCGCCGGGAGCCTTTCGCCCGCGTTCCAGCGAGCAACCCCGCAAGCATTCAGGAGGACCATGAAACACCAACACGGGTCCATTGAAGTGATCACCGGATCCATGTTCAGCGGCAAAACGCACGAACTGATCCGGCGGCTGCGGCGTGCGACGATCGCCCGGCAGAAAGTCCAGGTGTTCAAACCGATCATCGACGACCGCTATTCCGTCGAGAAAGTCGCCTCCCATGACGGCAGCGTTTTTCAGGCGCAGCCCATCGAGAAGGTCGCAGAGATCATCGAAAACCTGGACCCCGAAACCACCGTGGTGGCGATCGACGAAGCCCAGTTTTTCGGCCCGGAGATCTCCGGGATCGCCCACCGTCTGGCTGCCCGAGGCCTGCGCGTGATCGTCGCCGGCCTGGACATGGATTTCCGCGGCGAACCCTTCGGCCCGATGCCGGTGTTGATGTCCCAGGCGGAGAGCGTGCAGAAACTGCAGGCCATCTGCGTGGTTTGCGGCGAAGCGGCCTACTGCACGCAGCGGCTGGTCAACGGGCAGCCCGCCCGCTATGACGACCCGATCGTGATCGTCGGGGCGGACGAAATGTACGAAGCGCGCTGTCGCCGGTGCCATCAGGTGCCGAGGGAGAAACCATGAACGATCACCCCCCGCAAGAAATCATCAAAGAAATCTTGATCGATTCAGCCACCCTGCAGAAGCGAATAGAGGAGCTCGGCCGGCAGATCAGCCAGGACTATCAGGGCAAAGACCTGCTGCTGGTTTGCATCCTCAGCGGTGGGGTGGTCTTTCTGACCGAACTGATGCGACAAATCCGCATACCGCACCAGATTGATTTCATGGCGGTTTCGTCCTACGGCGTCGGGGCGCGCCAATCGACCGGCCACGTGCGCATCAATTTCGATCTGAAAACCGACATCTACGACCGCAATGTGATGCTGGTGGAGGACATTATCGACAGCGGCTACACGCTGAAAACTGTGCTCGAACTGCTCGAGACCCGCCATCCGAAGAGTCTCAAAATTTGCACCCTCCTTGACAAAGCCGAACGGCGCGCGGTGGAAATCCCGATCGATTATGCCGGATTCGTTATCCCCGATGAATTCGTTTTCGGCTTCGGCCTGGACATCGATGAGTACTACCGCGAGCTGCCGTATATCGCAGCGGTCGACCCTGAAACCTTCACTCCACCGGAATAGGGGACAACGATGAGCTTGGCACCGCGATCCGGGGGGAACGGCCATCCTGCCAATTCCGCCCTCCATGGCGATGGGTCGCTCGAGCCGCTGCTGGCGCGCATCCGCCCCGCCCTACCGGAGGAGACCCCGGTGTACCTGGTCGGCGGCGCCGTGCGGGACATGCTGCTCCAGCGCCCGACCCGCGACCTGGACTTCGCCCTGCCCGCAAACGGCATAGCCACCGCCCGAAAAGTGGCGGATCACCTCGGCACGGATGTCTACCCGCTGGACAGCGAGCGGGATACCGGCCGCGTTCTGGTTCCGAATCCCGGCGGCAAGCGTATCATCCTGGACTTCGCCACCTACCGCGGGGCAGACCTCGAAGCGGACCTCAAGGCACGCGATTTCACGGTCAATGCCCTGGCGTTCGACGTACGGGACCCCTCGCACCTGCTCGATCCGTTGAGCGGCCTTGAAGACCTCAGGCAGCGGCGCCTGCGGGCCTGCTCCAGCCGCGCCTTCGCCGACGATCCGCTGCGGACATTGCGGGCCGTGCGCATGGCCGTCTCCTACCAATTGAAAATGGATCGCGAAACCCGGATCTGGTTGGAGCAGGCCGTCCCGCTTTTATCCCGGGTCTCCCCGGAGCGGCGCCGCGACGAGATTTTCAAGCTGCTGGAGGGGCCAAAAACCCACACGATGCTGCGCATGGTGTCCGCGCTTGGCCTGTTCCCCCATACCTTTCCAGACCTGGAAGCGGCCGGCGGCGTGACCCAACCTGCTCCTCACATTTCCGATGTCTGGGAACACAGCCTGGCGGTGCTGCGCGAACTTGAGAAGTTGTTGGATTTCATCGCCGGACCCTCGCCGGACCCGGAAGCGGCGGCCAGCCTTTGGATGGGCCTCGCCTCCCTGCGGCTGGGCCGATTTCGCAGCCAGTTCAAAGAGCACCTGGAAGAGGAGATCATCCCCGATCGACCCTGGCGGCCGCTGCTGTTCCTGGCCGCCCTCTACCATGATGCCGGCAAGCCCGCCACCCGCACGGTCGATCCGGACGGGCGCATCCGTTTTTTCGAGCATGAAGAGGCCGGGGCGAAGATGGTTGGTCGCCTTGCCAGAGAGCTTAAGTTCAGCAATGAAGAAATCCGGCGGGTGAAACGCATCGTCCGGAACCACATGCGACCTCACCACCTGGTCCAGACAGGAAAACCTCCCTCCCGGCGGGCGATCTACCGCTTTTTCCGGGACGCAGGGCCAGGCGGTCTGGATGTCTGCCTGCTGTCACTGGCCGATGTGCTGGGGATCTACGGAAACACGCTGACCCGGGACACGTGGGAAAAATATCTCGATCTGTGCCGGGTGTTGCTGGAAAACTGGTGGGAACGGCCGGAGGATAGCGTGCGTCCGGCAGCAGTGATCAATGGTCGGGATTTGATAAACCAGTTTGGCCTGTCTCCGGGCCCGGTTATCGGCCGGATGCTGGAAAAAGTGCGCGAAGCGCAGGCCACCGGTGAAATCGAAAGCCAGGAAGACGCATACCGGTTGGTGGGGGAATGGCTAAGAAACAATCGCCCGGAAGAAGATCGGCCGAATGAAAATTGATTTTTCGACGGATTCCCAGGGTGTGAACCGGCGCTACAAGACCGTTCCACACTTCGCCGGGTTTCTCATGGATACAATTCGTCGATAAAAGGCTGGTAGGTCGCCCGGCAGCCGAGCGGATGCGTGCAGTATTCGATCGGCAACGCAGGGGTTTCCACCTTTTCATAAGTGCCAAAGACCTCCTGGCAGGACGGGCAGGCGTCCGCCGGCACCACGATGACGATTTTGCCGACACGCGGGTTGTTCTGCAGCCGTTGGAGCGCGGCCTGCGACTCGCGGATGCGGGCGGCGACGGCTTCAGGGGATAGACCGGGTTGGTTGAAGGTGGGCATAAATTCGTACCTCTTCCTGAGCAATGGGCCTTTTATACCTCCAACCCGGAAAAGTAGCCAGTCTCAATCGGCGCTTCCTGCTTGTTGCGCCGCAGTGCATCTGGCATTAAGATTAGGGCGATGATAGATTCTGTTTGCCCGCTCTGCAAACACCCGGTCGGGATCAAGGACCGGCACTGCATGAATTGCGGCGTCGATCTGGCGCTCTCAGCCGTCATTGCGGAGAACGCCATTTTCAGCGGGGAACCACAGGGAATCATGGACGTTCCGGTCGCCCCGGAGATCCTGGTTCCCCGCCTGGGAGAGCAGCTGGTAAAGTACGGTGAACTAAGCGATAAACAGCTGCAGCTGGCGCTGAATTACCAGAAGGAGCAAGCCCAGAAAGGGAACCCGATCTTAATCGGACAGGCAATGATGTTTCTGGGCCTGATCGACCAGGCAACGCTCGACAAGACCGTCACCGAACAGATTCTCCAGCTCCAGGACGCCCTGAAAAGCGCCAACGAAGAGCTGGAAAACCGGGTTGCCGAACGCACAGAAGACCTGCAACAGGCCCTCAACCGGCTGACGGAGCTCAACCAGCTAAAAGCGAATTTCATCGCCAATATCTCCCACGAATTGCGCACGCCTCTGACCCATATCAAAGGCTATACCGAGATGATGGCAGACAACAGCCTGGGGCCGACCTCGGAAGATCAGGACAAAGCCTTAGCGGTCATGGACCGCGCCATCCTGCGCCTGGAATCGCTGATCAATGACCTGATCAAGTTCTCGGACACTTCCAAGGGCCAGATCACCCTGCGGTTGGAACCTGTCCAGGTCGGCGAACTGGTGGATCGGGTGGTCCCCAAAATGCGTGATCTGGCCGATCAGAAACAAATCCAACTCGAAGTCCAGATGCCGGAAAATGAACAGCATATCCATGCGGATCCGGAAAATATCGCCTGGGTTCTGATGCAGCTTTTGGATAACGGCATCAAGTTCACCCCCCAAGGCGGGCTGGTCGGCTTGAAGGTAACGGAGTGGAAACACATGGTTATATTTTCCGTGGTGGACAACGGAGAAGGGATCCCTCCGGAAAGAGTGGATGAAATTTTCGAGGTCTTTCACCAGCTGGATGGCTCCGCGCGACGCAAGCATGGCGGCACCGGGCTGGGGCTGGCACTGGTCAAGCAAATCCTCCAGGCCCATGAGACCGATATTCGGGTCGAATCCCGGGCCGGAGTGGGCTCGGTTTTCTCGTTTTCCCTGCCGCGCTCGGATCCATCCTGATGGAGGGCTGCCTATGTTCCTGGGTCCGCTGGGACCAATATTCAGCCGGCGATAGGCTGGCAGAAACCAGACCATTCAATCCCCGGATGTCCGGTCCGCAGGCCGGGACCGGCGATTTTCCAGCCGCACCCGCTCTGCTATAATGATCTTTGATTCTTCCATGGGAGTTCATGATGAGCCTTGAAAAAACGACTATCTTGAGAATAAAAAAACTGGCGATCCTGATCCGAGATGCGCGCGAGCACGCCGGCCGCGAACCCGCCGAATGCGCCGAGGCGATGGGGATCCCTGAAGCGGAATATGGCGCCTTTGAGTCCGGTGAGTCGGCACCCACCCTGCCGCAGTTGGAAGCACTGGCCTATTTCCTTAACACCCCACTTTCCCATTTTTGGAGCAGCCAGGTGATCCAGAACCGCGAGCAGGCCTCCGAAAAAGCGGCAAAACGGCAGAAGCTGCAGGATCTGCGACAGCGGATCATCGGGGTCAAAATCCGCCAAAAACGCGAGGCGGACGAAATCGAACTCTCTGAGCTCGTCGAACGAACGGGGTTGGAGCAGGCCCGGCTGTCCGCATACGAGTCCGGGGAACAGCCGATCCCGCTGACCGATCTCGAAGCCATCGCCAGCGGACTGGGAACGACAATCCAGGAATTTTTCGACGGGCATGGTCCGGTCGGTGCCTGGATGCGTGAGCACAGTTCCCTGGAAAGGCTGCTGGAAATGCCCGAAGAACTCCAGGAATTTGTCATCAAGCCTTACAACCGGCCTTACCTTGAAATCGCCCGGACCCTGAGCGAAATGGATGTCAAACGGCTGCGAGCGGTTGCTGAAGGACTGCTGGATATCACACTATGACCGATGCGATCACTCCGGCGCAACTCGCCCGAGACGGTAAAACTGCCTTTGAAAAGCAGGATTATCCCCAGGCGGCTGCCGCTTTTCAAGCCGCGGAAAACGGGTTCCGAGCCTCTGGGGACGATCTGAACGCGGCCGAAATGGCAAACAATCGCAGTGTGGCGCTGCTGCAGAACGACGACTCCCAGGCTGCCCTTGAGGCCGTTATGGGCACCGCGGAAATATTTGCAGAGTCGGGGGACCGAAAGCGACAGGCGCTGTCGCTTGGGAACCAGGCCGCCGCGCTGGGGGCACTTGGTCGCAAAGAAGAGGCCGAAAAGCTGTACTGGGAGGCTGCCCAGATCCTGAAGGAACTCGGTGAGGATGACATGCGCGCCAGTGTGCTTCAATCCATCTCCCGCCTGCAAATGGGCTCCGGCCGCTACATGGAAGCCATCGCCAGCATGGAGTCGGGGATCGAAGGCGTTCGAAAGCCTTCCCTGACCCAGCGCATGCTGAAAAAGCTCTTGAGCATTCCGGGGAAACTGATGAACCGGTAGTCATGATCCGCAGGACTTTTTCCGATCAACTTACGGTCCGCAGCGCCACCACGGACGACCGCCTCGCAATCAATAACCTGCTCCATTTCGAACAGTATGTCCACCGCCACATGGACTGGAAGATGCCCCTGGAATGGGTCGGGCGAAACCCGTTTCTGGTCGCGGAACGGTTCGGGCGGGTAACAGCTGTGCTTGCCTGCCCGCCGGATCCAGAGCCCGTGGCCTGGATCCGGGCTTTTGCCGTCAACTCGCTGGCCAGACTGCGGCCGACATGGGATACACTTTGGCCGGCTGCGATCGGGCAGCTCCGCGAGATACCGGGTGTTCACAGCGTGGTTTCCATCGCCCTGGAAAGATGGTACCGGGAATTGTTGGTGGAAAGCGGATTCATGCAGGTTACAGAGGTGATCTTGCTTTCCTGGGAAACGGGGACGCATCCAATTCGGCCGGCGCCCTTTCACGGCAGGATACGGCCAATGACGGATGAAGACCTGGTCGAAGTCCACCGCATCGACGGCCTGGCTTTTGACCCCATCTGGCGTTACTCCCCGGAAGCGGTCCGGCTCTCTTTTGAACAATCTCTGCTGGCCACGGTGGCGGAATGCGAGAACGGGATTTGCGGCTACCAGGTCAGCACCCCCAGCCCACTTGGCGGGCATCTGGCCCGGCTGGCGGTGGACCCCGCCCAGCAGGGCCAAGGCATCGGCTATGCGCTCGTGCACGACCTATTGGCCAGGTTTCAGGCCCGCGGCGCCTTGCGGGTGACGGTCAATACCCAGAGCGACAACCTGGCTTCCCGCCAGCTGTATCAAAAAACACATTTCGATCCGACGGGCGATATGTACCCGGTATTCCAATACATTCTGTAACCTGGGCGGGGCATGCATTTCGGTTTTTTTTTGATCCCAATGCAACCCGGATTTCACCGGCAATAGCGAAACATCGCCCAAACCCTATGCGGGGTTTGGAATTGCCCAGCAGAGGCGCTGGTGCGGGTGGGATCTTAGGGTTCGATGTGAATTGGAGAATCAGCCATGCACGGCCCGGGTTATCGGCTATCATTCAGCGGTTCCATTCCAGGAAACTGCTGCAAATAGTAGAAAAACCTGTGTGAGGAAAAGGAATGAGCAAACGACCCCCAAAAAAAAGCGTCCGCCAGCAGCGACAAGAAAGAAGGAGGCGGGAGCAACTGCGGTCGCGGTTGATCCTGTGGGGAGGCATCGGGTTGGCGGCCGTCCTGGTGGGTTTCCTGGTGTGGAACTCCGCCTTCCGAACGCCGATTGGGGAACAAATCCCAGCCACGGGCGCCGAGGTGCATCTTAATCCCGGCGAACCACTCCCGCAATACAGCAGCAACCCACCGACTTCTGGACCGCATTACAGCGGAACATTAGGCTCCGGCTTTTACGACGAGGATGACCGATGGGCGGATCCCCTCCAAAACGCGACAGGCTTCATCGTGCACAGCATGGAACACGGCTACGTCGTGCTCTGGTACAACTGCAGCCTGGTGTCCGAATCGGAATGCGACACGCTGAAAAACAACATCCGGACGGTGATCGATACCGAAAACCAATTCAAGATCATCGGCTTTCCGAACACCACGACAGAAAGCCCGCTGGTGATGACCTCGTGGGGATACCTCCTGGAGCTGGACTCCTGGGACGACGAACTGGTCAGCAGGTTCGTAAACCGCAACCGCAATAACGCGCCCGAGTCGACGGCGCCGAACACACTAAAAAACTAAAGAAGTAATGAGTAAACAAATTGCGCCCGTCGAGCTAGCTTTGACAGGCGCATTTCGCAATTATAAAAATTCCAAAAACCACACGATCAAAGGGGCGATCAACAACGCCGGCAGGAAATTGCCTACCCGGATCTTTTTCAGCTCCAGCAGGCTGCTGATCGCCAGCCCTACCAGCAGCACCCCCCCTACCGCCGACATTTCGGGGATCATCTCCAATTCCAGCAGGTCCGCGGGGAAGACCGAAGTGACCCCCTCCGCCAGCAGGCTGAGCCCTCCCTGGAAACCGAACACCACCAGGATGGAGAACAGCACACCCAACCCCAGGGATGCCGCAAACGCGATCGCCGCGAACCCATCGAGGGTGGACTTGATTGCCAGCAGCCGGTAGTCTCCGGTCAGCCCGTCCTGGATGGAACCCAGGATGGTCAGCGGGCCGACGCAGAATACCAGCGAGGCGGTCAGAAAGCCCTTGATGAAGCGCTCCCTGCCAGGAGCATCGCTCCCCCCGCCGGCGAACCGGTCCTGCAGCCACCCGCCGGTGTTCTCCAGCCGCGCTTCGATCCGCCCCCATTCCCCCAGCAGGCCGCCCACCAATAGGCTGCCCAGGACGATGATCGGGTTGTTGGTGTCCAGGAACATGAGCACTCCCAGACAGGCGGTGAACAGGCCGATGCCCGCCACAACCGTCTGGTGTACGCGCTCGGGCAACCGGTTGCCGAAGAACAGGCCGATCAGGCTGCCAATAGTCACTGTGATCACGTTGATGATGGTTCCGGTCATGATCGCGCCCAACGTGCCGGGTCCCCCTTTTCCCGAGCACGATATCTGCGGGGGAAATTATAAAAGAGGGACGTATAATCAGGAGAAATGCTTTACAGGGGGTGATCGTGAAAAACCTGATCCACGCGCTCTTATTGGTAGTTTCCGGAATGCTGGCGGCGGCCTTGATCTGGCTGACCGCTTCCCCGCCGCGCGGGGAGCCGGTCCTCCTGCACCCCCCACCAACCCCGCCTCCCCTGCAGGTGCACGTGACCGGAGCGGTATCGAAACCCGGGGTGTATCCACTGGCCCCCGGGGCGCGACTTCAAGAGGCGATCGAAGCGGCCGGTGGAATCGTCGAGGTGGGAGACCTGGCCGGTTTAAACCTGGCGATGAAGCTCTCGGATGGGGACAGGGTGGAAGTGCCTTTTCTGCCGCCGACCCGCACCCCCACGGCCAGCCGCGGCTCCACGGCGGTGGAGGCCCCACAGACGCAGCCATCTGGCGCCCAGGCAGAAAGAAACGGACTAATCAACATCAACCTGGCAACCCAATCGCAGCTGGAAACCCTTCCCGGGATCGGGCCGGCCACGGCACAGAAGATTATCGCTTACCGCGAAGACCATGGTCCGTTTGAGATCATCTCCGATATCGTCAACGTATCGGGGATCGGACCGGCGACATACGATAAAATCAAGGACAGTATCACGGTCGGGGATATGCCCTAGGGAAAAGCCTTGCCCGGCCGGTGGACCCATCATGGAAGAAAAGTATCACATTCAGATGACTCGGCGCGCGCTGTCTCCTTTTTTCAGTGGTTCGGCTCTGGAGGTGATCGTGGAAGCCAACACCGGCCAGGACTCGCTGCGCAACCTCCTGCGTGGGGAGTACCATTTTGACGCCAATGCGTTTGAGCGGGCACATGTTTACGTCGCAGACCAGCGACGTGAGGTTTTCGAGAGTGCCCGCACCCCTGAAACTCTGAAAAATGCCTGGCAAGCCCTGGGGCGTTGGACCCACGCTTTGCAGGATTTCTACAGCCACACGAACTACGTCGCCCTGTGGCGGAAGCGGTATCCCGAAAAGGCGATCTACCCTTTGGACAATGAAATCCTGGACTCGCCGGACCTTTTTGCCGCACGAGTTTATTACCCGCTGGAGGCGCTGACCTATTTCAAGTCCCTCCGGCCCCTGCTGCGTCGCCTGCTGCCGCCGGACTCGCATGCCAACATGAACCTCGACTCCCCCGAACGCGGACCGTTGTTTCCTGATGCCCTGGCGGCCGCAGAAGCCAGGACGGCGATTGAATTTGAAAGCCTGTTGGCTGAAATGCGCATGGGGCTCAACCCTTCCGCCCTTGCACCATTTTTGAGCGGCCAGACGAATCCGGAAAATCCGGAAACGAGCAAACCTGAATAATCCATGATGCACGAACCGATCCGACATTCCGGGCTGGTGGAAAAATACCGGGCCTATCTCGACCTTCCTGATTACACCGCCTCAATCTCCCTTCACGAGGGGAATACCCCGCTGATCCCCGTTCCGAGGCTGGCGGAGGATTTGGGGGGCGGTTTTGATTTGTATGTCAAGTTTGAAGGGCTCAATCCGACCGGCTCGTTCAAAGACCGCGGCATGACCGCTGCGATCGGCGAAGCGGTCGGACGGGGCGTCAGGGCGGTGATCTGTGCTTCGACGGGAAACACGGCCGCTTCCGCCGCAGCGTACGCCGCACGGGCCGGGATCCGCGCCATTGTGCTGATCCCGGAGGGCAAAGTGGCGGCGGGAAAATTGGCCGGGGCGGTGGCCTATGGGGCCCAGGTGGTTCAGGTCCAGGGGTCTTTTGACGACGCACTGGGCATGGTGGTAAGAATCGCTGAAAAACACCCGATCGCCCTGGTGAATTCCATCAATCCCTACCGGTTGGAAGGTCAGAAAACCGCCGCTTTCGAAATCCTCGAAACCCTGGGAACCTCTCCGGACTGGCTATGCCTGCCAGTGGGCAACGCCGGAAATATTTCGGCCTACTGGTTGGGATTCCGCCAGTGGGAAAGTGAGAAAGGCAGCGGCCTGCCTCGCCTTCTGGGCGTACAGGCGGCGGGAGCCGCGCCCCTGGTGGCGGGTCACCCGATCGACCAGCCGGAGACGGTAGCAACCGCCATCCGCATCGGGCGGCCGGCGCGCGGCGAACAGGCCCTGGCCGCCGCAGAAGAATCCGGTGGACGGATCACGGCTGTTCCAGATGAAGCCATCCTTGCCATGCAGAAACGCCTGGCCGGGGAGGGGATTTGGGTCGAGCCGGCCTCAGCCGCCGGCCTGGCGGGATTGGCGGCAGAATTGCGCGACGGCAGGATGGACCTGAGGGGCAGCAGGGTGGTGGCGGTCTGCACAGGGCACGGGCTAAAAGACCCCGATATCGTCAACCGATCGCTAAAACCTACCCGCATTCCGGCAGAACTGGATTCGCTCGAAGACCTGATCAAACGGAGCTAAGCGAATTGCCTTTCCCACCTGGGAGGACCCAAAAAACTGCCGCTCCCGCATCGGTCAGCGCTGCGAGAGCGGCAAGGAATGGAAGCA
>JBFKII010000115.1:0-11037 GCA_041632295.1 Anaerolineales bacterium | reverse complement strand
CGAGCGCTCATGCGGTCCACCCCTTCTGCCAGCAGGTCCCCGAAGCCCTCTCTGGCTGCGATCAGCTCCACCGCCCGGAGCAGCAGCTCCCCATCACCCCAGCGAAAGGCGATGCCGCCGGTGATGGTTTCGTCGATAATGCCGCGTTCGAAGCACTCCATGGCAAAAGCGATCGAAGCGCCAGTCGAGATGGCATCCAGGCCGTTGGCGTTGCAAAGCTCGTTGGCCTTGGCGACGGCCAGGTTGTCCTCCACCCCGCAGTTGGATCCCAGGCCGGACATGGCCTCATATTCCGGCCCGCCGTAAGCCGGATCGAGCTTGCGGTAGGGGTTTTCGTCGTCGTGCTCGAACACCTGCTTGCAGTCGATCGGGCAGGCCTGGCAAGTATCGCGTTCTTTGAGGAACATCTCGTAATTGCGCTCACCGCTGAGCAGTTCGGGGTTTTCAAAAACCGGCTCGCTAAAATTCCGCACCGGCAAACCGCCCTTGTAGGCCCAGTTCATGAGCGAATCCTGGGTACCGCGGCCGGGGGAGGTGGCCCATGCAGCCAGGGTCTTGTAGTTTGCGCCCAGCCATCTGGCGGTCTCATTGAAAGGCTGCCGCTCTGCGATGGGGACCCGGGTGGTGCCGCGCACAGCGACGGCTTTCAGGTTTTTGGAGCCCATCAAGGCGCCCAGGCCATTGCGCCCGGCGGCGCGGTTGACGTCGTGCATGACCGCGGCGTACCTGACCTGGTTCTCGCCAGCCGGTCCGATCTGGGCCACCCGGATACGCTCGTCGCCCAGCTCTTCCTGGATGGCGACCTGGACCGGGTGGGTGTGCCGGCCCCAGAGATGATCCGCAGGTCGGATCTGCACATCTTGATCTTGAATCAAGATGTACACCGGAGTATCCGCCCGGCCGCGGATCACCAGCGCGTCGTAGCCGGTCCGCTTGAACTCGTGCCCCCACCAGCCACCGGCCTCCGAGCTGGCGATGGCGCCGGTCAGGGGAGATTTGCCGCCCACTCCGTGGCGCCCAGCGCCCGGAAGGCTGGTGCCCTGGAGGATTCCCGGTGCGAAGATCAGCAAGTTGTCCGGGCTGAGGGGATCGGTTCCGGGAGGCAGGTCGCGCAGCAGTAAATATGCGATCAGCCCGCGGCCCCCGACCAACAGTCGATAGACCTCCTCAGGCGGATTCTCAACCTGGACAGTCCCTAGGGACAGGTCGATATGCAGGATTTTTCCATGGATTCCAGCCAGCATTATGTCTCCTGGGTGCTTCTGAGGGCGATCATAGAGCGCAATTCGCGAATATGGTCAGGCCCGATACCACAACAGCCACCGACCATCTGCACACCCAGATCCAACCAACCGCGGGCTGAAGCGGCGTAATCAGCAGGGCTGATCATATCGATGAACTGCCAATCCGGCATCATAAATTTTCCGGAATGGGCGTATACGCCTGTGTACCCGTCCCAATTGCGCTTGAGGACCTCCAGGGACGGCTCGATATTTTCGGTCAGGGTGTGCATGATGGAAATTAATGTTTCTTCTTTTGCCAAATCCAGGTTTTGAACAACCTGTTCCAGGGTTGTCCTGCCGCCCCACATGCGCACCTCTCCAACCGGGTCGACCTGGCAGCTCAAGCCGACCCAAACCGGCAGACCGCATGACCTGGCAGCGTCCAGCGCGGCCTGCGTATATTCTACCTCGCGCATCATCTCCAGCATGATCAGGTCGGCGCCTGCCTTTGCATAAATCTCGGATTGTTCCGCAAAAAAATCCTTCGCCAATGAAACCGGGGGCGGATTGAACTCAAAATTTTCTGGCGAAATGGAGGCGGCGACCAAAACCCCTGATTGGGCGGAGACTTCCCGGGCTTCCCGGGCGATCTGAACGGCGCGCCGATTTAAGCGCACAAAATCCTTTTCCATGCCGGCCTGGCTCAAAAGATGACGGGAGGTGGAAAAAGTATTTGCGATGATCAGCTGGGCGCCGGCTTCGATGTAATCCAGGTGGATCTGGCGCAATATTTCGGGATGGGTCAGGGTGGCGGTAGCGGACCAGACTGCATGGTTCATGGGAACGCCGCGCTTTTGCAGTTCGGTACCTGTGGCACCGTCCAGCAGGAGTATTTGGCCGCGGGAGAATTGTGTAAATGGGACAGGCAAATCAATATCCTGAGACCTGGAGAGATACCCCAGTGGCATCTTCCAACAGCTTTACCACGTGGAGTTCCCCGGCCGATCCGCCGAATTCTGTCTGGGCCCGTTGAAAGATCCGCTCCGCCAGGCCGCCTAATTCCAAACGGATATCCAGCTGTTTTCCTGCTTCCATCGTCAATCGCAAATCTTTCAGGCAAAGATCCAGGCTGAAAGAGGGGTCATAATGGCCGGCAAAGATGGAGGGGACATCATGCTCCGCCACCCAGCTGTTGCCAGCGCTGGACTTGATGATCGCCCACAGGTTTTCCAGGTCGATGCCGGCTTTTGCGCCCAGGACCAGCCCCTCTCCGATCGCCACGGCATGGATGAACCACAACAGGTTGGTGACCAGCTTGGCGATATTGCCCGTCCCGATGGCGCCGGTGTGGAACGTGCGCCCCAGTGGCTTGAATACGGGCTCCATCGACCGGTAAAGCTCCTGATCCCCGCCGACAAACAAAGACAGCCGTCCCTCACGGGCCCCGTCGACCGCACCGGTGACCGGCGCCTCGAGGGTGCGGACGCCCTTCGCCTCCCCGAGTTCGGCGATGCGGGTGACGAGTTCCGGGGAATTGGTTGTCAGATCGATCCATGTCTGGCCGCTTTGCAAGGCGGCGAGCAGGCCATTTTCTCCGAGGAGCACCTGTGCGACCTGCGGCGGTCCTGGTAGGGAGGTGAACACGATCGGGCATCGTTGGGGCAACTCCTGGTAATCTTGTGCCCAGTAGGCCCCTTTTTCCAGCAAGCCCTGGGCACGGTTGGGTTCCAGATCGTGGACGTGCATGGCGTAACCCGCCTGCAACAGGTTGCGGGCCATCCAGAACCCCATGTTTCCCAGGCCGATAAAACCGATTTTCATAGCACACATCCCCTACGGGTAGGTTTCCATCGCCTCGAGCGGAAGCAGGATGTTGAACGTTTCGCGGATCTGCCGGTCGATGTCTTTTGAAATGATAGCTGGAAAAGCTGTCCTAAGCACCTGGAGCGCTCTTCTCCGGGCCCGTTCGCGCATATCCAACTCCCCGGCCTGCTCCCAGTCTTTTCGGGTCCCGCGATCGGCGGTGTGCGGGTACTGGAATTCCCGCTGCATCAGGTCGATGGTCTGGGCGGCGCCAAGATAATGGCCGTCGGTGTTGACCGCCTGGTGAATTACGTCCAGGGAAAGGGCTTCCTCAGTCACTTCAATCCCCTTCACCAGTCGCATCGCCTGCCCGTTGATGTCGTCATCGATTACGTATTGCTCGTAAGCCACGGTGAGCATCGATTCCAGCATCCCGGCCGAATGGTGGATGTACTCCGCTCCGGCCAGGGCCTGCACGGCGGTCGTCAATCCCTTCTCAAAACCGGCCTGAACATCCGGAAGTTTGCTCTCCGTGATAGCGCTGGAGTTGTAAATTGGGAGCCCGTAAAAATGGGCGATTTGGGCGGAAGCGGCGTCCATCAGGGCCATCTCCGCGCTGCCCCCAATCATGTTTCCGGTACGCAGGTCGGCGACCAGCGGCATACCACCCATCAGGGTCGGGTGGCCGGGACGCAGCAAGTTGACATAAGTAAAGGCCGCCAGCTCTTCGGCCGTGGTCTGCACCAGGGTGCCGACCAGCGATGCCGGAGCGGTGGCGCCTGCCAGCGGCGCGGAGACCACCGATAGCGGAATACCGGCCCGGATGGCGGCAGTGGCGGTCTCGACCGTCTCGGGGGCGAACTTGAGCGGGCTGACAATCACGCCCAGGTTGAGCGAAATGAACGGCCGGGCCAGAAAATTCTCCGCGCTGCCGGCCATCAATTCGACCAGCCGCCGGACCTCAGCAACTTTGTGAGGGAAGTAGATCCCGCCCATGACGTGTTTGTTGGTGCCGGCCAGCGCAGCGTAAAAAGTGTTGACGTCGATATCCTCGTTCGACAGATCGCGTGCCACCACCGGCCGGATGTAGAAATGGATGTTGTCCAGCGTTTCCACCAGGCGGCCGATATCGTAAATATCGCGCAGGACCGATTCGCGCACCCGGCCGTTCAGATCCAGCACCTTGACCGCCGCACCGCCGGTCCCCAGGTGGACCCGCCGGTCACGCAGATGCAGGTCGTGCTGCCCGTTCTGAGAATACAGCACGACGTTCCGGTTGGCCTGTTTCATTGTATTCTCGACCAGCTCGGGTGGGAAATAGACCCGGTCGGCATTCGGGTCCACCCGGGCGCCCGCCTTCTCGAGGATCTGGCGGCATTCTGAATCAACCACCTCGATGCCGGTGCGCGCCAACACGGCCAGGGCAGCCTTGTGGATTCTCAATACGTCCTCATCGCTCAATGGGCGGTATTTACCTCCCTGCAGGCCGGCAGGGAAGGGGTTTGCCGCCGGCGCTTTGCCGACCTGGCGAGCGGGTCGAATGCGTTTTCGTGTTTTTGCCATCGCGAATCATTCCTTGGGTTGCATGAGCGTCGATTTATCCGTTTCCTGACTGGGATTCCGGTTTGACTGCCCCATCCGGAGGGGCGGTGGTGGTGCCTTGCGTGCCACCGCCCGCAAGAATGGAAGCCCCGGCCAGGTCCTCCGGCCAACCGAGTGCAATGCGGAAGAAATTCTCGATCAACCGGCGCCCGGCCGGATGCTTATCGTCGAAATATTCTGGGTGGAACTGGGTGCCGAAGAGCGGAAGCCGGTCGTGAGCGATGGCCTGGTAAGTCGTGATCGGGCTGCGGGCCAGGTTGTGGAATCCCTGCGGCAACTCCTTCAATTCCCAATAATGCGCCTGGAAAAATTCAGCCTGGGATGGCAGGCCTGCCATCAATGGGTGTTCGGAAAGGATATGGACCGGCATGAAGCCGCGCTCGGCTTTTTTCCCTGGCACGTGGCCAGGAACTCGCTGGTCGGCATACACGTCGCGCTCGCCAGGGCTCAGCGGCCCGATCTCGGCGATACGGGCTCCGTAGGCCTCGGCCATCAGCTGCTGGCCGGCACAAAAACCCAGCGTGGGCCAGGCGGCCTGGTGGAAAACCGCCCGCAGGCCGGCCAGTTCGCGTTCGGAATAGTGTTCAAAATCGGTGTAGCAGCCGCTGACCACCACGGCGCGAGCCTTGATCGCCCTCAGAAGACCGGGATCCAGGCGGTCATAGCGCACGATCAGGCAGCGGTCGCCGGAGATGGCCTCCAGCCGGTACTTGGTCCGCAGGCGCCAGGCGTAGGCGCGCTGCCACAGGTCCGGATCCTGTTGGATACGCTCGTGCTCCAGGTCGACGAAAACGATCATGGCTCGCTCCTGTTTTTTTTCACAGCCAGCAGGGACAAAAATTCAAACGCCAGGTTGGCGGCCAGGATGGCAGTGATGTCCCCGTGATCGTACGCCGGGCTGACCTCTACCAGGTCGAATCCGGCCAGGTTCAGCCCCGCCAGGCCGCGCACCAGTTGAAGCATTTGGAAGCTGGTGAACCCGCCCACCTCCGGGGTGCCGGTCCCGGGGGCGTAAGCGGGGTCTACGGCGTCGATATCCAGCGTGACGTACACTTTGCGGCCGGCCACCATTTCCCGGATGGTTTCCAGCACGCGCGGGACGCCGATTTCAAAAGCCTGCTCGATAGTCAGGACACGGGCGCCCAGGTCGCGAGCGTAATCCCGCTCAGCTGCGTGGTCCCCCGGCCCACGAATGCCGACCTGGATGTAGGCGTCGCGGTCTACCAGCCCCTCCTGGACGGCGTGCCGGAATGGCGTGCCGTGGTCGTACAGCCTGTCGGAGGTGTCGCAGTGGGAGTCGAACTGGACCAA
The DNA here is from genome assembly GCA_041632295.1 of Anaerolineales bacterium. Classification (GTDB taxonomy): domain Bacteria; phylum Chloroflexota; class Anaerolineae; order Anaerolineales; family JABWBV01; genus DATDOR01. Next base: position 5,098 of record JBFKII010000115.1, on the reverse strand, counting down.
CGCCAGCGGGCCGTGATGTGCGGCATGGGCGCGCAATAGAGGCAGGGAAATGGAATGGTCGCCGCCCAATGCGATCACGGTGGGGCCTTGTGCCAGCACAGCCCCAACCTCCGTTTCGATCGCCTGGTGCGCCGCCTGGATATCGACGGGTGAAACGTCCACGTCGCCATAGTCCCTCAGCTTGAGCATTTCCAGGGGAGCCACCTGGTGATGGTGGTTGTAGCCCCACATAATCAGGGACAACTCGCGGATCTTGCGCGGCCCGAAGCGGGTGCCGCCGCGAAAGCTGGTTGTGCCGCCGTCAAAGGGCACCCCGACGATGGCAGCATCAATGCCGGCAAGTTCGCGGCTGGCCGGCTGGCGCATAAACGTCGGGATGCCGGCGAAGGCAGGCAGGTGGGGGCCGAACGGGGAAATAGGCATGGCTAAATTCAGTGACTGTCACCTTAAGTGACAGTCACTCCAATAAAAATCAAGAGATCGACCCGATTCCATACGCCCCCTGCAGCATTTCCCCGGTCTGAAAGCGCTCCATAGCATACATGTCGATCGGTAAACGGGGGGGGATTCCGAGCATGGTCTCTGCCAGCGCTTCCCCGATGGTGGGCGCCAGTTTGAAGCCGTGCCCGCTGAATCCGGTTGCGATGAACAGGCCGTCCTGCCCAGGCACGGTACCGACGATCGGGTTCCAGTCCGGGGTGATGTCGTATGGACCGGTCCAGCCGGCGGTGCACTGTGCATCCGCGAAAACAGGCATCCGGTTGACGATCAGGCCTTCTATGCGGGTGATATGTTCGTGATCGATGTGATCGGTCAGCGTGTCCGGGTCCTCGATCGGATCGCCATGATCGCCGGTGCCGACCAGCACCACGCCGCCGGTCTCCGGGCGAAAATAGATCTTGTCCGGGGTGGTCAGGTCCTTGACGACCGGCCATCCCGGCTGGTAGGGGGTGCTGGAGCGGAGGGTGATGACCTTGTGGCGGCTGACCTCATAAGGAAGCGGCAGCCCGACCAGATTGGCGACCTGGTGAGCCCAGGGGCCGGCGGCGATCAGTACGTGCGGGGCTTCCCAATCGCCCCCCGGCGTACGAACGATCCAGCCAGCGGGGCTTTGTCCCAGCCCGGTCACGGCAGTTCCGGTGAAAAATCGGACCCCCCGTTCGCGCGCCCGCCGGGCATAGGATGAGACCGTCAAATGGGGGTCAGCATACCCTGCCTGGGAGTCGTAGCCGATCACGTCGACATCGTCGAACTGCAGCAAGGGGTGGAACGCCCGGGCCTCAGCAGGAGTCAGCACCGCGGTGTCGACTCCATATCGGTTCTGGGTGCGGAAGACCCGCTCCATCGGTTCGCGGTGCGCTTCCGGGCCCAGGATCAAATAGCCTGTGCGTACGAAACCGGTGCTGCCTCCGATAATCGCATCGAAATTAGAGAAGATCCGCAGGCTTTCAACAGCATGCACCAGGTTGGCTTCGATCGAATAGTGCGTTCGCACGATGGCGCAGGACTTGGCCGTGCCTCCCGCTCCCAGCTCGCCGCGCTCCAGGACGACGACATCCCTGGCACCCAATCGGGCCAGGTGGTAAGCGGTGACGGTACCGTACAACCCGCCACCGATGATGAGGTGATCTGCTGTTTTTTTGGTCATATTTTCTAAATGTGCCAGGTGCAAAGTGCAGCGTACAAAGTGCCGAGAACAATGTTCAACGATTGGAAGCAAATTGAGGGGAGTGGTGGATCGATTCTTTCGATTTTCCCTTGCTCACTTCGGGTCTTCCCTGACAACCCACCATTCTACGCATTTATTTCATTGGACATTGCACGTTGCACGTGGTAATTTGCACTTGGTACTTTGCACGTGGTACGTTCCTACATCCAGGGGAACGGCGCGTTCGATTTGGGCAGTGTTTTTGCCTCCTCATAGCGACTGAAGGCGAACGGGGCCAGCAGTTCGCTGCTCTCCCCGGTCAGAATGCGGGCGACCTGTTCGCCGACCCCGATCATCTTAAATCCGTGGTTGCTGTCCGCGATGGCGTAGACGTTGGGCGCCACAAAATCGAATATCGGGAAGTTGTCTGCCGAGAACGCGCCCACCCCGCCGGACGGTTTTTTGGAGGCGTATTTGCGCTGGCCTTCATAACGCTTCATGCAGTGGGCCAGGGACGCCACCCAGACATCGTAAAACGTGTCATCGACGCAGTAATACGGGCTGCGAGTGCCATAAGGGTCGATCTCGACTTCGCTGCCGACGTCCAGAGGCACGGCGCCGCCCTGCACGGCGTGCTTGTCACGCTTGAAATAGATTCCCCAGGGCTGGTCCCAGACCAGGCGGCCGTCCTCCGAATAGAGCGGCACATCGCTGTCCACGTGGACCAGGGGCGGGCGCATGCCGTCATTGGTGATGTGGATGTAGGGGTTGATCTCGATCTCCCCTTCCTGCAGCGCCAGAAAGCGCCACAGTTCCGTCATCTGCCCCGGGTTGTGCGGGTCCGGGACTTTCTCCGGAAGCTCGAGCATGCGCCACAGGGTTTTGATCCACGGGCCCACCGCCACCACGACATGACCGGCTTCCACGTCGCCCATGTCGGTTTCGACCACGGTCACCTCACCGGCGGAGTTGAACTGGAATCCGGTCACCGCCGGCCCGGTCACCAGGGCGGCATCCTCCATCTCGGCTTTGATCGCCAGGCCGTGGATGGCTTGCTTGCTCCAGGCGTGCCCGCCGCGATGCTCGTGCAGCACCGCCTCCAGGCCCTGCGCCTGCCAGTCGTGGAAAATCGTCTGCATGTAGCGGCGGACTTCCCGCTCGCCGGTGACCAGGGTGGAGGGATAGCCGAGCTGTTTGTGCCGCGCGTGGACCGCCTCCAGTCCTTCTCGCATCGGTGAGAAAGACGCAGTCAGGTAACCGACGGAGTTGTACGCGAAGTAATCCGGATCCGATTCCCAGATGTCCATGCAATGCATCATCAGTCGGGTCATCGGTTCCTGGTAATAATTGCAGCGCACGTTTCCGCAGGCGACCCCTGAAGCCCCGGCGGCGATCCCGCTTTTGTCGACCACCAGGATGTCGCTTCCGGTCCCGATCCCTTTTTGCTTCAGGTACCTGGCCAGGTGGTAGGCCGTGGACAACCCGTGCACGCCGGCTCCGATGATCAGGTATTCCACTTTGGAAGGAAGGGCCATGGTCTGCTCCTAAATAAAATCACCTGCCGGTTGGACTAAATCTGGCAGGTGAACTGGATTCCCAGGAACGGTTTTCCTCGAAACGGGAGGATGGTCAAAAGGGAGGGCTTCATAATTTCCACGTTTCGCTTCAACGGACACTGAATGCACCGTTTCTATTATATACTTGGGCCCAGCGGAGACGATGTGAAAGATACGACGAAAAAAGTGACCGTACCGCTGGCGCGACATCTACGTCGCCCCACCAGCGGCGGGACCCGGCAGGGCCAGCGCCCGGAACGCTACCGCTACTGGCGGGTGGGCTACAGTGCCAGGCCCGACCAGCGCCTGGAATTTTGGGTCTCCCAGGCTGGAGAATATCACGGCCGGGCGGGGTATTTCTACCGTGCCACCGAATGGGAGCAGGCCAACTGGACCCAGTTTTATTATTTCCTGAATGGGCGGACCCGTTTCACGCTCTCCGGCGCCGACCAATATGCCGGGCCGGGTGACCTGCTGGTCCTGCCCGCCGGATTTACCGTCGAGGGGCAGAGCGATCAGGAAATTCGTTTTCACTGGTTCGCGCTGCAGGGCGGCTGGCCGGCGGCTTTGGGCTCTGACCCGAAAGTGCGCTGCATCGCGTGCGGTGCGGATCCGATTCTGGTAGACCGCTTTGTCGATCTGCGCGAGACTCTGATCCTGCAGCGTCCTGGCCACCCTTTGCAGGCGCTCGGTATTTTCTACGCCATCCTGGCCAGGCTGGAGGCGCGGGCCACTCCGCACAAGGATGGCAGGCAGGGAGCGGGTGGGTATCCGGAATCGATACGAAACGCGGTCATGTTCATGCAGGAGCATTTTGACCAGCCCTTCGACCCCTCCCGGATCGCGGCAGCAGCGGGGATCAGCGCCTCCCACCTGCGAGCGCTATTCGACCGCTGGCTGGGGGAGTCGCCCCGACGCTATTTCACCCGGCTGCGGATCGAAGAGGCGGCCCGGCTGCTCAGGGAGCAGCAGGTTTCTGTCCTGGAGGTGGCGATGAAGGTGGGCTTCCGCGATCGAAGCAATTTTTCCCGGACGTTCAAACGCTGGATGGGTGTGGCTCCCAGCCGCTTTGCTGCCGCCCAGGAACGAGATTAGGGTTCAGGCAGGGTCGGCGATTTCCCCCACCACCGCACCGGAAAGCGACAGCAGGTCTTCCATTGCCAGTTCGATGCCTGCCAGAGGGTGCCCGCTGCTGGTGTTGACCTTCCGGCATTCCAGGATGGACCGGTCGAAAACCACCGGTACCTCGGGCGGCAGGCACAGCGGCGCCACCGCTCCCTGCGGGGTGCCGGTCACCTGGAGAATTTCCTCGGCCGTTGCGAAGGTCAGCCGCTTCCAGTTCCCCGGCAGGAATTCACGCACGGCCTGGGTCTGCAGGCGATCCTCACCGGTCAGGCAGGCCATGGCGTAGCGCCGGCCCCCTTTTTCCCGCAGCAAAATCGACTTGACCATCTCCTCTTTGACCACGCCTCTCTGGGCGGCGGCCGCCTCCACCGTGAAAACCGGTTCGGAGTGCGGCAGCAGCCGGTAGGGGATGCCTTTTTCTTCGAGCAGGCGCGTGATTTTCGTGTCCATCGGGGCGATTTATATCACGGTTGCAAAGATCTTTCAGACCGGCGTTTTTTCCTTTTGGGAAGTACCGGTTTTGACCACAAGTATCAGAGAAGACTAGGTAGGCAAGGGCGCTAGATCCCGAAGGTCATCATCTCGATAAAGCCCGCGGCCTCCTCGGCCTCATCCAGTCTCCAGATCGTCTCCAACAGCGCTTCTACCCGTGCCCCAGGCATGGACTCACCGGCCAGGTCCCGGAATTTTGCTCGCAGTTCGTCATCCGAGGGAGCGCTGTGGGCGTCCCAGGGCGTCTCGACCTCCCCGGAATCATACACGCTGCTAT
>JBFKII010000114.1:0-11061 GCA_041632295.1 Anaerolineales bacterium | reverse complement strand
TCGAAGGTGCGGGAAGATTGTAATGCATTCAGCAGCGGGCGGGATCCGGACTCCAGTTTCCGGACGATTTCGGCCTGGTTGTGATGGCCTCCGGCCTCCCCCGTCTGGCGGGCGGCGATTACATCGTTGGCGCCTTCCAGAAATATGGCGGCATCGGGTCGCGCCCCGCGCTGCAGGGCGGTCTCCAACTGGATCAGGCTCTGGGTGGACACAAAGGCCGGTTCCGCATAATTGACCACACAAACCGGTTCTTCCCGCTCTACCGTCAGCATTTCCTGGAGTAGTGCGGGGATGGTGGCCCAATCCGGCGCCCCGAAACCCCACATCGCCGACCCGCCAAAAGTAAACACAGTAAAAGCTCCGGGAGCGCAGTCGGCGCCCGGTGTCACCCGGATGCCGTCTGGACCGACGTTGATGGTCTCCCCGGAGAACGGTGTGCGCCGCCAGATGACATACGGGTGGTAATCGACCGGATCGCTCTGGAAAATAAAGCGCGCCTCGCGCCAGTACTGCTCCCCCCAGTCCTGGTCCTGGTAATACGAGAGACGGGCCCAGGCATCCATTCCGCGGCTGAGCCGCAGGCTCATGACAAGGCCGGAGACCACCTCCAGCAGGACCAGCAGCAGGAAGAAATTGAAAAACAGCAGGCTCGCAGCCCGGTAAAAAGCGCCCAGTCGATCTCTGAACATCGGGCCGATCCGCGTTAGCGCCGCGTCATGGGCAGGTAGATCTTCTCGGGCAGGTCGAACAGGTTCCAGATCCCCCGCACGGCGACGTTTCCGGCCCGGTCGACCACCCGCACAAGCAGCGCCTGGCCGACCTCAGCCGGGTACTGGGCCGTATTCCAGATCGCCGACCATCCGTCGGAGCCGTCCAGATCGATGGCGAAGCGTACCCAGCTGCTCCCGGGCCAGTCCGAATCATGATAATAAAACGCCATGTGGCTGATACCGCTGCCCGGATCCGAAGTTGTGACGTCCAGCTGGACCTGCGGCGGGACGTTGAAGGTGGAGGTCAGCGGGATGCTGGGCGTGAAGTTGGAAACCACGGGCCGGATCGGGTCCTTGAACAGGTGCAGATCGTAGTACAGTGCGCTGCCGCCGACCCCGGGGAAATTCCAAGGGCGGAGCTTGATGTAGTAAGTCCCGCTGCGCGGCAGGACGTAACTGATCAGGGGATCGATGTGGACGCCCGGGATCTCATCATCGTTCTCGGCCAGAAGCGAAACCCCATCGGAATCGAGCAGAAAAATGTAGGGGTCGAGCAGGGACCCGATCGAGGCCGCATCGACGTTGATACCCACGTGGTCGCCGGCATTGCCGCTGAACTCGAAATAATCCAGGTCCCCGGATGGGCAAGAATCGCCGGAGATCGTCGTGCCATAGTTGAGGGGCGTGGCTTCAGCCGGGCTGTTGTCCGGCTCGTTGGTCCCCAGGCACGTCTGGGGCGGCGTGGTGTTGATCGTCAGGTAATCGATCTGCCAGCCGCGATAGGTGTTCTTACGGGCATCTAGGGTCTCAAACACAAACCGCACCCGGATGGTCTGGCCAGCATAAGCGCTCAGGTCCAGGTAGGGCGACTTGAGCCAAAAATTGTCCAGCTCCCCGCTCAGCTGGTACAGATCCTGGAAAGGGCCTCCGTCGGCGGAGATCATCACACGGCGCCGGTCCCACTTGTCGCCGTCGGATTCGGTCTCGTAATTGGACCAATACCGCAGGTAGAAGCCGGTGGAAGGGATGTGGATCGGCGGCGAGGTCAGGCTGCCGGTGTTCGTTTGGCCGTCTTCGTAGCTGCCGGCGCCGAAATTGCCGGCGGGCGTGCCGTACCACCACGTCCAGCTTCCGCTGAGCGCCTGCCCCGGATCGTTCAGCAGGTTCCAGAAGCCGGTGGCCGACCAGCCGGACGCGCCGGTCTCAAAATCCTCGGTCACCGGAGCGGTGATGACCCCGCTTCGCCCGATGGACGGCGGCCCCGCGGTCGTCGTGCCGACCCCGAACTGGGCAGAGGGCCCCCAGGGGGACACCCCGGCGTCGTTGCGCGCCCGGGCCGTCCAGGTATAGGTCCCCGCCGCAGGGGAGCCGGTGTCCCACCAGGGGTCGGCGATCCAGGGCGAGGTGATCGTCCCTGTGGGGCCGGTGATGCGCGCCTGGTATTCCAGGCTGCCGCCGCCGTCATCCCAGACCAAGGTGGTCTGGGTATCTTCAGGAAGGGTCTGGCCGTTGGGCCAGGCGGGCAGCGGGTCATTGGGCTCCACCGTCCGGGATTCGATGTAGGCCACCACGTAGACTCCGGGATCGGTCCAGTTGTCCGCCAGATTGCTGTCATCCGTTTCGAAGGTCTGGCTGCGACCAAGCATCAAAATATCTCGGAATAGCGAAGCGTAAACATCGTCCCCGACCATGATCGACCCGACCTGGGTCCCCAGCAGTTCGGGAGATTCGGGGGGGCTTTCTCCGGCCGTGGATATTCCGGCCGGGCCGGAGGAAAGCAGATACGTCCCGGCCGACAGCACCGTGCAGCTGCCCTGAAAATCCGGCAGTTCAAAGAGGGCGATTTCATCCAATGCCGGGGTGCAAGCAGGGGGCGGGTTCTGGCATTTGAACTGCTTGGCGAAGGACAGCGCTCCCGCAGCTGCGACCGTATTGCCCTGGTCATCCTTGGCATAGACCCCAGCTTTGAGCGGCCCGTCTGCCACGCCGGCGGCACACAGATCCCAGGTGTACTGGAAGGTGTTGGTGCCCACAAAGAGCGGTCCGACTGGCTGCCAGCCGCTGCCGGTATCGACGACAAACTGCGCCTCGGCGATTGTGCCGTCGTAATCCAGTGCCCAGCCGTCCAGCAAGACCTGGCTCGTGCCGTGGATCTGCCCGAATTCCGGCGCAAACAGGCCGCCCGCGGGCGGATTTGCGGGCGGCGGGTTGGATTGGAAATTCCCCGAAACGTAGAAGAACTGTCCCTGGCTGCCGTACTGCGGATAATTCGAAGCCTCGGTCTGGGTGCGGGGGCGCCCTGCGTTGATGGCCACATCCGTAAAGCGGACATCCACCGAACAGCCCCAGTACGAAGTCGGGACGGTGTGCACTTGAAAGTGCAAATGGTGGTTGGTGCTGACCCCGGTATCATCAGCGATTCCGATCACCTCCCCCTGCCCGACCGGAGCACCCTGCGATTTCAGTTGGGCCGGGATGCTGTTCTGCGCCAGGTGAAGATACAGTGCGTAGGAGGTGGGATTGGTGGACGTATCTTTGATGACGATGTAATTGCCGGGGGAGGTCGGGTCGCCGTTGGGCTGGCTGTCTCGCCAGAACTGCACCGTGCCCGGCTTCGATGCCCAGACATCGAACATGCTGCTGGGGGAAGTGGAGAAATCAAATGCATAGTGCATCGAACCGGTGGGGTCTGGCGGGCTGTGATGCAGGATGCTGCGGGTGAGCGCAAGCTGCGTGCCCTCCTCCCAGGGCAGGTAATATCCGCTGAAAGGGCCGATTCCGGACGTGTCGCAGTTCCCCTCCGGCCCTAGGCGCCAGAACTCGCGTTCCGCTTCCGGCATGATCTCCTCCGGAAGCGCTTCGAGCTGATCGCGCCATCCCGGATCGGACTGGAGATAGACCTTCCAGGGGGCACCGTCCCTGATGGCGCCTTCCCGGACAGCGATGCCCAGACCGGGCTCGGCGGGGATCACTTCCCCTGTCGTGCGGTCCCGGCTGTGGATCCAGATGGCGGCATAGCGCCCGTTGGAAGCGAACGTCAACCGGTCGATTCCGGTTTCGTAAATCACGTAAGCCAGTACGAAATCCTGGTTACGCGCAACGGCTTCCTGCAGGGCGGACTCGATCGCCCGCCGATCCTCGGGCCCGACCGGTTTGTCCGCGGCCGCAGAGACGCCTGCAAACAGCGCAACCAGGGAAAACAAAACAATGATGAGGGGGATGATCACTCGGCGCATAGGGCCATTCTAGCAAAATAAAGATGGGTGCGCTGGCAGCGGGGTCACTTTTTTCGCAGCAGGCCGCGTATCTTTGCCTGGCGCGATCCGAAATCGACATCGAGCGTTAGGGCGCCGTCCGGGCCCTGTGAAACGGCGATATCGATCCGCCGGACCTCCAGCGGACGGGCGATGCTGTTGGCGATCACGCGCTCGGTGACCAGGCCGTCGGAGAGGGTCTGGATGGTGAACTGGTAGGGGGAGGTGCGTTCCCCGGTCGCCCGGATTTCGATCGTGTAGCTGCCACCGGGGTCCAACACGGAAACCACCTCTTCCCATTCCAGGTCAAAATATGCCCCGCCGGGGATATCCAGCTCGCCGAAAGACACGGCGTTTCCGCCGGAATCGACCAGGCGCAGAAAAACGTCGCTGCCCGCCAGCGCCATCTGAAGCACCTGCGTGCCGGGCCGGAAACCGGTCTGGATCGGTTCGTACATGCCCGACCAGCGTGCATGCCCGCGCACCGTGTTTTCGTGGAATGAGAGCCATTCGAGCTCAGTGGCCAGGCCCGATGGATTCTGATCGATCACCCCGGTGGCATCGACCAGCATGCTCGGACGGCCCGACTCCACCTCGGAAACGAGGGCGACATGGTCGATTTCCCCATCCCCGGACCAATCGAAAAATACAATGTCCCCCGGCTGGTAATTGTCTTCGTGGGCTATCATCTGTCCGGAGTAGTGGAAATAGCGCCACATATCGTGCGTGTTGCGGGCGTTCCGCCAGCGGTAAAAGTGAGTGGGGTGGGCGTAGGCATCGTGCTCGAGGGCAAAATCGATATCGAAATTCACGGCGAAGGTGTATGCATCCAGGACGAGGTCGGTGCAGAAACCGGAATAAAACCCATGGTAGGGGCCGCCGCAGGGCTCCTCGCCGTTTTCACAGCCGCGGTTGAAACTGTAGGGCATGCCCAGGTCCTTTCGGGCCTCCTCCAGCACCTTTTCGGCGTTGGAGGCGCTGAAATGGTAGCCGGCCACATCGCGGAAGATCGACAGGTTCCAGGACGGCGGCTCAAAAGCGTACCCCTCTTTCTCTGGGGTCAGAGAAATTGCCCCGGAAGGGTAGCCGCTCAGGTAGAAATACCCGTCGGCGTCGGTGCGGGTGGCGACTCCGGCTGAATCGGTGATGGTCACCAACGCCAACGGCGTGCCGAGGGGATCGGTCACCCGGCCCGCGATGTAAAAGGTGCTGGAAAGCGGATCTACCGGTGCGACATAAACCTGGCGCACCTGGGGCGGATCGGTTGCGGGCAGTGCATCATACGCCGCAAAGCGCCCGTTTTCCGATACATCGAAAACGGGTCCGATGTCCCCCATCGCGATCAGCTGCGCCGGCCCGCCGTTTGCGCCGGCACGGAGCAGCCGCCCGTCATCGCCCTGACCCTCCAGGAACAAAAGCGCCTGCCCGTCCGGGGAAATTCGAGCCAGCACGGATTGAATCGCTGGGGAAAACGGTCGGGCGAGATCCGTCGCTCCGGTCTGCCGGTCCCGCTTGAAGATATTCAGTCCGCCCTGGCCTCCGGGGGCCGGAATGGTGGCCAGGCTGGAAAATGTGACGTTCCGGCCGGTATGGGAGATATCGGGCCCGGCGGCGGGATGCTCGGCTTGAAAACCGCTTGAACTGACCGAAACCCGTTCGGTCTGCTGCAGGACCCGATGGTAAACAAAGATATCCGCCACCCCGTTGCTGTCCCCCGCCACCAGGTTGTCAGCCTCTGAGATGAAAACCACCAGGCGGCCATCCCCGGATATCACCGGGCTGAAGGACGCGCCGTTCGCGCCCTGGCCGGCGCTGGAGACCGAAGCCCGGAGCACATTTCCGGTGACCTGGTCGAATATGTAGATGTCCGTAAATCCGTTATCGTCCCCGGGGACCAGGTTGCCGGCCTGGGACTCGAAGGCCAGATAGCGGCCGTCGAACGCAATGGAAGCATTCCGGGAGTCGCCATCTGCCTGCCGGCCGTCAGCGCCGACCGAAACGCGGCGGATGGCATTCGTCAGGCGGTCGTACGTAAAAATGTCGCGCCGCCGGTTGGTATCCCCCGGAACCAGATTGCTGGCATCGGACTGGAAGGCAATCACCCGCCCGTTGCCGGAGATATCCGCCCCGGTGGAATCCCCGTTCCCCTGGACCCCCTGGGTCGTTATGGTGATCCTGCCCACATGCTGCGCCTGCCGGTCGTAAACGTAAATGTCCGCATGCCCGTTGGTATCCCCGGGCTGCAGGTTGGTCGCTTCTGATTCGAAGGCGACAAAACGACCATCAGAGGAAATGGATGGGTTTTCAGAGACGCCGTTTCCCGGCTCGCCGCGATCGGATACAGACACCATACCGGTCTCTTCACTTTGTACAAATACGGATGCTTTTACGCCTTCCACGAAAACAAGGCTGATCAGCACCAAAAAAACGACAGTCGCTCGGATCATGGTCACAGTCCAGAAAGTAAGATTCTACATGATGCGGCGCGGAAGGGGCAAGCGTTCTAGGAACGCCTGAAACAAAGTACACCATCTCCCGTTTTATTTTGTACAAGGTTCGGCAAAGCCAGTGCTGTATCGTGCTGGATGGATCTTCGATTCCCTCAGCGAGATCTCAATCGGCTGCAACAAAGGACCAGCCCAGGCAAAAAGGGCCGGTATTTTCACTTTACTCAACGATGGCCTTTTTCGTTGCCCCCTGAAGGAAATGGTGACGTATGTCGCCTTCGATTCCGGCTGTTTTGCTGCTATCCGAACCACTTTTTTACAGCGCAGAGCCTGGCGGAGCGCAGATCAGCGCACATTTTTTGAGGAGAACGCATTTTTCTGTCCGTTTTTATAACCCTGCTGGCACTTGCAATTCTCAAGCAAATATCCCATTATTTTAACAAGAGTGGATATGGTATTATCCCATCGCATATCGTGATAACTCCCCTTTTGCCGGAGGCAAGAAATGTCGGAAGTGATCGATTCTAGGGGGAAGCACATGGAAGACAGAAGAATCCGCATTCTTCTGATCATCCTGATCACACTGGCATATGTTGCCCTCAGTATTTTTGACCGTCACAACGTCTCCGTCGCCTCGCTAAACCTGGCACTGGTCCCTGTTGCGCTGGCTGCTGTTTGGTTTGGCCTGCAGGGAGGGCTGATCGCAGGCCTGGTGGCGATTCTGGTCAACCTGCTGATGCTGTACACACTGCATGCGGATTTTTACAGGCAGAACCTTTCGTCGGTAACGTTCTGGAGCGCACAGATTCTGCTCATCCTGGCAGGCGTGTTTATCGGCTTTGTATTCGAACGGATCCATCAAAGGCAATCTGAGATGACCCGCCGCGATCAGGCTGCAAACAAGCTCCGCGACCAGGAGAAGTTTTACCGCCATATCACAGAAAATCTGACCGATCTGATCATCATCATCAATCAGGAGATGCAGGCCACTTACTTCAGCCCCTCCCTGAAGCAGGCGACGGGTTACGAAGAATCCGAAGTGCGTGGCCAGTTTCGAAAATTAGTTCTGGACCCTGAAGAGCTGGCGGATATTGAACAAAAGATAAGAGACCTGATCCGCAAACCGGGGGAGACTATCAAGATGTCCCCGGTCCGCTTGCGCCATAAAGAAGGCCATTGGAAGTATTTCGAAGGGTATCTCACCAACTTGCTGGACAACCCGCAAGTCAACGGCATCGTCGCGACCGGCTTCGATATCACCGACCATGTCCTTGAGACGCGCGAACTGCGCGAAAGCGACGACCTGTACAACCGCCTGATCCGGCTTTCCCCCACTGCGATCGCGATTCACTGCGACGGCAAGTTCGTATTTGCCAACACCGCGGCCCAGCGGATGCTGCGCGCCACAGACGAAGAGGATATTGTCGGGCAGCCCTGGCTGGAATTCATTCACCCGGACGACCGCGAAACCGTCTCCAAGCGCATGGACATCATGACTCAAGAAGGGATCAACGTCGAATCGCTGGAAACCCGGCTCATCCGGAATAACGGGGATTCGTTCGACTCGGAGATATTCGCGGTTCCGATCGTGTTCGAAGGGCAGCTCGCCTACCTGGTCATGATGCGGGACATCGCCGATCAACAACGCACCGAAATCGCCCTCCTTGAAAGCGAGATCAAGTACCGCGCCCTGTTCGAACAGAACAACGACGGCGTCATTCTGATGGACCTGGAAGGGGAGATCCTGGACGTCAACCCGACCATCGCCTCCTGGACCGGCATCGACCGTCAAAAATGGAAAGGTCGGCATTATGGCTATTTTCTCCATGGAGAAAATCTGGAAAACGCCAAAAACACGCTGCGGAAGCTGATCGAACACGGCTCATCCACGGTATTCGAATTCGATTTTCCGGATGCAAAGAATAAGAGCCGTCCGGTCGAAATGACATTGTCCATAGCGCGGGATGAGACCGGTACGCCGTTGTTTGTCCAGTGTTTCTTCCGGGACATCCGCCGCAGAAAAGAATCGGAAGCCCGGCTGCAGGAACGGGAAATCCGCTACCGCTCGCTGTTCGAGCAAAGCAATGACGCCATTTTCCTGTTCCGGGATCGGAAAGTGGTAGAAACCAATCCCAAGGCTGCGGAGTTGTTCAATTTCAAGGACCCCAACGAGATGATCGGCATGCCGATTGAAAGCCTGGTCGCCCGAGATGAGACCTCGGACGCCAACCACATGTTCGAAACGCTGGCCTCCGGAAGCGTCCCTTCCATTTACGAGCGCCTCGGCCTGCGGGTCGATAAAGACGTGATCCCGATGGAGATCAAGGCCGTTCCGATCTACGGAGAGGACGGCAAGTTGCTGTACATCCAGAGCATCGCCCGCGACATCAGCCAAAACCTGGAGATGGAAAAACGGCTGAAAGATTTTGAGAATCGCTACCGGGCATTGTTCCAGCAAACCAGCGATGCGATCATCCTGTTCGAACTCAACGGGCGGGTGGTAGAGGCGAACTCGGGCGCCGCTGCTTTTTATGGCTACCCCACCATGGAGGACATGATCGGGGTCCAGATCATGGACCACATCCACGAGGACGAGGTTGAGGACGAGCAGAAGCGGCTTTCCCAGTTGGTGGCGGGCGTGAACCAGTCATATTACGAAAGGACCATCATCTCGCGGGATGAACGTATGCGGATCGGGGAGGTCAACCTGACCCTGGTCCGAGATGCGCGCGGCCTGCCAAGCCTGATCCAGAGCATCGTGCGCGATATCACCCAGCGTAAATCCGACGAGAAAATGCTCAAGGACAAGGCGACCTACGATTCCCTGACCAAACTGCTCAACCGCCAGACCTTTATCGAGCAGCTATCGACCAAGATGGGCGGCCAGGTAAGGGACAACGATCACGGGGCGCTGCTGTTCATTGACCTGGACGATTTTAAACCCATTAATGATCGCTACGGCCATTCCGCAGGCGATTTTGCCCTGCGGACGATAGCCAACCGGCTGATTTACTGCGCCCGCGACTCGGATCTGATCGCCCGCCACGGTGGCGACGAATTCGTAATCTGGCTCGAGAACATCCGCACCCAGGAGAGCGCCATGCAGGTGGCCGAGCGCATCGTCTCCAACATCGCCGAACCGATTCTGTTCGAAACCCGTCTGTTCCAGGTGACCTGCAGCATCGGGATCAACCTGTTCCCCCACCCGGGCACCACGCCCGACGAGCTGATCAAAAAAGCAGACCGGGCCATGTACGAGGCCAAGCAGCTCGGTAAAAATAAGATCTTCGTCTTCCAGGATTAGGAAAAGACTACATATTCAGCCAGCTGGCGGCACTGCCGCCCAGCTGATGCAGCGGACCGACCTGTACGGTACAGGGTGGCAGGGACTCGATGAAAGCCCGGCCGTACTGCTTGGTCATCACTCGCCTGTCAAAGATGGCCACCACCCCGCGGTCGTATTGGGTGCGGATCAGCCGCCCAAATCCCTGGCGAAATTTCAGGATGGCCTCTGGCACCGTGTACTCGTAAAAAGGCGCTTCAAACGTTTCGGAGCGCGCCGCGATGATCGGATCGGAGGGCACGTCAAAAGGCAGCTTGACGATCGCCAGGGCGGAAAGCGCTTCTCCGGGGACGTCCACCCCTTCCCAGAATGAGCGCGTGCCAAGAAGTACGGCGCTTTCAGTGGTCTTGAAATTTTCCAGCAGGGCGCTTGCGGAAGCCCCGCTGCCCTGCTCGTACACGACGATGCCTTCTTCGGCCAGCGGGCCGCTGATGGCCGCAGAGGTTGAGCGAAGCTGGGAATACGAAGTGAACAGGGCCAGCCCGCGCCCACCGGTCGCTTTGAACAGCTGGACCAGCCCCTGGTTGACAGCCCGTTGGTGCCCGTGCCGGTCCTGCGGCTCGGGAATATCATCGATCAGGTACAGCATGGCCTGGCTCTCGTAATCGAAAGGCGAGCCCAGCTGTATGGTGTCGGCATCCTCGCCGTACAACCTGCCGCTGAGATATTCAAAATCCCCGTTGGTGGTCAGCGTGGCGGAGGTCAGCACGACCGAATTTTTCTCGTGCCACAGGTGTTTCTGCATCAGCGGGCCGATATGCAGCGGTGCGGCGTGCAGGGAAAGCTGGCGGCGGCCGGAGCGGATCTCGACCCAATAGATCGCATGTGGATCGGGGTTGAAAACCAGGCCGTCCATGTGATTGCGGAACTCCTGCAGGCGCCGGAAAATGTTTCCCAGGTTGCCGTACTCGTCCACGATCTCCTCGTAGCCGGCTTCCAACAGTTCCCCCAACCCGGAGCCGATCTGCTCGATATGAGCCAGCAGCGCTTTCAGGCCCTGTTCGCTCTCATCCCAGGCGCTTTCGACGTCCACCCAGGCGGGCTGGGTGCGTGTGGCTGGCAGGATGCGCGCCTGCTGGCCGTAAGGCCCAACTTCCCGGCCCTCCCGCATCTCCTCCAGAAACGAGTCGATGATCATGAAGAAATTGGCGAACCCGTTTTGAAAGTGGTAGGCATGGGTGGTGGCCTGGTCGACCAATTCGCTGACCACAGCGTAATGGCCGGGCTCGACAGAATTCTGCAAAGTGGAAAGCAGCCGTCCGAACGCACCCGCATTCGGGCCGCCCAGCTCGCGCATCATGCGCTCG
>JBFKII010000113.1:0-11176 GCA_041632295.1 Anaerolineales bacterium | reverse complement strand
TGGCGCACGGCTGGGTGGCGGCGCAGGGCTTCGATATGCAGCGGGCATCCGGCTGCGTGGGCCTGGCAGACCGCCCGCAGCAGGGAAGGATAGCCGCCCGAAAGCTTGCGCATAGCCATTGCTATCTGATCATCCCAATCCAGCCCGAGGCGCTCCCCATATCTGCGGACATTCCATTTCACATCCGGATCCGACAGCGGCCCGAGCACGAGCATGTTCGCGTACATCAACTCTGCCAATTCGGTCCGGTTATCGAGCGGGCGGCGGGTGGCGGTTACGAGGGTGAGACGGTACTTGTGCGCATCCCGCAGCGCCCGCAGGAGGTGCGCAGCTGTGGTCGCTTCGGCCCCGGTCAGGGCATCGAACCGGTCCAGAAGCAGGCAAAGCTTGCCGCTTATTTGGCTGACAGACAATTCCAGGGATTCCTCCGGGTGCGCGCCCATTGTGCGGGCGGCCAGGTCCAGGAGGGCGGGGGCGGTGGAGGACGGCAGCCGGTTGAGGTCCACCAGGACGAAGCGCCCTTCCCAGCGCACCCGGTGCGCCAGGAAACCCAGCAGGTTGCTTTTCCCCGCACCGCTCAGGCCGACCAGGGAGACGCATTCGCCGGCCTGCACTGCGGGCAGCAGGCGCGCGACCTCAGCCTGGCGGTACGACTGCGGGTATGTTTCCCAGACGGTCATGCCTGGCCGTGCGGACGCCGGGGGTTATACGAGCGGCAGGGGGGTTCCCGATTGAAGCGCCTTGTAGTTTGGGTATTCGCTGATATGGCAGCCTGTGATGACCAGACGGTAGGAATACTGTTCGTCTTTCAAAACCACTTCATCCCCCTGTTGGAGCATGGAGAGGAGGGTGTTTTCCTCCTTGTCCATTCCGGTGAGTTCAAAACGCTGCGTTCCGGCCTCGTTAAAAAATACCACCCTGGCAGAGACATCGTAAAAATGGATTTTTCCTTCGGCCATCCGGTAACTCCTGGGCTGCACGTCCTTATATTGTACAGCAAAAGGTAGTTTTCGTAAGGTCTCAAAAATGCGAAAAACTGCCTATTTGCGTTAGAATCAGCAAGATCCTTAAAAATTTGGCAAAAATTGATGCAAATTCACGACAGAATCATCGCCCGAGAAATATCAGTCCGCCCCGAACAGGTCCGCGCTGCCGCGGCGCTCCTGGACGAGGGGAACACGATCCCATTCATCGCCCGCTACCGCAAAGAAGCCACCGCCGGCCTGGATGAGGTCCAGCTGCGCCTCATCCGGTCCCGTCTGGCCCAGCTGCGCAAGCTGGATGCGCGCCGCGCAGCCATTCGGGGGTATATCGCCGAGCAGGGGCGCCTCAGCCCGGATCTCGAAGCGCGCCTGGACGGTGCCGCCACCCTGACCGAACTGGAGGACCTGTACCTGCCCTACCGCCCGAAACGCCGCACCCGCGCCGGGGACGCCCGCGAAAAAGGGCTGCAGGGCCTGGCCGAGTTGATCCTGGAACAGTCCACCCGAAACAGCGATATGCGGGCTGCGGTGCGGCCCTACCTGTCATCAGCTGTCCCTTCCATTAAAGAGGCCCTGGCCGGAGCCAGGGATATCGCGGCGGAAACCATCGCCGAGCACACAGACGTCCGCCGGGACACCCGGCAGAAAACCCTGACCTGGGGCACCATCCGCAGTGAAAAGATCACGGGTACGGAAGACCCTCGCCGGGTGTTCGAGAGTTACTACAGTTTCGAACTGCGCCTGGATCGGCTTCGCCCGCACCAGGTGCTGGCCATCAACCGCGGCGAACGAGAAAAAGTGCTGCGGGTGCGCGTGCTGACTGCCGAGCGGGACTGGCGCGGGGCAGTGGAGACCAGTTTCCCGCTGCGGCGGGGTTCAATTTTCGCCAACCAGCTGCAGCAGGCGGCGGAAGATGCCGCCGGGCGGTTGCTGCTGCCGGCGATCGAGCGAGACGTACGTCGCGCACTGAGCCGGCAGGCCGAAGCGCACGCCATCGACGTCTTTGCAGAAAATTTGCAGGCGCTCCTCAGCCAGCCGCCGCTGGCCGGCCACACCGTCCTGGGGGTCGATCCGGGATTCCAGAGCGGGTGCAAAGTGGCGGTGGTCGATCCCGGCGGGAGCGTGCTCGAAACCGGCACGATCTACCCGCACCCGCCCCAGGCCCGGCGGGCAGAAGCGCTGGCCGCCCTGGCCGCTTTAGTCGACCGCCATGGCGTCACCCTGCTGGCGATCGGCAACGGCACGGCTTCGCGCCAGACCGAGCAGCTGGCAGCGGAATTGATCGCCGGGCATGAGAAGCTGCGGTACCTCGTGGTCAACGAAGCCGGCGCCAGCGTGTACAGCGCAAGCCCCCTGGCCCGCAGCGAGCTTCCGGACCTGGACGTCTCCCTGCGCGGGGCGGTCTCCATCGCCCGCCGCGTCCAGGACCCGTTAGCTGAGCTGGTCAAGATCGACCCCAGGTCGATCGGCGTCGGCCTGTACCAGCATGACGTCGACCAGGCCGCGCTGTCTGAAGCGCTGGACGGCGTAGTTGAACATGTCGTCAACCAGGTGGGGGTCGATGTCAATACCGCTTCCCCCGCGCTGCTGCGCTACGTCGCGGGGATCGGGCCGAAACTGGCCGAAAGCATCCACGCCCACCGGGAATCCGGGGGTCCTTTTGTCGACCGGGAAAGCCTGCGGGAAGTGCGTGGGCTGGGGCCGAAAATCTTCGAACAGGCGGCCGGGTTCCTCCGGGTGCGCGCCGGGCGCCAGCCGCTGGATGACAGCGCCATTCACCCGGAAAGCTATCCGGTCGCCGAGGCCCTGCTGGCCCGGGCGGGAACGGACCCTGAAGCGCTTCCCGAGGCGCGCAGGCACAGACTGGAAGACTTTTTCGATGAGGCCGACCTGCCGGCGCTGGCCGGCCAGTTTGGGGTCGGAGTTCCCACTCTGGAAGACATCCTCGAACAGCTTGTGCGTCCCGGAAGAGATCCGCGCGCCAGCCTGCCGGGACCGGTCCTGCGAAGCGATGTGCTCGCGCTGGAAGATCTCAAGCCGGGCATGAAGCTTCAGGGCACGGTGCGCAACGTGGTCGATTTTGGGGCATTCCTCGACCTGGGGGTCAAGCACGATGGCCTGCTGCACCGCAGCCGGATTCCCACAGGGGTGCGTCTGCAGGTCGGGTCCGTGCTTGCGGTGCGCATCCGGGAGGTGGACGCCGCTCGCGGCCGTATCTCCCTGGACTGGTCGCAGGGATAGCCGCCGGGGAGCACTTCCCGGGCAGCGGCCTATTGCGCAGGATATAATCGAATCATGCTGCACCGCAGGGCGATTCCCGGCGCACTCCGCCTCAGAAACCGGTTTTTCCCATTCCTTTTCCTGGCCGCGCTGATCCTGGCCGGCTGCCAGGCAGGCGCCCCCGAGACGATCCTCGAAACGGTAGTGGTGACCGAAATCGTCGAGGGGGAGGCCGGTGATGGCGTTCCTTCCCGGACCCCCGAGGTCGCCGGCACCCAACCGGCAGAGACCCTCCCCGCCCCAACCCCTTCTGCGCTGCAAACGGCCGAAACCGAGGCCACCCCGGTGCCGGAAGTGTACGAAACGCGCCGGGTGGTGCTCGAGTGGCCTCCCAAGATCCCGATGGGGGAATCCGCCATCGTGCGCCTCTCCTTCGACCCGGACAGCGGCGAGCTGGATGCGGATATTGAAATTCAGGGCGCCCGGGTTGTAACCGGCAGCGTGGATATCAAGCGCCTGCCGCAATACGACGTGCAGGCTGCTGCCCTTTTGGAGGGACTGGGTTTTGAGATTTCCCCGACGGGCGAGCAGGTCCGCCTGGTTACGGAGGGGGAGCCCCTGGAGTGGCGCTGGACGGTCTCGCCGCGGCGGGAGGGGGTCCAGCGCATGAACGTTTTGCTGGCGCTGCGCTGGTATCCGGCCGGCGATACCCAGACGGTGCTGCGGGAAGCGGTGCTGTATGCCAAAGGGCTGGAAGTGGAGGTGCCCGCACAGCCGGTGTGGACGGGTTGGGTCCTGGGGTTGGCCGCCGCGGCCCTGGTCGCGGGACTTGTCTTCGCTCTCTTTCGCACCAGAAAAAGGAGGCCCCGGACCGAGGCCCCGAGCCTGGTCCTGGCGGACCCCAACCCGGATTTGAAGATCGAGCCGTATCCCGGGATAGCCCTGGACGAGGAAGAAGACGGCCTTTTCCGGGCAGTTTTCACCCGGTATGGGCGACTGCTGCTGGAGCGGGAGTTCAAGTCGGGCTACTCGGGGGCGCGCACATTTCTCGTCCAGCCGATCCGCCCGGATGGGGGCGCCGATGCCCGCACGATCCTGAAGATCGGCCGGATCCAGGACGTGGTGCGGGAATACGACAATTACCGGCGATTCGTGGCCGACACCCTGCCGCCGATCACCGCCCGCATTCAGCACGCGCCGCGCACGCTGCCGGATGGGCAGCTGGCTGCCCTGCGGTACACCTTCGTGGCCGGCCCCGGCCATACGCCGGTCAGCCTGCGCAGCCGGCTGCTCGAAAATCCGGACCCGGCGCCGATTATGCAGCTCTTTGAGGTTTTCGGGCCGGGCTGGTGGCTGCAGCGCCACCCGTACACCTTCAGGCTCTCTCAAGTGTACGACCGCAAGCTGCCGGTCCACGCCATCCTCTCCCCTGCCGGTGGGGCGGGCGCCGGCGGAAAACATGTGCACGCCTCCGGCGATCCGGCCGGCCTTGTGGTCCAGCCGGGGGATGTGCTGATCCTGGATGATTTTTCCGAAATCGAGCCCAGCAGCGGATATTGGAACCTGATCGGGAACCCGCCGGGTGAAAACGCGCCGATCCGTCTGCGCTGGGAGGCCCCCGATCCGCCCGGGCCGGGGGCAACCGGCGTGGTCCTCTCCACCCGCGAGACTTTCTTGCGGCAGCAGATCCATGAGATGCCGCGCTACGGGCTGCCCGACCCGCTGCCGCAGGTCCCCGGCCTGCTCAACGAGACCGTGCGCGGTACGCGCGCCATCATCCACGGCGATCTGAATCTGGAAAATGTGCTTCTGGGGCCGGGCGAGATGGTCTGGCTGATCGATTTTGCCAATACCGGGGAGGCGCACACGCTCTTCGATTTCGCCCACCTGCAGGCAGAACTGATCGCCCATGTGCTGGCGCCGCAGATCGAGGAGCCGCAAGTATGGATCGACGTGCTCAGGGCCGGAGAACACCCGCTGCTGGGGGCGGTGGAGTCGCTGGCAGCCCGCTGCCTGTTCGACCGGGAATTCCCGCGCGAATACGACCTGGCCCTGGCTTTATCCTGCCTGGGGGCGCTGAAATACCGCAACCTGGACGACCACCAGCGGCACATGCTTTATCTGGCCGCTGCCTGGCTGCTGCGGCACGAATAGCAGGGTGCCAAAGAAAACACCCCCTGATCAAAAAGGGGGTGATTCCCGGTCGCCGGCTTTCCCCTGCAAGCCCACCGGCGTCTGGCGCTCAAGTGTATAGGGGGGATTCTAGCGCCGCCTTCCTGCATCTTCCAGAGACAAACGTCCCGATTTCCTGCCATCTCTTTGCTGCCTTTTCAGGAAAAACCGGCACGTCGGGCGCTGTCTCCTTATCAATGATTGTGAAAACAGGCAGGGAAAACCCCGCTTCACTGTCATGCCCGGGCGGTTGAGCGCGGAAGCGCTGGGTTGAGCCCCTTTCACATCCCCGGGCCAGGCCCGCCCGGGGGTATACTTTTCCAGAGCGAGGTGGCCCCCGATGAACAGCATCATCGAACACTATTACCCGACATTCGTTTTGTACCAGGCCCTGCGGGGGCAAATGATGGACCTGCTGGTCGACGAGGACCTGGCATTCACGCTGCCGGGCAACCCCAGCCTGGGGGCGCTTTGTGTGGAGATCGGAGAAACTGAGCAGGCCTACATCGATTCTTTCAGGACCTTCAAGCAGGATTTTGGCTACCGCCTGGACGATCCGGAAATGTCGGGCCGCGTCGGCCGGCTTCAGGAATGGTACGCCCGGCTGGACGCCGAACTGCGGGCTGCGGTGGAAGCGCTCACGGAGGACGACTTGCAGAATAAAGTTATCGAGCGCGGCTTCAGCGTCTCGCCGCAGATCCAGTTGACCATCTACAACGAGGCCCTGCTGATTTTTTACGGCAAAGCCAGCGTTTACCTGAAAGCCCTGAAGAAAACGCTGCCAAAGCAGTGGGCGGACTGGATCGCTTAGCTCCTCAAGGAGGCCCCATGCCCGAGCCCCACCTACCCCTAGACCTGGCCGTGATCGGCGGCGGTATATCGGGCGTTTACGTTGCCTGGAAAATGAAACGCGCCCACCCTGGGAGATCGGTCGGCCTGTTCGAACTGTCCGGCCGCGTCGGGGGACGCCTGGTCTCCGTGGTCCCTCCCGAGCTGGACGGATTCAAAGCAGAGCTGGGTGGCATGCGATTCCTGACCAACCAGCCGCTCGTGAAGAGCCTGGTCGCCGAGCTTGGGCTGGAAACGCGCCCATTCCCGGTCGGCCAGGACGACAACATCTACCACCTGCGCGGCGCCCATCTGCGGCAGCGAGACTTTACGGACCCGGCGCGTGTGCCATACCAGCTGAGTTGGCTCGAGCGAGGCAAATCCCCCGGCCAGTTGATCTTCGAGGCCATCGACACCATCGTTCCGGGAGCCGCCGACCTGACCTCCGCCCAGTGGGAAAAGGTAAAACGCACGTACTTGTTCAACGGCCAGCCCTTGTACGAGCTTGGTTTCTGGAATTTGCTCCACCAGGTGATGGGCGCCGAGGCGTACCAGTTGGTGCTGGATGCCGGCGGATACGCTACGGCGATCAGCAACTGGAATGCGGCCGAGGCGCTCCCCTGGTTCATGGCCGATTTTGGCCCCGCGGCCGAGTACCATACTATCGTTGACGGTATGGAGCGCCTGCCGCGCACGCTCGCCGACCGTTTCACGACAGCAGGCGGGGCCCTGTATCTCCACCATCGATTGGAAAGCATCGAAAGAGAAACGGGCGCGGACGGGGAAACCCTGTACCGGCTTGTTTTTGAAGGCCGCGCCGTCCGGACTGCACGGCAGGTGGTTTTAGCCATGCCGCGCCGGGCCCTCGAGCTGCTCGATCCGGATGGCCCTTTCTTCTCTCAGCCGACCTTGCGAGCGCTGCTGCCCGCCGTCAGTCCCCACCCGATGTTCAAACTTTTCCTCTGCTACCGCTATCCCTGGTGGAGCGACGCCGGAGTCTCGGTAGGTCGCTCGGTGACCGACCTGCCGCTGCGACAGGTCTACTATTTCGGGGTCGAGCCGGAGGGGCAGGTGGCTTATTCACCCGAGATCCGCGATTCCCTGCTCATGGCCAGCTACGATGACGGGCGGCATGTGGGCTTCTGGCGCGGCCTGGCCCCGCGCTCGCCGATGCCGCCGGACGAAGCCCCCTTCGATTCCGGCGAGCGCTGGCATTCCTACAGCGCCCCGACGGCGATGGTCGAGCACGCCCAGCGCCAGCTCAAGCTGGTCCATGACCTGGAATACATACCGGAGCCTTACGCCGCGGCCTTCATGGACTGGGGCCGCGATCCATTTGGCGGTGCCTGGAACTCCTGGGAGATCGGCGTCAAGACCTGGGAGCTGATCCCTCAGGTGGTCCAGCCGCTTCCGGAGTGGGATGTCTTCATCTGCGGCGAGGCGTACTCCCCTTCCCAGGGCTGGGTGGAGGGCGCCCTGCAGACCGCCGAGATGGTGCTGGAGCGACTGGGCGCGTAAAAGAGCATTCGCCAAAGGGGGGTGTATAATGCACCTTCCTTTCTTCCACTCTCAAAAAATTCGGGCCGCGGAGCGTAGCGGGCACACCGGCCTTTGGGCTACAATAGGCAGCCTCTTCCAGCCGCGAAAGTAAACGTATGCGAATCGCCCTGATCTCCGATATCCATGGCAATGCCATCGCCCTGAAAGCGGTGCTGGCGGAGATCGAGCAGCGCGCGGTAGACCGCATCGTCTGCCTGGGGGATGTCGCCACGATCGGGCCGCAGCCGCGCGAGACGCTGGACATCCTCCAGTCGCTTGAGGCCGCCTTTGTTCTGGGTAACCATGACGCCGCCCTGCTCGATCCGAGCCTTTCCCATGACTACAACATCGCCCCCATCCTGGACACCAGCCTGGGCTGGTGCGAGGGCCAGCTGACCGCAGCAGACCGGGAGTTCCTGGGTACATTTCAGCCCACGTTGGACGTACCGCTGAACGGCGCCCACTCGCTGCTGTGCTTCCACGGCTCGCCCAAGTCGAACACCGACATCCTGATCGCCACCACGCCGCCCGAGGAGCTGGACCATTATTTTGAAGGCTATGCCTTCCAGGTCATGGCCGGAGGGCACACCCACGTCCAGATGCTCCGTCAGCACTACGGCATCTGGTTTGTCAACCCCGGAAGCGTCGGCAACGCCTTTTGCTACACGCCTATTGGCGGAAGCGAGCCGGTACTGCTGCCGTGGGCGGAATATGCGCTCCTTACGGTGGACGCGCGCGGGCTGAGCGTCGACCTGCGCCGAGTCCATTACGACCTCGAGTCCTTCAAAACAGTCGTGCACCTGTGCGAACTGCCGATCAAGGATTGGCTGCTGGCCCAGTATTCCCGGGCGGGTTCGGGTGACGGCTGCCATCGCTGATCCGGCGCAAACACGACTTGACAAGCCCGCAATTTGTGGCACAATTGGAATGTCGGAAGCCAGGGTGCCCCCCTCACCCTGGCTTTCGGCGCTTAATCCCCCCCTTCAAAAAAATTAATTCTGGCTGGCAGTGCTCTCCCCGCCGCTTACAGCGATCTGCGGCCGGATCCGGCCCCCGCTGGCCTGGTGAGCGTTGCCGATCACCAGGAAGGCCTGCGGGTCGTTCTGCCGGACGATCTCCTTCACGTCGCCCACCTCCGGCCGGTTGACCACGCAGTACAGCACCGAATGCTGCTGCTGGCTGAACATGCCCTGCCCCTTCCAGGTGGTCACCCCCATCTTCAGCTTTTCCACCAGCGCCTCCCCGACGACGGCTGGCTTATCGGTCACGATCAGGATTGTGCGCACCACGCTGGGCCCTTCAAGGATGTAGTCGGTCGCCATCCCCCAGATAAAGAGCATCACCACGGCGTACATGGCGCGCTCCCAGCCGAACATGGCCCCCAACACGATGATGATCCCCCCGTCCACGATCAGGTATGTCTGGCTGGTAGGGATTCCGGTCTTGAACTGCAGCCAGCGGCTTACCAGGCTGGTCCCCGGGAAGGAAGCCCGCCCGCGGAAGATCAGCCCGGATCCGATCCCGCCCAGCACGCCGCCGAAAAGGACGGTTAAGAACAGGTCCTCGGTGACCATCAGGTCAGGGAACACAAGGTTGAACAGGTCCACGCCAAATGAGTAGGTCACCGAAATGAACAGGGCCTTTTCCAGGAACCGGCGGCGGCCAAAGGCTAAATAGCCCAGCGCCAGCAGGGGGATCTGCACCAGGAACATGCTGGTCCCTTCCGGGATGCCGGTCAGCTCGTTCAGGATGATCCCGATACCGGCGATTCCACCCGGGGCGACATCCGTCGGGGAAAGGAACAGCTTGAAGTTAAAAATGGAGATCAGTACGCCGATGGAGATAAGCAGGTAGTCTTTCATCCAGCACCTCTTTTTTCCGGATAAGAAATCACCGCACCCGGCGAGGGGCACGGTGTGGGATGCGCCCAAATTTTATCCGATCCCTTTGGCCGCTGATAGATGCCGGCTGTTAGAATTATCCACCAGGCCCACGGGCGAGCAGGGCCGAACCGTTATGACTCCCAGGCGACTTTTTCCCATTTTGACCCTAATCTTTTTGGCAGCCTCCTGCCGCGCGCCCGCCCCTGTGGAAGAGCGGAACGCCCCTCCCACCATGTCCCCTGCACCGATCCCTGCCCCCGCCGAGACTCTTCCGCCAACGGACCTGCCGGAGGACCCCTACAGCAGCGTGGTCGGGGGCTACGCCTTCCTCCCGATCGCGGGCTGGGAGACGGAAGCCTTTCTTGGGCTGGCATCGATGCAGCCGCCTGCAGCGGACGAGCGCACCGGGCCCGGCATCCTCCTGGTCGGCGGCCAGCATAACCGGGCGCTGGACCTTGACCAGGCGTACGAAAGCCTGACGGCGGAGTTCAGGGACCAGACGTTCGGCGATCTGTCGCTGCAGACGCCGGAAGAGGCCTCCCTGGCCGGCTACCCGGCGCGCGCGGCTGAACTCCGCGGGCTGGAAGGCGAGACGGCCATGGCGGGCCGCCTGCTGGTCGTCCTGGTGAGTCCGAGCCAATCCTTCTTTGCATTCGGCTTCGCCACGCAGGAGGCCTGGGAAAACGAGGTCGGCGCCATTTTCGAGGCGCTGCTGGGCTCAGTTACATTTTTTGAGCCGCTCCCGCTGGACGGGCAGGAAGAAGAGGAAGGCGGGCCGGAGCCGGGGGCCGGTTCGGCCGACGACGCCCCCACCGATCCACCGGACGGTTTTTTATGGCGCCTGGGCGGTCAATCGACGGACGCAGAGCCGGGCTTTGAATACATCGCCGGCCTGGCGTCGGACAGCGAGGGGTTTGTATACACCGCGGAGCGCGGGCGCGGGATTCGCATATTCGACCCCCACGGGCAGCCGATCGGGCAGCTCAAGCCGGATGGTTTCAGCGACTTCGACGACGTGGCAGTCAGCGAGACCGGCGGCGGCCTGATCGCCAGCGCCGCCTGGGGCAGCAGCTGGATCACGCTGATGGACTTTTCCGGCCAGGTGCAGGCCCGATTCGGAAGCCAAGGGGACGGCCCTGGAGCATTCGGCAATACCGGGTTCCTGGCGATCGCTTTGGACCGCGATAACCGCGTCTATGTGCTGGATGCCAGCATCAAAGATGGCAGGCGCACGGCGCGCCTGCAGTCGTTCGATCCCGGCGGAGGCTTCCTGGATGCATGGGATCTGGGGACGGGCTTCGTGCCGCAGGCCCTCGCCGCGTACACGGCGCCCGACCCCGCCGGGGACCGCATTTTCCTGCTGGGGGCGGGAGAAATCCGAGCATATGATCTTTCCGGCACGCTTGCCAGGCCCGGGATCGGCGCGGAAGCCCTGGCCACCGGCGAAGCCAAGGCGCTGGCCGTGGACGCGGCCGGGAATTTCTACATCGCCATGGCGAACCCGGGCCGGGTGCTCAAGCTCGATCCGGACGGACGCGAGCTGGCCGCATT
>JBFKII010000112.1:0-11181 GCA_041632295.1 Anaerolineales bacterium | reverse complement strand
GCTGTCCAACTGGCTGCGGGCGTTATCTTCGGGGGAATCCGGCAGTGAAGCGAAAGCGGCGCCGTTGGCGTACTCCGCGGCCTTAAGGCCGGCCTGCTTGCCGAATACGACCAGGTCGAGCAGCGAATTGGTGCCCAGGCGGTTGGCGCCGTGCACCGAGACGCAGGCTACCTCCCCGGCGGCGTACAGCCCGGGAAGCACCGTATTCTCGGCGTCCACCACCACTTCGCCGTACTTGTTGGTGGGGACCCCACCCATGGCGTAGTGCGCCGTCGGCTGGACCGGCATCGGCTGGGAAAGCGGGTCGACCCCCAGATAGGTGCGGCAGAAATCGATGATATCGGGCAGCTTGGACAGCACCTCCTGGCCCGTAATGCGGTAAGCGGAGCCGTCCGGACGGGTGCGCCCGTCCAACTCGGCGTACTTGTTGACCGTATCGGGCCGCACATCCAGGTGCAGGTAGCCTTTGCCGCCGATCCCTTTGCCCTGCTGGATCTGGAGGTACATCGCCCGGCTGACCACGTCGCGCGAGGCCAGGTCCTTGACGGTCGGGGCGTATTCGTCCATGAAGCGCTCGCCGTCCTTGTTGAGCAGCACCCCGCCTTCCCCGCGCACTCCCTCGGTGATCAGAATCCCCAGCTTGAAGATCCCGGTGGGATGAAACTGGAAAAATTCCATGTCCTCAGCGGGGATCCCATGGCGCAGGGTGATCGCCACCCCGTCGCCGGTGTAGGCATAGGCATTGGACGTGATGTCCCACACCCTGCCGTGCCCGCCTGTGGCCAGCACGACGGACTTGGCGCGAAAAACGTGCAGTTCTCCGGTCGCCAGTTCCAGCGCCACCACGCCTGCAGCGACCCCATTTTCGAACAGCAGATCGAGCACGTGGTATTCATCGAAAAAAGTGACCTGGTTTTTGATGCACTGCTGGTACAGGGTCTGTAAGATCATGTGGCCGGTGCGGTCGGCTGCATAGGCCGCCCGGCGGACCGGTTTTTTTGTCTGGTTATTGGTGTGGCCACCGAAAGGCCGCTGGGCGATGCGCCCCTCCGGGGTGCGCGAGAAAGGCAACCCCATGTGCTCCAGCTCGTACACTACCGGAACCGCCTCCTCGCACATAAACTCGATCGCATCCTGGTCCCCCAGGTAGTCGCTGCCCTTGACGGTGTCAAAGGTGTGCCACTCCGCACGGTCCTCTTCATGGTTTCCGAGGGCCGCCCCGATGCCGCCCTGCGCGGCGCCTGTGTGGGAGCGAGTGGGGTAGAGCTTGCTCAGCACCGCGGTCCGGGCGTTGCTGGAAGCGTACAGCCCGGCCATCAACCCCGCACCGCCGGCGCCGACGATGACGACTTCGTATTCGTGTGTTTTGGTCATGGTTTGCTCCAGGCTATCCGGCCAGGTTGGCGGCGGCTGCAGCGATGATCGCGTAAGCGCCGATGGCGCTGATAACCAGCCACATGATAAAGATCACCCAGGAGGTGATGCGCTGGGCCGTCGGGTTGTGGATAAAGTCCAGCGCCACCTGGCGCAGGCCGTTCATGCCGTGCGCGAAGGCAAAAGCCAGCAGCAGGATATCGTAAGTGATCCAGAGCGGGTTCCCCCAGCGCTCGACAACGTAGACAAATGCCCCGCCTTCAGTTTCGGCGATGGCGTGCACGCCGACGATCACATCCTGAATCGCCACGTGGATCCAGACCAGCGGGATCAGCAGGATGGCGCTGTAGCGCATCCATTTCCAGGCGATCACGTCGTAATTTCGGGGCGTCTTGACAGTGCGGACGGTTTCTGTGCTCATGCGGCCTCCTAAATCCACCCCAGCGAGTCGTGCAGCAGGTGATAGCCCATGATGGCAGCGGCCGGCAGCCAGAGCACGATCGACACGGTCAGCGTCCAGCGCGCGGAGGTGCGCTGCGAGGGGATGTTCCAGCCGGCGGGCTTGAACATGTCCAGGTAGGTGATGCGCAGTCCGTTGACCCCGTGGTAGATCACGCAGAAAACCAGGATGATCTCCTGCACCATGAAATACCACTGGCCGTACAGTTCGATCGCCTCCTGGTAGAGCTCCGGATTGAAATAGGCCCAGGAGGTGTCGATGATGTGGATGATCAGAAACAGCAGGGTCCCCAACCCCGTGATGCGGTGCAGCAGAAAGCTGATGTGCCCTTCACGGCCGCGGTACCGGATGTAGCCGGATAGGGTCGTCTTTAGGGAAGAGATGAAGGCGGACATTCGATCTCCTTGAATGTGCAGAAGTGACGAATTCTCACGCGTTGCAGGTTAATGCAGGGTATGTGCTCCACTCACGTCATTCGATTATAGCATCGGCAAAAGGCCGGCCAGGAAGCGCAGCCATATCTCCTAATGCATATTCTGAATGATCGCGTCCCCGAACTCGGAACATTTCAGCTTGGTGGCTCCCTCCATCAGGCGGTGAAAATCGTAGGTGACGGTCTTGTTCGAGATCGCCGCTTCCACGCCCTCGATGACGCGGTCAGCCGCTTCGTTCCAGCCCATGTAGCGGAACATCATCTCGCCGGAGAGGATCACCGAACTGGGATTGACCTGGTCTTTATCGGCATATTTCGGAGCAGTCCCGTGTGTGGCCTCGAAAAGGGCGTGCCCGCTGGCGTAGTTGATATTGCCCCCCGGGGCGATCCCGATCCCGCCGACCTGGGCGGCCAGCGCGTCAGAGAGATAATCCCCGTTCAGGTTCATCGTCGCCAGGACGTCGAAACTCTTCGCCCGGGTGATGGTCTGCTGGAAGACAATATCGGCGATCACATCTTTGATCAGCAACCGGCCTTCCGCCAGCGCGGCGTCCTGCTCGGCGTTTGCCGCTTCTTCTCCCTGCGCTTTGACCGTCCTGCCCCACTGCGCCCAGGTGTAGACCCGGTCGCCGAACTCCTGCTCGGCCACTTCGTAGCCCCAGTTCCGGAACGCGCCCTCAGTGAACTTCATGATGTTGCCCTTATGGACCAGGGCGACGCTGCGGCGGTTGTTGTCGAGTGCCCATTGGACAGCCGCCCGCACCAGGCGGGCCGTGCCCTCCATCGATACCGGCTTGAGCCCCAGCCCGGCCGTGTCCGGGAAGCGCATTTTGTCATATTCGTCGGGGAAGTGCTCGCGCAGCAGGGCTTTGAACCTTTTGTTCTCCTCCGTCCCGTGTTCGAATTCGATTCCGGCGTAGATGTCTTCCGTGTTCTCTCGGAAAACGACCATGTCGACGTCCTCCGGCCGCTTGACGGGTGAGGGCACACCGCGGAACCAGCGCACAGGCCGCTGGCAGACGTACAGGTCGAGCAGTTTGCGCAGCGCCACGTTCAGGGAGCGGATCCCGCCTCCCACCGGGGTGGTCAGCGGCCCTTTGATCCCCACCAGGAACTCGCGGAACGCTTCGACCGTTTCCTCCGGCAGCCAGCTGCCGAAGTTGTCGTACGCCTTCTGGCCGGCGTAGACTTCCATCCAGTGCACCTTGCGGGCGTTGCCGTACGACTTTTCCACCGCCGCATCCAGCACCCGTACCGAAGCGCGCCAGATATCCCTGCCGATCCCATCCCCTTCAATAAACGGGATGATCGGATTGTCCGGTACCTGCAGTTTTCCCCCATCAATTGCCACTTTGGCCCCACCGGCAGGGACCTCCAAAATCGAATAAGCCATCTAGGTTCTCCCAATTGTAGAATTTTGCACAAATTATAGCATGGAGCCGGATTCGGACACGCCAGCGCTGGCCAGGAATGACCCGAAAATCGCGGGATAAATGTCCTGTTTTGCCAGGGAAAACAGCTTTGCTCGAATAATCACAATCCCCATATTTTATGGGGATTGGCCTTTCTAACGGGATTTAGATCATTGCAGGAGTACAATCAGGGGAAATACCCACAACCGGCCCGGCACTCACCGGGCCAGCCCCAAAACTACCGAAAATATGAACGAAACGACATCCGCCACACCGGCAAGCGAAGATCGACCTGTCCACGCACTGGCTGTTGAGGAGGTGCTTCACGACCTGGCCACCCCGGCGGACCGCGGCCTTTCGGAAAGCGAAGCGGCCGACCGCCTGGACCGATTCGGCCCCAACCAGCTGCGCGAGGCCCCGCCGACTTCGATCTGGGCTATGTTGTGGGAGCAGTTCAACAATTTTGTCGTCTGGCTGCTGGTGGTCGCATCTTTGATTTCCTTTTTCCTGGGCGATATCTGGGAGGCTGGTGCGATCCTGCTGATCGTGACGCTGAACGCTGCGCTGGGGGTGATCCAGGAGCGGCGCGCCGAACAGGCCCTGGCTGCCTTGCGGCAGTTGGCCGCCCCGGAAGCCGACGTGCTGCGGGAGGGACACCGAAGCGTGGTCCCGGCGCGCGAGCTCGTTCCCGGAGACATCGTGTTGCTGGAAGCCGGCAACTACGTCCCGGCCGACATCCGCCTGATCGAAAGCGTCAACCTGCGCGTCGAGGAGGCGGCCCTGACCGGCGAGTCCGTCCCCGTTCAGAAGGACGCCTCCCGCCGGCTGGAGCGCGACGTGCCGCTCGGAGACCGGAAGAACACCGCCTTCATGGGCACCCTGGTCTCCTACGGGCGCGGCAAAGGGGTGGTCGCCAGCACCGGGATGCGCACCCAGATCGGGATGATCGCCGAGATGCTCTCGGCGGTGCACCAGGAGCCCACCCCGCTGCAGCGCCGCCTGGACCAGCTCGGCCGCACGCTGGGCTACGCCGCCCTGTTCCTGTGCGGCCTGGTCTTTCTCCTGGGATGGGTGCGCGGCAACGAACCCCTGGAAATGTTCCTGATCGCCGTCAGCCTGGCGATAGCCGCTGTGCCGGAGGGCCTGCCCGCCGTGGTGACCATCGCACTGGCCCTCGGTATGCGCGAGATGATCCAGCGCAATGCCCTCATCCGCCGCCTTTCGTCGGTCGAGACCCTGGGGTCTGCCACGGTGATCGGCTCGGACAAGACCGGCACCCTGACCCAGAACGAAATGACCGTCACCCGCCTGTGGGTCGACGGCCAGACCTTCGAGATCACCGGCAGCGGTTACCAGCCAAAAGGCGAATTCCTGATCGGCGGGCGGCGGGTGAACATGGAGGACTATCCCGGCGCGCTGACCGCGCTGTGGATCGGTGCGCTCAACAACGACGCCAGCCTTGAATTTGGCGAGAACGGCCAGGATGGAAGCGCGGATGTGCGCATCATCGGCGACCCGACCGAAGGCGCCCTGCTGGTGGCAGCGGCCAAAGTCGGAGCGCTGCAGGAGACGCTCCGCTCGCAGTACCCACGCGTCCAGGAGGTGCCCTTCGACTCGGCCCGCAAACGCATGGTCACCTTCCACGAGGCGGTCGATCCCAGGAAGTGGGACCCTTCGCCTTTCGACGAAACCCAAAAAATGACGCGTGTGATCGTCCTGAAGGGCGCCCCCGATGTGGTCCTCAACCTGTGCACGCAGTACGAGAGCATGGACGACCAGCCTCGCCCCCTGGACGAGAGCCGCCGCAGGGACGTCCTGGCGGCCAATGACGCCATGACCCGTGATGCGCTGCGGGTGATCGCCGTCGCTTACCGCATCACGGACGAAATCCCACGGGAAGTCGACGGCGATATCGACCAGATCGAGCACGACCTGGTATTCGCCGGCCTGATCGGCATGATCGACCCGCCGCGACCGGAAGTCATGCAGTCGCTGTCCAAGGCCCGCCGGGCGGGAATCCGCACGATCATGATCACAGGCGATTATCCCAACACCGCCAGGGCGATCGCCGAATCGATCGGCCTGAGCGAACCGGGCGACCGGGTGCTGACCGGCAGCGACCTGAACGGAATGAGCGATGAGGAACTCCAGGCGCACATGCCGACTGCGGGCGTGTTCGCCCGAGTCTCACCGGAGCACAAGGTGCGCATCGTGGACGCGCTGCGCAAAACCGGCCAGATCGTGGCCATGACCGGGGACGGGGTCAACGACGCTCCGGCCATCAAGCTGGCCGACATCGGAGTGGCGATGGGCATCACCGGCACCGATGTCGCCAAAGAAACGGCAGACATGGTGCTGACAGACGACAACTACGCCAGCATCGTTTCAGCCGTTGAGCAGGGGCGCGTGATTTACGGCAACATCCGCAAGTTCGTCTATTACCTGCTCTCCTGCAACCTGGCGGAGATCCTGATCATTTTTATCGCCACCCTGGTCGGGGTGCCCTCCCCGCTGGAGGCCATCCAGCTGCTCTGGCTCAACCTGGTGACCGACGGCGCCCCGGCGCTGGCCCTGGGGACCGAGAAGGGCGACCCCGACACCATGGACGTGCCGCCCCGGCCGCCGAGCGAGCCGATCATCAACACGCCACTCAAGATCGGGATTGCCACCCAGACCTTTTTCCTCACCCTGGTCACCCTCGGGGCCTACTTCATCGGCCTCGAGACCCATCCTGAGAATATCGACATCGCCAAGACGATGGCCTTTGTCACCCTCTCAGCCGCCGAGCTGCCCCTGGCATACATCGTCCGCTCGGAGCGCTACTCGCTGTTCAAAATTGGGCCGTTCTCCAACCGCCTGATGAACATCGGCGTGATGACATCCGTGGTGCTCTTGCTGGCTGTGGTCTACATCCCCTTTCTGCAGCCGGTCTTTCACACCGTCTCTTTGGGCTGGGAGCAGTGGCGTTTGGTCCTGCCTTTCATCTTCGTCCCGGCGATCGGCGCCGAGATCGTCAAGCTGGCCACCGCACGCAGGCTGTATGCGCGTTGACCCCCCATCAGCAGAAACCTATCAATTTGTATTGAAGGTGGTGCGGACCTTTTCTATCAGGGATTCCAGGTCGACCGGCCGGATGGTGTCCACCTGGACGACCGGGCCGAGATCGAAGGGACGATCGAATTCGGCCATTTCCCCGGCGCTCAGGTGGGCCCGGGCATGGGCAGGGTGCCGGCTGCCGGCTGCTGCCCGTTCCCGATAGCGCCGGGCAGCCACCTCCGCCGGACACCGGCAGTAAACCTCCACCAGCCTGGCGTTCAGCGAACGGATCCGGCCGCGCTCCAGCTCGCTGCGCGGGCGGAAGTTGGCCTCCAGCACCACTTGAGGGCACTCGGCAGCCAGCGTCCAGAGCAGTTCCATGGCGGCCGAGCCGATCCGCCGGGAATAGGCCATATCCCCTGACGGGCCGGGCAACGCATCAAACAGGGTCTCTTTGATCTGATCCTTACGCAGCAAAGGAAAACCCAGGCGCTCGGCCAGCGGCACCGCCAGCGTCGTTTTCCCTGCCCCCGGGGGCCCGGATACCAGCACGACCTGCCTGCGAAGGGCCGCCATCTAATCTTTTTTGGCGCCTCGCGCCCGTTCCGCCTGGCCGTAGAGAAAATAATTGGCGGTCTGGCGAACCTGAGCCCGGAAGCCGAGAGTTGCCAGCTGCGCCTGCAGATCCTCAGGCCGGTAGAATATTTTGACGATGCGGAATTCCCGCCCGTCGTTCAGCCGGCGGTTGATCGTGGTGGCCTGCGGGCCCTCGAGCACGTGATCACGGGCCGAGGAGGTCTCGGAATAGGCCGAATCGACGAAAAAGACCCGCCCCCCGGGTTTGAGCGCCGAAGCGACCGTACGCCAGAACGGCTCAAAGCGCTCCGCCGGCACGTGAGACAGCCAGAATGCGAAAAAAACCAGGTCGAATCGCTTCTCTGGCTGCCATTCAAAAATATCCGCCTGAAGGTACTCCACAAGGGGAGAATCGACACGGCCGGCGTTCAGGGCGATCACTTCGGCCGATGAGTCTACTGCCGTGATGTGGTCGGCATGGGCTACAATTTGTTCGGTCCACAGGCCGGTGCCGCAGGCCAGTTCAAGCACCCGGCCGGCGGGCCGGAACTGATGCAGCGCCTCCCGGACCTGCTCAACCTCCCGGAACCAGAGGCGGTTGAGCGCTTCGCCCTGGTCGTAGCGGCCCTGCCGGAAGAACCACTGATCGTATTCGTTGGCCCGGGCCCGGTAATATTCGATCTGGTCGCGGATCAACCCGGAAGGGTCCGGCGCGTCCGTCATTTTTTATCTCCTGTCGGGTCATTGCCCCTTATACCACAATGCGCGTGACGACATTACCCGCCGACCGGCTCGAATTACTTTCCTCCCAGGCCCCCGCGCTGCCGCGCTGGTTCGCGCGTGGGGAGAGCCGGCCGGAATGGTGCTTTCTCGCCTGGGATAAAGGCCGCCTGGCGGGCAGCCTGGGGTTCCGCGGTACGATCGCCACCCCCATGCTGCTCGAGGTCTTCGGGCTGCACGGCGATGCCCGTGCACTGGCGGCTTTGCTGGCCCACGCCCTGCCAGAAATGCGCGCCGGTGGCGCAAGCGTGGTCCTCGCCCATGCCGCCTCCCCAGCGCAAGCGGCGCGCCTGGAATCGGCCGGTTTTGAGCATTTCGCTGACCAGCGCTGTTGGCGCTGGGAATCGCCCTGGCCCCCGCTGGAGGTCCCCAGGGGGGAGTGTTTTCGCAGCATGGAAGCGATCGGGGAGGAAGCGTTTCTGGAAGCCCTGACCCGGCTGTTGGACAGCACCCAGGACCCGCTTTTACAGCTCAGGAGCCGGCTTTTGGGCGCCCGCCGGGCGGCGGAGGACACCCTGGATGAACTGAAAAGCCGCAATGCGCACGCCCACTGGTGGCAGGTGTTCCTGGACCCGGAGGGAAAGTCCGCCGGGCTGGTCTGCCCCTACCTGGATGCCCCCCGGATCGGCACTTTCGGTCTGCTGGAGACCATCCCCGGGCGGTCGTTCGACGGGCTGCGAAGGGCGCTTTTGGCCAGCGGCACAGCCGTGCTGCAGTCACGCGGCGTTGGCGAGATCCATTATTGCGCGCCTTGGAGCTGGGACCGGGTTTTTGAGCGCACCGGCGAATTTCGACCCACGGGCAGGAGGGTGGTGCTGCGCCTGACGCTCCAGAACGATTGACTCATCGCAAAGGCCGGTCGCCCGCGCCGACTCAAGAGCTCCCTGTGCCAATACATTGAATCAAAAATTCGAAGCCGATGGACAAAACTGAAACTCTGGGAAAAATACCCCTGTTCGCCGTCCTGGAAACCACGGTACTCGATCGAGTGGCGGCCAAGACGATCATCAAGCGCTATCCGAAAGGCGCAGTCGTTTTTCTGGAAGGGGAAACATCTCCAGGTATGTTCTGGCTACAAAGCGGCTGGTTGAAAGCTGTAAAACACTCGAGCACAGGGCGCGAACAGATCATCCAGTTCTTCGAAGCGGGCACAACTTTTCATGAGATTTCCGCCTTCAGCGACCTTCCCAATCCGGCCACCTGCATCACACTAGACCAGTCGGAAGTCTGGATCGTTCCGAAACAAGTCATGCGCAATTTGCTGCGGGAACAACCGAACTTTGCTGAGCACGTGATCGCCCTTCTGGGCGCCCGGGTGCAGTCGCTGGTCGCCCTCGTCGAAGACCTTTCCCTGCGCCCGGTGATCGGCCGGCTTGCCCGGCTGATCCTGGACGATGCGGTAGATGGAGCGCTCCAGCGGCCGCGTTGGTTCACGCAGGCAGAGCTGGCTGCCCGCCTGGGCAGCGTCCCGGATGTGATCCAGCGCACATTGCGCGGAATGGAAGCGGATGGGTTGATCGAAGTGGAAAGACGCCAGATCC
This sequence comes from Anaerolineales bacterium, assembly GCA_041632295.1. Lineage (GTDB taxonomy): Bacteria > Chloroflexota > Anaerolineae > Anaerolineales > JABWBV01 > DATDOR01. Next base: position 1,569 of record JBFKII010000112.1, on the reverse strand, counting down.
GCATTTTGGACCGCAGCCGGCTGGAAGATCTGGCCGCATAAACCCCCGTAAAAAAAACCGACATTAGTCGGCGACATGAGTCTCCCGCACGGATAAGATGGAACCATTCGTGAGGCGTTTTTCGCTGCCAAACCAAAATCCGGGAGCATACAATGAACCCTTTTTTCCTGACCAGCCTGCTGTTTGGGTTTTTCGCCGTATTGGGTGCTGTGGATGCCGCCAGCGTCAGTTTCGATCTCCTGCCCGCATTTCCGGGCCTGCGGTGGCTGCGCGTGCACCTGATCACCCTTGGGATCGTCACCCAAAGCCTGTTCGGGCTGATGCCGGGGCTTGTAGCCGCCAGGCACGGCTTGCAAAAGCCTAAACCCCGCCTCGACATCTGGCTTGTGCTGACAACCGGGATTCTGACCCTGCTTTTCGGCATTCCGTTGACCAATGTTTCAATCATGGCAACCGGCGGCACATTGGTGTTCGCGGCGGCTGTGATGCTGATCGACCAGTTGCGAAGACTCGGCCCAGACAAAATCTCGCCGGAATCAGGGCACCCTTCCGGACGCAGGTTTTACATCACCGGGCTGGCATTTTTTCTCCTGGGCATTTACGTGGGAACCGGTCTCTGGTTTGGTTGGACCATCCCCCTTCGTATACAGGTTCCGTTGGAAGTCCACATCCACGCCAATAACTGGGGGCTGATCTCGCTCGTTTTCGCCGGCCTCCTGGTCGATTTATATCCCCGGCTAACCGGCAGGATGTTTGCCTGGCCGGGCTCCATCAATAAAATCTACTGGCTGATGACGATCGGCGCGCTGGGCCTGGTCCTGGGCCCCTGGACGACCTGGATGGTCTTCACAGTGCCCGGGCTGCTCATGCATCTGGCAGGAACGATCTGGCTGCTGCTCAATATCATCCGGCCCCTGGTGGGTTCTGAGCTGTTGCGAACCCCCGGCCCATGGCACCTGGCCAGCTCCTACATCTGGATCCTGGCGCCGGTCTTGATGGCGCCGCTGATCTTGCTCAATGTGCCGGGCTTCCCGGGAGTTGGGATCGAGCAGCGCGCTCCCCAGGCTCTGGTGTACGGTTGGGTGCTGCAGTTCAGCTACGCTCTGTTGCCGTTTTTCGCCGGCCAGATCAGCGACCAGCCAGAGCCGAGGCTGGGCGGCAGCTGGATCAGCCTGGCATTCGTGCACCTGGGAGGCATACTCCTTTGGGCGAGCATCTTCCTGGACCCGATCCAGGGATTCCTCCACGGTTCGGCCTACGTACTTTGGGCGCTGTCCTTCCTGCCGATCCTGGGTCAAATGTGGGGGCACACGCGAAGTTGGTTTGAAAGACCGGTTGAAGCGGTTTGAAAGGGGATTGACTGTCACCAGATCCTTCGCTCAGGCTCAGGACAAAGGTGACAGTCAATCACAAGGCGTTCTCAAAGTCCGTTGACAAAAGGGCTTTTCGCTGGTTGAGAAGGCCGCGAAGCGGCCGTATCGAAACCGAGAAAGGCGGAAAACTGGGTTTCGACAGGCCCTTCGACATGCCCTTCGACAGGCTCAGGGCAGGCCCTTCGATTGCACTCAG
>JBFKII010000111.1:0-11246 GCA_041632295.1 Anaerolineales bacterium | reverse complement strand
GGCGATTATCGCGCCGCGCCGGTTCCCAACCAGCAGGGATATCAGAAGCAGGGCGGCCAGTCCAATAAAATACTGGGTCCGGAAATGGCTGAACAGGTCGATGCGCCAGTGCAGCCTGCCGGCAAAAGGCAGCAGGGAGGCCATCGCCAGGCTGATCACCGCCAGGTCCAGGATGCGCAGGTGCAGTTTCTTGAAAATGGTCCGTTCCATTCGTTTCCAGTTTGCCCGCCTCGGCCAGCTGCGGCCGGGAGATTATAATGTCCACCCTGAATTACCAGATAGATAGTAAACAAGGAGCGACCATGCAATACCGCAATCTCGGCTCATCCGGATTGAAAGTCTCCGTCATCGGGCTGGGCACCAACCAGTTTGGGGGTAAATGCGACTTCGACACCACCCGGGAGATCATCGCCGCAGGGCTGGATCAGGGCGTCAACTTGATCGACACCGCCGATGTCTACCAGAAAGGGCGTTCGGAAGAGTTCATCGGCCAGGCGATAAAAGGAAGGCCACGCGACCAGATCATTATTGCCACCAAGGTCCGGCACCCGACCGGGGATGGCCCTAACCAGCGCGGCACATCGCGCCACCACATCCTATCCGGGATTGAGGCCAGCCTGGGGCGTTTGGACACGGACTACATCGACCTGTACCAGATCCACCGCTGGGATTCTGACGCGCCGTTGGAGGAGACTATGCGCGCGTTGGAAGACCTGGTCCGCTGGGGAAAAGTGCGCTATATCGGCTGCTCGAATTTTACAGCCTGGCAGATGACCCAGGCCAACGCCATCGCTGTTCGCCTAGGCTGGACGCAGTTCGTCTCCAACCAGCCGCACTACCACATGCTCGAGCGCGGTGTGGAGAGCGAGCTGGTGCCGGCCTGCACGTACTTCAACATCGGCATCCTGCCGTATTTCCCGCTGGCCGGCGGTTTCCTGACCGGAAAATACCGCCGCGGGGAGGGGGCTCCGGAGGGGTCGCGCGGCGAGAGCAGCGCCTACGTGCAGCGCTACATGACGGATGCCAATTACGACCGGGTCGAACAACTGAAATCCTGGGCCGAGGCGCGCAGCCACAGTATGAATGAACTTGCGCACGCCTGGCTGGCAGCGAAGCCGCAGGTCGCTTCTGTGATCTCCGGTGCGACGAAAGTGGAACACGTGATCGCCAATGCCGCTGCAGGGGAATGGGCCCTGGGTGAAGATGAGTTAAAGGAAATCGACGAACTTCTGGATCACTAATTGAACTATCCAGGCCGAACCTGGCCCTGAGCGGGTTGAGCGCAGCGACCGAAGTCGAAGGGCGGGGCAATGCCGCGGATGATCCTTGAGCCGCGGGCGGTCGCTTGAAGGAAATCCGTCACTCTTTTCCGATCTTGCGTTCCAGGCGCGCCCGGCGGTGCTCGAGCGCTTCCTGCCACTGGTATCGAAGAACGATCGGGTAGCCTTTCTGCTGGATCTGGTCCAAAGCGGCCTGCGTCCACTTCATCGCCTGGTCCAGATCCCGGGCTTTGTGTTCGTAATATTTGGCCAGTTCGATGTGGGCGTAGACCTCGCCACGATCTGCGGCCACCTGCCAGAGCTTCAGCGCCTGGTCCCAATCCCCCCCACGCTTGTAAATAAAAGAAAGCCGTTCGGCGGCTTCCAGCCAGTCTTTTTTATCCAAGGGCCGCCCCAGGCAGGTGGTGTAAAGCGACTGCGCCTCGGCCACCTGGCCCAGGTCCTCGTGCAACCGGCCGATGGAGAGCAGGTCGAGGTTATCGGCCGCGGCCTGTTCCGGGTCCGTCAACAGTTCGCTGATGTGGTTCATCAGCGCTGCCATCGATAGGACGTCCATGGCGTTGTGATAGAAAAGGCCTTTCAGCGGTTGTGCATCCCCGCTGTTCAAGTATTCGCGGTAAAGGATTGGGGCTTCGTAGCCCGGGATGTCCTGCTCGCTGCGTTCGGCGCCCAAAATCTCGATTTCCAGGTCCCCAAGGCGCCTGCTGGGCAGCCTCCGGCGCCACAGCTTGCGGGCCAGGTGCAGCAGGTCGAGGTGGGCAAAACCCTCCAGCGGGGGCGGCTGGTGGTGCAGGGTAAACCGGCTGTTCAGAATGGGCACATCGAAGGACTTGCCGTTGAAGCTCACCAGCGCTTCGCAGCCGGCCAGAAAGTCGACCACGGCGGCCAGCTGTGCGGGTTCTTCTCCTGGCTCGCGCAAAAAGAATTGCGCCAGATGAAAGCCCTGCTCATCAAATTTGCCGATCCCGACCATAAATGCGAACGTGCCGGCGCCGCCGGAAAGGCCGGTGGTCTCGGTGTCCAGGAAGGCGAATTTGGGGGCCTCGAGTCCGGCGATCACCGGCTCCCCGGCCCAGCTGGCCAGCATGTCGAGCGGAGCCGGCCCCCAGAGCGGGGCGGAGCCGATGTGGTGTTCGGCGGGATAGCGCTCGGAGACCACGTAGGCCTCTCCGCGTTCGGTTTGCAGCACATCACCCCCCAGGTTGTCGCGCACGGACTGGAAGCGGCGCGCTTGTTGGGGCTTGAGTTCTTCGGCGCCAACCTGCACGCCGAGGGATTTGAGTCTATCGCTCAGAGAAGGCATAGATCACAATCGTTTCTGCCGGTAGGGAGATTGCTGAAGCCGGTTGAATGAAAAACGGAATCGCGAACGTCAGTGGACTGGATTCGGAATCGTCAACGTTAGTTGAATAGATTTTAACCGCAAAGCGCCGCCAGAATCGCTGCGGTTTCGGTTTTGCCCCCGCTGCCCAACTCCCCTCCTGGCCCAACACATGACGGACAGCCGTCCTCACACCCACATCCTTCTACCAGCTCGCGTGCAGCTGCCAGCAAATCATCGTGCACTTCGTACAAGCGTTCGCTGAACCCCACACCCGCCGGGATGCGCTCATAGATCACCACGGTCGGGGCGCCTTCCCCCAGCGGCGAGCGCGGGTCGGCGTGGGTCTGGATATCGCTCGGATCGCACATCAGAAACAGCGGCGCCAGGTTGCCGAGTGCGTAAGACAGGCCGGCCAGCCCGCTGCGTACACGGACAGCTGTCTCGGCGCGCTGGTGGCAGTTGGGACAAAGGGTCAGCAGATTTTCCAGCCGGTTGGCTTCCTCCGCCCGCTCAAAAGCCCGAAACGGGATCTTGTGATGGACGTGGTGGCCCCGTTCACCTTCCTGGGCTCCGCAAATCTGGCAGATGTACCCATCCCGGGCGCGGACCGCTTCCCGCAGCTTATGCCAATGCGCGCCGTAGCGGTTGCTGTCCCCGCCCCACAGGCCGGCGTCCCGGAGCGCATCCACAGTTTCGCCAGATAGAGTCAGCCAGTAGGCGGTGGTCTGCAGTTCGGAGGGTGGCATTTCCAGGGGTTCGTCTCCCAGGCGCTCCTGCGTGAACCACTGGATTTTGCGGAAACCGGTGATCTGGGTGGTGACCATCACCTCTCCTTGCGACTTGCTGCCGCCAGCTACAGCCAAACGGGCGCGCAGCTCCAGCAGGTTGACTTCGGTCTGGCGGCTGGCTTCGGTGTAGTAATCCAACTCGACCGGGCGCAGGTGGGCGACGCCGGCCTCCATGTCCAGCGAGTCGACGAAATACGACTCCGCCTGGTGCAGGTAGACCGCCCCCGGATGGACCATCCAGGCGGCCGATTCCCCATCGACTTCACCGATGGTCAGCGGGGGTTCCCCGTCGACCAGCAGGTTGATCCGCCTGGCCGAGGCGGTCCGCAGGGAGACGTTTTGGGCAGGGTAGTCCTCCGAGATCCAGAAATATTGGCTGGCGGAAGCGGTCAGTTCGCCTCCCTGCGCCATAAACTGGAGGTATTGCCCCACGACTTCTCCAGTTACAAGCCCAAAGCCTTCCCCTTGCTTGAAAGGGATCTCGAAAGCCGCACAGCGAATGTGATCGAGCAGGATGAGCAGGTTATCCGGATTGAGTCGCGCCGCCTCGTGGCGCTGTCCGAAAAAGAAATCCGGATGCCGCGCCAGGTACTGGTCGAGCGGGCTGGCTGCAGCCAGCAGGACGGCCAGCGAATCGTCCTGCCCCCTTCCGGCTCTCCCGGCCTGCTGCCAGGTGCCGGAGATCGTCCCCGGATAACCGGCCAGCAGGACCGCGCCCATCCCGCCGACATCGATCCCCAGCTCAAGTGCCGTGGTGGCTGCCACCGCCCGCACTCCACCGCCGCGCAGTCCCTGCTCGATCGCCCGCCGCTCCACCGGCAGGTAGCCGGAGCGATAGGAGCGGACCGCCTCCCCCTCTTCGCTTTCAGCGCCCTGTTCCTGGAGATAACGCAGGATCAGCTCCACCGACCGTCGCGAGCGCCCAAAGATGATGTGCTGGACCCCATACGTCAGCAGGTCGCCCGCCAGGAAGACGCTTTCCTGGACCACGCCGCGGCGTATATTGAGCGCCTCGTTGACAACCGGTGGGTTGTAAATCAAGAAATGCTGCCTTCCCCTCGAAGAGCCGTCTTCGTCAACCAGCGCCGCCGGGGCTTCAATCAATTTTTCCGCCAGCTCGACGGGATTAGCGATCGTTGCCGAGGTCAGAATGAACTGCGGACTGGCGCCGTAATACGCGGCCACGCGCTTGAGCCGCCGCAGCACGTTGGCTACGTGGGAACCGAAGACGCCGCGGTAAATGTGCATTTCGTCCACCACGACAATTTGCAGGTTGGCGAAGAATTCGGTCCAGCGGGTGTGGTAGGGCAGGATCCCCAGGTGGAGCATGTCGGGATTGGAGAGCAGGGCGCGTGCCTTTTCCCGCACGCCTGCCCGCTGGCTGCGCGGGGTGTCCCCATCGTAGATTTCAGCCGGAAAAACCGGTTCTCCGCTATTTCCGGACGAAAGCAGCGATCGGATCCCGCTCAACTGGTCCTGCGCCAAAGCTTTGGTGGGAAAAAGGTACAGTGCCCGGGCGGATTCCATTCTGAGCAAACGGTCCAGCGCAGCCAGGTTGTAGCACAGGCTTTTGCCGGACGCCGTGCCGGTGGCGACGACCACGTTGCTGCCCCGCCGGATTTGCTCCCAACATGCCAGCTGGTGGATGTACAGCTCGCGGATGCCGCTTTTTTGCAGTGCATCGGCCAGGTCCGGATGCAGCTCGGGGGGCAAAGCGATGCGCCTGGCCGCCCGGGCGGGGATCTGCTCCCAGTGGGCGATGTTCTCTGCGATTTGCGGCGTGTGGCGCCAGAAAGTCAGCAGCTGTTCGAGGCTCATGAGATGGCTTCCGCCAATCCCCGGCGGGTCATCCACCAACCGGCAACCGTGAAGGGAATGATCGACGCCAGCGCCCCGATGATCCCCGCGGCCGCGTAGCCGCCGAAGTCAAACACCACCCCGCTCGCAAAGCTGGCCAAAGCGGTGGACAGGCTGATGGTCAGGTCATTGGCGGCCTGGGTGTGCGCCCGTTCCTCCGGAGTCAGCACGTCCGAAAGCAGGGTCGAACCGCCCACGTAGCAGAAATTCCAGCCCAGGCCGAGCAGAAACAGGGCCACCGCCAGCGGAGCCACGTCTGTCCAGATCGGGGCCAGCGCGCAGGCGACAAACATCAGGGCCGCACCGCTGAGGATCACCGGTCCGCGCCCCCAGCGATCCAGCAGCTGCCCGGTCAGGATGGAAAACGCGAACATGCCCAGGGTGTGGATCGAGAACACCGCCGAAACCGCACCGATTGGGTGGTCGTGCTCGAACATGTGCAGGCTGGTGATCCCCATCAGCCCGACCATCACCACCTGGCCCATCACCATGGCGGTCACCGCTACGACCACCGTAGGGGTGCTAAGGATTTTCAAAACCGGCCGCGCCGGCCCGCCGTGGGCCACGCTTTCCGGGAATTGGGCGGCGATCGACCGGCCGACATCGCGGGGTTCGGGCCGCAGAAATGCGAACAGGACCAGGCCTGCCAGCAGAAAGACTAGCGCCCCGGCGGCGTAGGGCCCGGCAAATGCCTCAACCCCAATCGAGCCTGCCATCCGGCTGGATGGGTCGGCCAGAAAGGGCCCCAGGACCGAACCGAAGGTGCCGCCCAGGATGACGTAGGAAATCGTGCGCCCGCGTTTCTCCGGGACGGTCACTTCGGCGGCGACAAAACGGCCCATCAATGCGGCGGCGCGCGTAAATCCGACCAGCATCAGGCCGCCCAAGAAAAAGATGAAACGGCCCTGCATCACCGAAATCGAGGCGATCAACGCCCCCAGCACGCCGATCCCCATACCGGCGGAAAGGCTGAGGCGCCGGCCCCAGCGGTCCATCGTGGCACCAATGAGCACGGCTGCGATTGCCGCTCCGATCTGGACAAAAGACCCCGGCAGGCCCGCCTGCCAGGCGCTGCCGCTGAGCTCTGCACCGACGATGGTGTTAACGGTGGCAGTCAGCGCCGCACCGAACGAACCGAATGCCTGGGTCAGCATCAGGGTCAGGGTGGTGTTGCGGCTGATCCTGGCGAAGTTCATGTGGATTGGAGAGCCTGGCGCATCGCCAGGTACTCCGCAGTTTGCGAAAAGCCGTACGCGCGGTAGCGGGCCGGTGGCTGGTCGGAGTCCTCTTCGCAGAACAGGTGGAACAGGCGGGCGCCGCGCGCTCGCAGGTGGGCCATGGCGACCACGAGAAGCGATCGATGCAGGTCCAGCGAGCGCTCCTCCGGCACGACCGCAGGAGCGTTGATCTCTGCCGGCGTGTGTGCGCGCACAAATCCGACGGCCTTTCCAAAAGGGTTGAACAGCAGGAACATCCCCTGCGGCGGAAACTGCTCCGGATAGGCTTCCAGATGGTGCTGCAGGATCTCGACGCTGATCGCCTTGGGTTCGTTTTCCGGGTTGAGCGGGGAGTCGAAATGGGCCCGGTTGATTAAAGCCGCCAGAGTCGGTGGGTGCTGAAGGTCCGCATATGTGCGTAAGAAATATCCGTTCGGAAACTCCGGGGAGGGGATAGTGCTGCCCTCCGGAGCCTGCAGCCGGAAAGCGCGCCATCCCGGGCGGAAACCGGATTGCTCCAGGAAAGTCTGGCAGCCGTTATCTGCCGCATGTACGTAACTCACCGCTTCGGCACACTCGGCCTGTTCGGCTGTGGACAAAGCGGATTCCAGCAGGCGACCCCCGAGTCCCTTGCGGTGGAATTCGGGATCGACCGCCACCCCTACGATCGCCCTTTTTGTACTCGCCCGGAATATCCAGGCTATTCCTGCCAGACCTGGCCCGTTACCTTCCGCTTCAGCAACCACCGCCTGCGGCGGCATGGTCCCCCCGCTCCAGGCTAACGGGAACGGGGCCGAATCCGTCGGCCTGTTTCCCTTTCGCTGCCAGGATTCAAGCCGCTGGAATAGGAGAGTCAAACCAGGCCCGTCCTCGGACAGGTTACAATTTCGAAGCGAATAGGAAGACATAAATCTGGAGGCACCGATGGCGCGGTATCAAAAACTGAGTGAAAGTGAAGTTCAGTCCGCCCTGAATGACCTGGCTGGCTGGCGCCTTTCCGATGGAAAACTGCATCGCGAACTGAAATTCAAGGATTTTTCACAGGCATTCGGGTTCATGGCGCGGGTGGCCATGGAAGCTCACCTGATGGACCACCATCCCGAGTGGTCGAATGTGTACAACCGGGTGCGGATCGACCTGGTGACCCATTCCGAAGGCGGCATCACGGACCTGGACGTCAGGCTGGCTAAAAAAATCAACAGCCTGGCCGGCGACTGATTCCGTTCAGCGATCAAACACGAGCTTCATGAAGCCGGGGATCAGGTTACCGGTCTCCGGGCTGGGCTGGAAACGCTCGATCGTCTCTTGCAATTCCTCCTTGGTCATCACCTGGGTGTACAGGTCGAGATAGCGTTTTAAACGCCCCAGGTTCTCCTCGCGGTTCAGCTCCGGGTGGAACTGGGTCGCCCAGATCGGCTTGTCCGGCACCCGCAGCGCCTGGAAGGGGGCCCGCTCGCTGAAAGCCAGGTTGCAGACGCCTTCTGGAAGCTCGGTGGCCTTATCTTTGTGGCCGAGTTGGGCGTGGAACACCGGTGGCAACCGGCTGAAAAGCGGATCCGCCTTGCCTTCCTCGGTCAGATTCAAGGGGTAGGTACCGAGCTCCATGGTCTCTGGGGTGTAGCGGACCACACCGCCCAGCGCCCGCACGAGCAGCTGGAAGCCGAAACAGGAGGCGAAAATCGGGTGCCCGCGCGAAACCAGCCCGGCCAGCAATTCCATGATGGCAACAAAATCCGGCAGATTGCCGCGCGAGACAAAATATTCCCCGCTGCCCCCGATCATGACCGCATCCCAGCGCAGGACTTGCGCCATGGTCGGCACCGCGGCCAGCAGGTTGTGTGGGACGATATGGTCGACCGGAAGGCCGGTGTTCCGGGCAAAAATGGCGATCTCTTCCCCGATCACCGGGTCGCCGGCCTCCCGTACCTGGAGAAGGAAGATTTTTGGCGGCAGCATGGCGTCGATTTTACCAAAGGCAGGGCGTAAACAGGTGGATCGGAGCGCCGGCCTTTGGGCAGTTCGCGACTCTACGGCTGGAGAAGGGCAAACAGGCGCGCGACCTCGGAGGGCCCGAAATCGGACAGCACAATGTCGGCACTTGAATAGTCTTGGGCTCCGGCATTCGGGTTTGCGAATGCGGCGCATTTCATGCCCGCGGCCTTGGCTCCGGCCACACCATAGCCCGAATCCTCGATCACGGTACAGCGAGCGGGGCGAACCTGAAGACGCCCGGCCGCCAGCAGGAAGATGTCCGGGGCGGGTTTGCCGCGTGCCACCTCTTCTCCACTGGCCAGCGCCGAAAAATAATCGCCCAGGCCGGATTTTTCAAGGATGGTATGGATGATTTTGAACGGTGAGGAGGAAGCCAGCCCCAGGGTAAAGCCATTCGATTGCAGCTTTTCCAGTAGTTCGGCCGCGCCCTGAATGGGGGGGATCGGGTTTTCCGTCAGCGCCCGGTACAGGCCGTCCTTTTCCAATCCCACCAGTTCGGCGACCGGTTGCGGCAGGTGGTGGTCCTCCTTGAGGCGGGCCCACATGCGCTGTGCGTCCAGCCCGACAAAGGCGGCGTATTCTGCACGGGAGACCGAGAAGCCAAGCTCCCGGAAAGTACGGGTGTTGGCTTCAAAATACAGGGGCTCGGTGTCCACCAGCACCCCATCCATATCAAAAATTACTGCGTTCTGTTTTTCCATGGCCTGAAAGCACTTTATTTCCCTGAATTTTCCACTTTTGATCTATTCGAACCGCCGCCGGCCGGGGAGGCGGAAAAAACTATAGCCAGCCCCGCAGGCGGTAGACCGCCAGCCCTAGATACTCCTTCAGCGCCAGGGTCAGCTGGTGCAGGTTGTCTGCGCTGGGGAACAGGCCCAGGATGAAATCCGGCCAGGTCTCGGAGAAGGGCTTTTGGATGGACGATCGCGTCACCAGGTAGTCCGTGGGCGCCGGTATGACATTAAAGCCCTGTTTTTCGAAGACCGCCACGGCACGCGGCATGTGCATGGCGGAGGTGACCAGCAGGATCCGATCGATCCCCTGGGCTTCCAGCAGCGAACGGGTGAAAACCGCGTTTTCATAGGTGTTGTCCGATTCGCGCTCCAGTACGATCGCCTCTTGCGGAACGCCCATGAACAGCAGGAATTCGGTCATGCTGTCGGCGCCGCTGGATTCGCTGTTGGACCAGGGCAGCAGGCCACCGGTGACCACCACCTGGGGGGCGGCGCCCTGGCGGTAGAGCCGCGCACCATAGATCACCCGGTCCCCGGCGCCATCCAGCTCGACCGTGGCGCGCGGGTATTCCGCCCCGGAAGTGCCGCCCCCCAGGATGACGATCGCTTCCACCCGGGGGATTTCCGCTGGCGGCAAGTAGCGCCACTCCAGGGACTGAACCGCCGCCCCGGCCGCATAACGGTTGCCGCCCAGCCAAAGCACGGCCAGGGCGGCCAGGACCAGCCGGCGATTCCATTTGCGCCGCTTGAGCAGCAGCGCGGCGATCAGGAGGAAAGAGGCCAGGCTGATCGGGTACAGCAGGGTGGGCAGCAGTTTGGATAAAAAAATAAACATAGCTGGAAAAACCGGGGATCCGATTTGCAGGATTATCCGAGCACGCGCTCGGCCAGGCCAGGCAGCAGGCGGTAGATTGATTGGCCTGCCATTTTATCAAATTTGCGCTTGATGGCGTCGATCGCCTGCCACTTGGGGACCGTGTATTGGTTGTAATTCTGGTAGCGCATCAGCACATCCACCCATCGGGTTTCGAGCAGGCAGAACCCGTCCGGCAGGGCGATCGAGTCGCACAGCTGGAGCAGGCGATCGGTATCGTCGTAGGGATGGGCGTCGAGAAATGCCTGTACTTCCGCAATTTCCTCAGGGCTGCAGTCCCATTCGCTCGACCCGGCCTGGGTATGAGGGATCGGGAAGGAGTGGGTCAGGCAGATCCGGGCCGCCTCCGGCAGGCCTTCGGACATGAGAAATTGATAGCCGTCGTACACATGCCGCATCCCGGTGGGGCCTTCCCGCCGCCCAATGTCATGCAGCAGGCCGAAAAAATGGACCTTTTCCGGGTCCAGCTGCGGATGGACCCCGGCGAGAATGCGGGCAGCCAGGGCCACATGGCGCGAATGCCCTACCCAGGGCCCTGGATTGCGTTGTTCGGCATCGGCTAGCAGGGCTTCCGCCCGTTGGGTGGTAAGACGGGTCATGTTCACCTCGGGTTGCTTTTCAGGGTTCGGACTCCCGCGTTCAAGGTTGGATCGAGACCAGCCAGCCCAGAGAATGTGCGGCCAGCATAACGATCATGGCGGCCACGGTCGGAAGGGGAGAGCGGCGTCGGGTATAGGACCAGGCGCCCCAGAGCACGACAGGCAGGGAGAGCATACAGGCCCAAAAGACGATCGGGGGCAAGACATGTCCGGAAAGCACCGGCAGGAGCAGAAACGTACCGGCGGCAGCGGCCCAATAGAGCATCCGCAGTTCCGGCTTGGCAAGGCGAGTCGCCAGGGTCCTTTTTCCCACGGCACGGTCGGCCTGGCGGTCTGGCCAGGTGGTGGCCAGCAGGTTGGCGAACACCATCAGGCCGAAAGGCAGTACGGCAAGGACCGCAAAGAAATCCACCCGGCCGGCAAGGGTGGCGAAGCCGAAAAGGGGCAGCAAGACCCCGCCCAAAGCGGCGTTGTCCAATTCCCCCCAGCCGCGCCACGCCAGGGCCATGGGTTTGAGCGAATACATCCAACCGAAAAAGGCACCCAGCGTGAGGATGCCAAGGCCCGCCACACCCACTTGC
>JBFKII010000110.1:0-11324 GCA_041632295.1 Anaerolineales bacterium | reverse complement strand
TTGCCGTCGTGGTGATTTTCCTCGCACGCCGCCTGCGGGCCGCCCGCAACTGATCGTCCCAATCTGACCCTCGCCTTTCCGGGCGAGGTCCGGCGCACGAACTCAGCGCTGAAGGCCTCGCCCTTTTTTGATCCCAGAATCTTTTCAACTCGACTGGGCACTGCACCCCGCACGGTGCACGCTGCACGTTGCACCCCGCACGTTGCACGCTGCACGTTGCACCCCGCACGTTGCACGCTGCACGTTGCACCCCGCACGTTGCACGCTGCACGTTGCACCCCGCACGTTGCACGTTGCACATTACACCCCGCACTTTGCACTTATTGTATACTTCCCCCATGCCCATGTCCTACAGCATGCGAGACGCCCAGTCGGTTGCCAGGCGCGCCGCGAGCGATGTCGAGGCCTTCCTCCAGGCTCGCAGCGAAACCCGGTCCGTCCGCAACGTGGAGGACGACCCCCAATTCCAGCAGATCGACGTCGACCTGGTCTGGGAAACCCAGAAAGGGAATTACCTGGTCGAAATCAAGGGCGACCGGATCGGCCACCAGAGCGGTAATTTCTTTTTTGAGACGGTCAGCAACAAGGCCCGGCAGACGCCGGGCTGCTTCCTGTATTCCGAAGCGGACTTGCTTTTCTATTATTTCATTGAGACCGGGAAGTTATACATTTTACCCCTGCCTGAAACCCGCCGCTGGTTCCTTGAAAAGGAAGAAGATTTCGAGCTGCGGGAAACCACCACGCCGGTTGGGAAGCGCCGCTATACCACTGTCGGGAGGTTGGTGCCGATCGAACAGGTGGTGGCCCAGGTGGAAGGGGTCTGGCACGAGCTGCTGCCTGCGCCCAAGGTCGGGCCATTTCTCAAATGGGCGGGCGGAAAGCGCCAGCTGCTGCCCAGCATCGTCAAACACCTGCCGCCGGGCCTGGCGGGGGGCAAGATAAACGCATACGCCGAGCCTTTCCTGGGCAGCGGCGCCGTATTCTTCCGCCTGGTGCGCAAATTCCATTTTGAACGGGTCCTGCTGGCGGACCAGAATCCGGAGCTCATCCTGGTTTACCGCGTAGTTCGCGAGCGGGTGGACGCCTTGATCGAAGCGCTGGAGCAGATGCAGGCCGATTTCCTGGCCCGGGAGATGCCGGCCCGGGAAAAGTATTTTTACGCCGTGCGGGCCGCATACAACGCCTCACGGGCGATCACCGATTTCGAGCGCACAGGCCCGGCGGCAGTCGTGCGTGCCGCCCAGATGGTTTTTCTGAACCGCACCTGCTACAACGGCCTGTTCCGGGTCAACGGACGGGGGGAGTTCAACGTCCCGTTCGGGAAATACAAAAAGCCGCGCATCTGCGATCGGCGGAACCTGGAGGCCGTTTCGGCGGTCCTGCAAAATGTGCGCCTGCACCTGGGGGATTTCGAAGAGATCGGCGACTGGGTGGACAACCGCACCTTCGTCTATTTTGACCCGCCGTACCGCCCGATCAGCAAGACCGCCAGTTTCAACGCCTACGATACGAGCCAGTTTGACGATCAGGCCCAGCGCCGCCTGGCCGCGTTTTTCCGCCGGCTGGACGGAAAAGGCGCCCACCTGATGCTGAGCAATTCCGATCCGAAGAACGTCGATCCGGCCGATGATTTTTTTGACCGCCTGTACGCCGGTTTTCACATCCGGCGAATCGCCGCCCGCCGCAATATCAACAGCAATCCCAAAAAGCGGGGTGCAGTCAGCGAACTGCTGATCACCAACCCCGGTTCAGAACCACCGGCAGAGAATTAGATTTTGGGTTGGGACAGCCGGCGGAAGCGCCCGTCTTCGTCTGGGGGAAACACGGCGACGTCCCGGACGGCATCCAGGTTCAGGGGGGCGTAGATATGGGGAAACCGCTCCCCGGCGTCCGGGTCGGCTTCTGGCGGCGCCTCCCATACGACTCGACCGCGCACCTGCGCAGGCTCGATCCACAGCAGCACCAGGTCGGTGGTCTCCCGGTAAAAGGCATTGGCGACCGCCAGCACCTGCCCGGGTTCGGAGCAGTGAATAAAGCCCTCGGTCACCAGCGAATCAGCCCGGTATTCCCCGGCCGCAAGGGCGGACTGCCAGGCCTTGCGAGTGGTGATGTGGGCGATCATCACAGGGAAAGCCCCGGCGCATCGATCTCGCCGGGGCCTGGAATACGGTTCATGGGCGGTATGCGCTGGATACAGGCCCGGATCAAGGGATGAAATTCAAGACTTCGTACTCCCCCGCGGCGGTTTCTTCCACGTTTGAGCTCAAACCGACTACGTGGATCCAGGTGTTCCCCGGCCGCAGCGGCATGATCTCCCCTTCCAGCGTGAAGAACTGCACAGGGTTCATCGGTCCCTGGGCCCGCCAGATCAGATCGTAAACCTGGCCGTCCCGGAAAAGCAGCGCCCGGCGCCCGGACAGGTTGTTGAGCAGGTTGAAATCATGCAGGGTGGGTTTCAGCTCGATGGTCTCGACGAAAAGCACGATCACATTGGCCGCAGTCAGCTGGAGTTCCGTCAGGCGGTCGGTCAGCGGAGCGATCGACACGTTGCCGTTGATATCCACTTCCTCAATGAAACGCATGTACATCTCGCTGGCGGCGTCAAACTGCCACTCGCTGATCGTAGAGGTCGAATATTGGACCGTCACCTTGTTGCCGGCCAGGCTGCTGGCCTCCGGAGCGACCTGGTCGAAGCGCATTCCATTCAGGTTCGGGCGTACTGCGGGAACGTCCCGCTCTTCAAGGGCAAAAACGGTCAGCAGGTCGGGATAGGCCCGCACGCTGTTCACGTCCCCCGTGCCGGTGCGACACAGGGCGGGGCAGGTGCCGGGCCCTTCGGAGATAGCCCGGTTGTCGAGGGCGGTAATCACGCGGTTGAAAACCGTCGCGTCTGCGCTGGCGAAAGCGAAAATGGAGTTATAGGCGTTGCCCAGCTGGGCGTCTATCATTCGAGCGGAACGCACGGGCCCGGCCTCTGGCGGGGTCTGCCCGTAGTAGATAGCGCTGAAACGCGTGGCCCCTGTGCCGATGTAATGTTCAATCACGATATCCGCCCAGCTGAGGCCGAAGTGTGGACGAAGGCTGCGCGGAAAATTAGAAATTTTGACCATCACCGGGTTGCGTTCCAGTAGTTCTACATCCGAAACGAACAGTCCGGTCAGTGGGTTGACGTTGGGGGGAAAATCCACCGGCCCGCTGGCCAGGGGGACCAATGTGGCGGTTGCTGTGGGCGTCGAGGTTTCTGTTGCGGTCGGTGCTTCCGTGGGCGTTTCTGTGGGCATCTCGGAGGGCACGGGCCGCGGGGTGTCGGTCGGGGCGGGAGCAAGCGTCGGCGTTTCCGCTTCCCGGCAGCCGGTCAGCAGCGCAACCAGCAGCGCCCCCAGCACGGCGAATCTGGCGAACGAAGATCGGATCATCTTTTCCTCCGGTGGTCCCGCGTGGAAATATCTGATAAATTCGGCAGGACTGTAACATGATTTGATACAGGTAGCAATGCCATTTTTAGCCAAGCCGGCGGCCAGGCTGGGCCGTTTTTGGCAAGGTTTTATCCCTTAGGTCAAGGGCAATCGACGATCAAAGTCAGCGCAAAAGGCCCGGCGGCAGCTTGAGACTCGGTGCGACAGCCGTCCGCCAGCAAATCGGGCAGGTCGGCAAAGCCTGAGCGGTGGCTCAACAGCCAGATTCTCGGGTGGGCTTTCACGTCCTCCAGCGGAAACAGGGGGTCGGGGAAAAAATTGGCGCCCAGGAAAAACCGGTTTTCATCGAAATACCAGGTCCCCTCAATTTGCTGGGGGAAGGCGAACACGGCGGGCCAATCGGGCAGATAACGGCCCAGCGCGTAGCTGGTGGAGTGGTGCAGGCTGACGACGGCGTCCCCGCTGTCGAGCTGCTGCCGCATGTTCACCACCGCCCGTCCCTCAGGGCTCTTGTCCTGCCGCCAGTACTGCTCGAGGCCGTTCCAGCCTGCCGCGCCCCACGCCAGGCTAACCGTCAGCAGTAGGCCCGCGCCGGCCGGGGCCGGAAGGCGCCGGTAAGCCCAACCCAGGCCGAGCAGCGCCCATAGAAAAATTGCCGGGAGCAGGACCAGGAACTGGCGAGATTGGAAGTTCGGCAGGTGCAGGCCTAAAAAGCCGGTTCCGATCACGAAGAAACCGATCAGCGGGACCAGGATTTGGGCAAGCAAGTAGACCCCGAAACGATCCCTCTTTTGCAGCTGCCGCACCAGGCCGAGTAGTGCGGCCCCGCCAAAAGTCCAGGCCATGACGCTCGTGCCCCAGAATCTGCCGTAACGTGCCGGATCGGCGGCGACCAGGGTTTGCAGCACCCACGGCAGGGTCAGGGCCTGCAGGTGGGTATCGTCCAGGCGGCCGGCAAACTGAGGCCCCAGCCATCCCAAGAGCGGCAGGCAAAGCAGCGCCAGGATGGCCAGAGCGATGATAAAACTGCGCCGGAAGCGGTGCAGCCAGAACAGGAAAGCCGCCTGCACGCCTAGGACGAAAAAATAGCTGTAGTGCGCATAAATCCCGAACAGACCAGCCAGCCCCCAGACCGCCCAGGTGAGACGGCTGTCATTTTTCGGGTCCAAGAGCGGCCGGATCCACGCTGTGCTGAGCGCAGCGGCCAGGACGGCCAGCATGTAGGCCCGGGTCTCCTGGCTGTAAAACATCACAGTCGGGGAGAGCAGCAGAAAAACCAGGCCTGCCAGGGCTGCCGGGAGGCCGGCGGTTCGCCGTGCCAGGTGAAAGAGCAGCCAGATGGCCAAACCTCCGGCGAGCGCCGGGATCAGCCGCACAAAGCCCTCGGAAGTGAACCTGCCGAACCATGTGGCCGTTTTCAGAAGAAAATAGAACAGGGGGGACACCGGTTCGTAAAGGCTGTTCTCGAGAATACCGGCGATGCCCATCCGGCTGACATTCAGGCTGTAGATCTCATCGACCCAAAGCAGGTGCCAACCCAGGCGGTACAGGCGCGAAAAAAGGGCCGCCAAAAGCACGGCAGCGGAGAGCGGCCATCCCGATTGAAATCTGGAAAAGCGCATCAACTCAGGGCAGGGGGGTCAGGCAGCGGGCTTTCACGGGAAGTGGGATCGAGGAGCGAATGCCGCACCCCTCCAGGGGAGCACGGCGGTTGATCTGGGAGGACCGTGCAAAATCTCAGCGCTCCAGCAATTCCGCCACCGCGGCCATCACGCGGGCGGCGACCTCGTCCTTCCCCAGCAGCGGCAGCGCTTCCTGGCGGCCGTCGGCGTACAGCAGTGTCACGAGGTTGCTGTCTACGCCGAATCCCGCATCCGGCGCGAGAATATCGTTGGCCACGATCAGGTCCAGGCCTTTGCTATCCAGCTTGGCCTGGGCGTTGGGGATCAGATCCTGGCTTTCGGCGGCAAACCCGGCAACCACACTGAGGTTGTGGCCTTCCCCTTTTTCGGACCGGATCGTTGCCAGGATGTCTGGGGTCGGTTCGAGCTCGATCTGCGGTACCCCATCCCCCTTTTTCAGCTTGTCCGTGGCGAGCTTTGCGGGTCGGAAATCGGCCACAGCAGCCGCCATGACCAGGGCGTCCGCTTGCCGGATCGACTCCCGGACGGCCGCCAGCATCTCGGCCGCTGAGGTCACGTCCTCGCGCCGGACGCCGTAGGGTGCCGAAAGGCCGGTCGGCGCCGCGATCAGGGTCACCTTTGCGCCCAGGTCCAGGGCCGCCTGCGCCAGCGCAAAGCCCTGTTTGCCGGAAGAGCGGTTGGTGATCCGGCGCACCGGGTCGATCGCTTCCTGGGTGCCGCCGGCTGTCACCACCACGTGGACCCCTACCAGCGGCCCGCCGGCGCCCAGAGCCAGCCGGATTGCGCCCAGGATGGTGTCCGGTTCCGCCATCCGGCCGACAGCCTGCTGGCCGGAGGCCAGGTGGCCGCTTTCCGGCCCTACGAAAAGGGCGCCGCGGTCGCCCAGGATTTCGACGTTCTTCCGGGTGGCAGGGTGGTCCCACATGCCGCCGTCCATGGCCGGGGCCAGCAGCAGCGGGGCGCGGTTGGCCAGGGCGGAGACCGCCAGCAGGTTGTCCGCCAGCCCATGGGCCAGCCTGGCCAGGGTGTTGGCGGTGGCCGGGGCGACAACCATCAGGTCCGCCCCTTCGGCCAGCCCGATGTGCAGCACATGCCCGGCTTCGCCCCACAGGTCCTCGTCGGTAAAAGCCGGCCTGCCGGTGACGGACTGGAAGGTCAGCGGTGTGACGAACTGGCGGGCGGCCGCGGTCAGGATCACGTCGACCTGCGCGCCGGCCTGGCGCAGCCCGGAGGCCAAGTCGGCGGATTTGTAGGCAGCGATCGATCCGCTCACGCCCAGCAGGATGCGACGGTTACGGAAAGGGGACATGGAGGAAGTATACATTAAGTGCCAAGTGGCTAGTGCCAAGTGCGAGGTTCAGGTGTGTTTATCCAGCAGGGCCTCGAGCCGGCGAGCGGCGGAGACAAGGGTTTCGGGTGTGAACGGGGCCAGGCTGAGAATACCGGCCAGCTGCTCGTAGATCCCGGGTTCGCCCAGGATCTCCACCAGCTGCTCGTGGATCCATTTATCATAGGCGATCGGATATATGCGCCGGGCGATGAAAAGAGCCTGGAGGAACTCGCGCTGGGCCAGGAAAAGGCGGTGCAGGCAGGCGAACAACAGGCCGCGCGCCGCGTACAGGTGAATGTGCTCCAGGTTGTTTCGGCAATATCCCCGGGTTTCCTCCAGGCGCGATTGGCGCAGGGTCTCATCGTAGTAAGGCAGCCAGTTTTTGCCGAATTGCTGAAAGACGCGGCTGCGCTGCCAGAGAGGTCGCGCGTAGACCAGGAAATTCCCGATCTCCAGCTCGAACGGGTCCGGATCGCTCATCCAGCCGCGTGATCCGGGTTGAAAGGGATAGCCGATTACATCCAGGTGAACCTCGGCAAATCGCCCTGCGGCTTCCAACGCCCGAAACACGGGCTGGGATCGGAAGTAAGCCCACCAGTCTTCTTCGATGGCTGCGTGGTTCTCGCCGTAATATTCCGGGTGCAGGAATACGGCGATATCCAGGCAGCTGTCAGGCGTGGCCTTGCCGCGGGCGGTGGAGTTGGTCAGTAAAACCGCTTCGACCACCGGGATGGCCTGAAAATACGCCAGAAGATCGTTTGCTGCGGCGCGGTGTTCGGGAGTTGGGTACACAGGTATCTTCATGCGGATCGGCATCTTATTTTACATGAGAGGGATCCGGCCAGGCGGATGAGTTCGGCACATGGCGTTGAAGACTTCAAGACCATCGAAATATGAATTCGGGAGAGGCAAAATGAAACGCGGAAGGGAGACCGAGGAATGGTGGCGCGCATTGCTGACGGGCAAGAATCTGAAAATCCCGATCCGCCAGGTGCGCCATGTCTTCAGGCTGATCCCCCGGGGTCCCCGCTGCAAATTTTGCAATGCCCCGTACGAGGGGCTCGGTGGCCCTTTGATGCGCGTCATCGGTCGGGGGCTTTCCCGGCTGACCCCCCAATTCTGCCGAACGTGCCAGGACCTGGCCAGCAAGCATATAGGCGGCGCGGAGGTTGAGGTCAGCCTGGTTTTCGCCGATGTTCGCGGATCGACCAGCCTGGCGGAAAGCTGAGTCCTTCAGAATTCAGCCGCTTGATCGGCCGGTTTTTTGCCGTATCGACAGAGGCACTCCTTCGGACAAATGCCTGGGTGGACAGGCTTGTTGGGGACCAGGTCATTGGCATGTATTTGCCCGGGTTTGCCGGGCCTGAGCATGCCCGCATTGCGATCCGGGCGGCTCAGAACCTGCTGGTTGTCACCGGGCATGACGATTTGAGCGGGCCCTGGATCCCTGTGGGTGTGGGCGTTCATACCGACACAGCCTTTGTAGGGGCTGTCGGCTCACAAGGCAGGGCAACCTACATCACCACTCTGGGGGACGCACCCAACGTCGCTTCCCGGCTGGCATCCGCTGCGGGCCCGGGTGAGATCCTGATCAGCGAAGCCTGCTTCCTTGCTGCGGGTTTGACCGAATCCGGATTGGATGTCCGCCAACTGGAATTGAAGGGTAAGCGCGAACCAGTAAAGATATATGCTTTACGGGACTATTCTCTGAATTTTTAAGCCTGTACTTCGATTTGTCTTCGACTGGAAATGCGGTCATTGTCCCCCGATTCGGAAAGGAAGCCGCCTTGAATGAGCTTATCCGCCTGCGATTTTGACCTGGTAGCCCATTTGCTCCAGGGTCTCGGCCAGGCGCGGGCGGTGGTCGCCCTGGATTTCGATCACGCCGTCCTTGACCGTCCCACCGCTCCCGACGGTCCGTTTGAGCTTTTTGGCCAGGGATTTAAGGTCTTTTTCGTTTAGCTGAAGGCCCCGGATCAGAGAGACCACCTTGCCCCCGCGGCCCTTGCTTTCCCGGTGGAGGTACAGGGTCTGTTTTTCGGGCGGCGTGGAGAGGCTGAGAGGCAGGTTCGGTTTGCGCCTTTTGCCGCTCCCTTTTTTTCGCAGGTCCCCGCCACTTTCGGTGGAGTAAACGGTCTGCCGGTCGTCCTTTGGCATGGATTTTTTATCCGCGTGCCTGCAGCCAGTCGAGCAGCTGCTGGGTGTCCCAGGAGTTGATCACCCGGCCGGGCTCGGCCCAGCCGCGCCGGGCGGTGGCGATCCCGAAATGGAGCAGGTCGTAGTGATCGATGGCATGGGCATCGGTGTTGATGCTCAGAGGGATGCCCAAATCCACCGCCCTGCGAATGTAGATATCGTTCAGGTCCAGCCGCTGAGGGTTGGCGTTGACTTCGAGGGCGACGTTGTGCTCCAGCGCGGCTTGCAGGATGGCGTCCATGTCCAGGTCAGCTGGCTCGCGGTCGGGGATCTGCCGCCCTGTGGGGTGCCCGATCACGTCCACGTGCGGGTTGCGGATGGCGTTCAAGAGGCGCTGGGTGATCTGTTCGCGCGGCTGGCGCAGGCTGACATGCAGGGAAGCGACCACGATATCCAGCCCGGCGAGCACTTCGTCATCGAAATCGAGGCTGCCGTCGGCGCGGATCTCGAGCTCCACACCCTGGAGCAGGCGGATCCGGTCCCCGAGCTCATCCTGAACCGCGTCTATCTCCTTGCGCTGTTCGCGAAGCTCCTCGGCGCTCAACCCCCCGGCGATCCCCAGGCTGTGGCTGTGGTCGGTGATAGCGAGCACGCGGTAGCCGCGCTCGATGGCTCCCAGGGCCATTTCGCGCACGCTGTTTCGCCCATCGCTCCAGGTGGTGTGGTTATGCAGGGAGGCGCGAACATCCTCGATCTCGATAAGGGTTGGCAGGCGCTTTTCGATGGCTGCCTTGATTTCTCCGCGGTCTTCACGCAGCTCGGGGGGCACCCAGGGCAGGTCCAGCGCAGCGTAGACTTCTTCCTCGCTGGCGCAAGTGGTTTCCTCGCCGGTTTGGGTATCGGTCAGCGCGTGCTCCGAGAGCGAAAGGCCGCGGTCGAGAGCGCGCTCACGCAGTCGCACATTATGGTCTTTCGAACCCGTGGCGTACTGCAGGGCGGTGCCGAAGCGTTCCGGCGGGTGCGCCCAGATCTGAGCGCGCATTCCGTTGCTAAACTCCACCGAGGCCTTTGTGCTGCCTTTCCCCAACACCCGGGCGACCCCTGCCTGGCCGGTGAAGGCCTCCATCACGGGAGCGGAATCCGAAGCTGCCACCAGGATATCGACGTCCCCTACAGTCTCGCGCCTTCTGCGCAGGCTGCCGGCGGTTTCGACAGCGGTTACGCCGGGCACGGATCGAAGTAAGTCGATCTGTTCTTGCGCGAAGGGCAGCGCCCGGCCGAGGGGGGTGCGATCGCCCAGGGCTCTCCGGCGTTGGAGCGATTCCAGGCCGGCCAGGATCTTGGCCTCGGATTTTTCGCCCATCCCTGGCAGGCCGCGCAATTTCCCCTGGGAGGCGGCGGTTTCGAGATCCAGGAGGGTTTTTACGCCGAGTTCATCGTAAAACAATTTGATCTTTTTTGGGCCCAGGTCGGGTACGGCCATCAACTCAGCCAGCGTGGCGGGGATCTCTGTAGTCAGCCTATCCAGGAACTCGAGGCTGCCGGTATTGAGTAGCTCTTCGATTTTCTCGGCGATGGCCTGTCCTATCCCAGGGATGCCTTTCAGGCTGGAAATACCTCCTTCTTCGTAAATGGCCTGCGCTTCGCGCCCCAGTTCGGTCAGGTTCTCGGCCGCCTTGCGGTAGGCCAGGATCTTATAAATCACCTCACCATTGATTTGCAAAAGGTCGGCGATCAGCGAGAAACGGCTTGCCAGATCGTAATTATTCCATTTTTGATCAGGGTTGGGCATTGGACGATCTTACCACCAGGTCGGTTGAAGGGAGTGGGAGGAAATCAGGGACATCCTTCCCTGTTGGGATTGGGGTTTATTTTGGATAATTTCTAGACCCTAATCCACCAGACCCTAACGGTCTTCAAGACCGTTAGGGTCTGAAAAAAAAATATATAAAAACACACCCATGCCCAGCCCAACCCGCCTGCAATACGGCGCCTATTACCATATCTTCAATCGCGGCAACAATCGGGAAAACATTTTTGTCCAGGCGCGCAATTACCCTTATTTCCTGCGATTGTACGCCAGGCACGTGGCGCCCGTAGCCGAGACTTTCGCATACTGCCTGCTGAAAAACCACTTCCACCTGGCGGTCCGGATAAAATCGGAAGAAAAAGTCACTGTCGCTTATCAAGCTCTGAACGAGACCAAATCCTTTACCCCCAGCCATGCCTTTTCCAATTTTTTCAACGCATATGCAAAAAGCATCAACAAGGCCTACGGGCGAACCGGGAGCCTGTTCCAAAATCCTTTTAACCGCATCCCGGTTGAAAACCACCGGCATTTGCTACACCTGGTAGTCTATATCCACCACAATCCACAACAACATGGCTTTGTCCAGGATTTTCGAGATTGGCCATATTCCTCATTTTTTCCGCTGCTTCAAAAAGATGAAGGGATCCTGGCCGTGCATACCGTCATGGATTTCTTTGATGGGCCTGCGAATTTCAGAGAATCTCACCTCCAAACCATTTTTCCCCACGACTTCGACCCACGAACACACCTGTAAGCCTGGGACCACCGAACTTTCAATCCCACTTTCCTCTCAATATGGGATCTTGAAGATGAAACGGGAAAATTTCGGTCAGCGGCAGATCAACAGAGGAACTTCCACCCGCCCCAGCAGCGTGTCCAGCGTGTGCCCGATTGCGCTGGGCAGCAGCCGGCGGCTGTGATAGCCCCCAGTGACGATCAGGTTGGCCTGGGCCTGCCCGGCAGCCTCCAATATGGCTTCGACTGGTCGG
>JBFKII010000109.1:0-11378 GCA_041632295.1 Anaerolineales bacterium | reverse complement strand
CGCAGGTGGCGGTCCGCCGATCGGCGCCTTCCTGGGTGTCGAACGAGGCGATCGGAACAACCCCAATTGCTCTGTTTCCAGCGGCCCGATCAGTCACTACTGCTACTTCATCTTGCCGTAGTCTGGATGGTTTGAGGCTTCTGCCCACCCGCCAAAACCAGTTTCAATTTAGCCCGTCCCCTCCTGAAAAAGAGGGGACGGGTTGAGAATCCCCGAAAGGAAAAGAAACGTGAGGTCTAACCCCCTCAGCCTGAACCGGAAGATCGTTTTCACACTGCTCTCGTGTGCCATTTGCCTGGCGGGCTGCAGGCCAGGGATAAAATCAGCGGATGAAAGCACTTCTTCGGGCATCCAGGTTTTTTTCAAGCTGGACTCCCTGCTGTTGGGTCCCACGTATGGCGGGCCGCGTTGGGTCTTGCCGCCTTTTGGCCCCTATCGCATTTCAGGAAACCGATATGTCCTTGATGCACGGGCGGAATTTCTGGATGTGAACGGGCAACCAATAGGGGTGGTTTTTGATTGGACCCCCGAAAATCCCGAAATGCTGAAGGTTACACCCGGGCAGGATAATACTGTGGAAATCCGTATCCTGAGACCAGGCGAGAGCCTTGTGCGCGTAACCGCACAGGGGCAGACGAAGACCTTCACCATCCGTGCGGAAATCTTTGAAGAAACCGCCATTGAAATCGAGATCGCCCCATAGCCTCGAACGGAAATGGCTTTGCGAAAAAGAAACCGTTTGGGATTGGAGAATCGCATGAAAGAAAAGGCCCGGATCACCACACTGGCAGTCGGGATCCTCCTTCTGGGGTTGGCATGGGGGATCGCGGGCCGGGCAAGGCAGATCGTGGGAGAGGGGGACACGGTGACCGTTCACTACACGATCACTCTGGAGGATGGAACCGTTTATCAAACGACCTTCGGCGGAGAACCCCTGCGAGAAACTCTGGGAGAGGGAAAAATGATCCCCGGTTTTGAGGAAGCCTTGACGGGCATGCGTACCGGCGAAACGAGAACCGTGACCATCCCCCCCGAGAAAGCGTACGGCATGGTTCGTGCCGACCTGGTGGGGCCGGTCAGCCGGGAACGTTTGCCGCAAGGTGTCGAGCCATTGGCGGGAAAGCAATTGTGGGTGCAGCTTGACGATGGCTCCCAGGTACTGACGGTGATCACCGATCTTACCGACTCGTCTGTGACCCTGGATGGGAACCACCCCCTGGCCGGGCAAAGCCTGATTTTCGATATCGAGTTGGTTGCCCTTGAAAAGACACAGTTGTTTGCATTTATCAATGGCCGGGCGGTTTCATCATGGTTGCTCCCATTGTCGGTATTTCTGGTCGCTGTTTCCCTTCTTGCCATTGCATGGAAACGAATTTTATTGACCCGCACAGGGAAGACTGGTAGGAACCTTCAAAAACTGCATTTATCGCAACCGGTTGAAAAGGATTCTGTTGAAAACATTCTAAATAACATAAAGAAAAGAAAGGGAGACACAGTTCGAGCCGGGCGATCCTGGGGGGCCAGGATCGGTATTCTTCTGCTTTCGACGGGCGCAATCATTTTGGCCTCGGTGTTCATTTTCGAGTTCCGCGGAAAGAGAGCCGGTCCTGGAGACGCTGTCCGGATCCACTATACGCTCAGGCTGGATGACGGTTCGGTTTTCGGCTCTTCCTTGGAGGGTGAGCCGCTGCCGGTCATTTTGGGAGAAGGTAGGTTGCTGCCGGATTTTGAAATTGCGATTGAAGGCATGCGGATCGGCGAGTCCCGAACGGTCCTTATCCCCGCCGGGAATGCCTACGGCCCCTTCCGGCCGGAACTTGTAACGGTTTTCAGCCGGAGCGATATGCCCGAAGGGTTGAATCTGGAAGTGGGGGGGCAATTGCAGGCAACAGGGGTCGATGGCTCGCCTGTTTTGATGACTATCACAAATGTGAGCGAACAGACGGTCACACTGGATGCCAACCACCCTCTGGCTGGTGAGAACCTTTCGTACGAAGTCCAGCTGGTGGGGATCGAAGCGAGGCAAGAGGCTGGTGTTCAGGGCAGCAGTTTGGTATCCGGATGGCTGCTGCTGGCCGTGTTGGTGATCGGGCTTGGAATCCTGATCTACACCTTCAGAATTCGGAGGGCTATTCAGCCGGCTCAAAAGTAAAACCAGGAATTATTGCGTATCATCTTTGATGGGAGGCGTACACAACCAATATAGATATTGGAGCAATGGGGGCTTATGTTTCCAGAGCGCCAATACCCTCTTTGCTTTCTGTAAGGCGATTGAGGGAAACAAGCACCAGCCCCAGGTCCCGGATGCGGGCCAGCAGGCCGTGCAGAGCCGGCTGGTCTTCAAGCTCGCCCTGCAGGCATGTGTCCCCGCCTGGCAGGGGCCGGAGGTCCAGTCCGCTGAACCAGTCCGCCCAGCGTGGTTCGAGGTGGCCGCGCACGACGATGTGGTAGCGCCCGCCACTGGCCGGATCACCCCTTCGTTGCTTGGGGGACAGTGCTGGGCGCTCTTTCCGGGGCCTGGTTTTCGTAGCCATGGATTTCCTCACCGGAATTTCAATCCGTTCTGATCTTTTCCAGCTGATGCCCGCAACCGGCCGCCGTGGGGACGGTCCAGGATGTGGCCTCCTGGTTGCTGGGCGAAGGCAGCAGCGGACCGGCGATCGGGACCGGTCCAGCGCCGGGCCTTTGCAGCGGGATTTTCATTTTGTACTTCCGACCGCCTCACGAAAGCGCAGGAGCTCTCTGCCGCCCAGGTCGAAACCGAATGACAGTTTCAGGGCGTCCCGTGCACAGACTGTGATGCAGGTCTGGCACAGGCTGCACTCCGTCGAAAGCACGCGCTGGTCGTTGAGAATGTAGTCCGAGATGCGGATGTCCATCGGGCACATAGCTTCGCAGGCATCGCAGTCGTTGCATTTTTCGGCCTCCCCGCCGATCTTTAGCAGTGAAAAGCGGGAGGTCAGTTTCAGCGGCACGGTCACCGGGCACAGGTACTTGCAAAACGCCCGGTTGTCCTGGAGGGCGTAGGCCAGCGCGATGCCAACCGCGTAGTAAAGCAGGTTGCCGGCTGCATACCAGCCCACCGCTGCCAGCCCTGCCGCACCGGTGCGAAAGCCTAAGCCGTACCAGGCCAGCAGGACCAGGCCCAGGCTGATAATGAAGTGCAGATAGCGCAGCCAGCCCCAGCGGCGGGGCAGCCGCCCCGCCGGGCGCTTGAAAGGCAGCAGGTCGAGTGCCATCACGGTCCAACAAGCCCAGCCGCACCAGATGCGGCCAAAAAGGACCGGGCCGAAAATCTTGGCGATCAGGTAATGCACCACCGCAGCCTGGTATACGCCCCCCATCAGGCCGAAGAACAGCCCTTCGATCTGCATGTTTTCCCGCCCGGCGATGGCGGCGAAGCCGATCAGGAAGGTCCCCACCAGGAACAGCGACAGCCGGCGTCCCCAGGGCTTTTTCTTTTTCGGGAGCGCGGCGTACAGGCCCAGCCCGACCCCCACCGATACGCCAATGTAGCCGAAGAACAGCATCGCCATCAGTTCTCCCGAGCCGCGCCACATGGCGGTGCCCAGGGCCAGAAATGCCAGCATGACCGCGCCCGGAACGGTCATTTTTTTCCATTGGAAACCTTGTTTTTTGAATGAAATGGCACCCATCCGACATTCTCCTTGATACCGATTTCGTGCGATCAGAGGATACAGGCAATCGAGGGAGAAGTCGTCTGGCGAAAGTTGTATCTGGGGGGTTTAGGGGATCAATCCCAGCTCCCGCGCCCGCGCCACCGCCTGGGTCCGGTTTTCAGCGTTCAGCTTGCCCATGATCCGGCTGACGTGGGTCTTGGCGGTGCCCAGGGCGATGACCAGCTGCGCCGCGATGGCCCGGTTGCTCTGCCCGAACGCCATCAGTGCCAGCACTTCTCGCTCGCGCGGCGTCAGCGGCTCTGGCAGAATGTGCGGCTCTCTGCCCTCCTGTTGGGTGCCGGAGAGGAGCGCCGAGACAGCCTCAATTTCCTGCAGGCCGGGGGGCGCAAGGGCATGCGCTCCCGCCAGGCGCCGGGCATCCTCCAGGAGCGCCTGGGCTTCGGCCGGGCTGCCTTCCCGCTGGCGCACCTGCGCCAGGGTGAGCAGGCAGCCGACCTGGCTGTCCGGATTGAGCCACAGCCGGCCGAGGTCCAGCCCGGTCTGGGCGTAGTCCCGGGCCGCAGGAAGGTCGTTTTCTGCCAGCGTGAGCCGGGCCAGGCCGCTGAAGACGCTGGCGGTGATTGGCAGCGGCTGCCCGCGGGACCCAGCGCCCAGCCGCAGGGCCTCCTCCAGGATATTCCGGGCTTCCCCGGGTTTGCCGCGGCGGGCCTCCAGTTCGGCCAGAGAGCTCATCGCCGAGATCGCCAGGTGGATGTTCCCGGATCGTTGGCCAAGCTGGATGGCTTCCGCCAGCGCAACCCCGGCCGCCTCGAAGTTTCCCCCCAGGAAGTGCAGGCCGCCCACCACGAAGGCCACCACACTGCGCTCGGTGGCTTCCGCCTCGGTCAGCAGCGCAAGCGCCCGCTGTGCCAATTCGGTGGCCGCAGCGGCGTTGCCCCGGCCGGCTTCCAGGTAGCAGCGGACCGCAGCGATCTGCCCTTCCAGCCTGTGGGGGTCATCCCCGCCGGAAACCGCCCTTTCGGCCTCAGCCAGCATGCTCTCCACTTTTTCTGGCTGCCCGCTCAGCAGGTAAGCCCAGGCGGAAGCGATGCACAGCCGGGGTCGGGCGTGGATGGTTTCGGTATGCAGCCTGCCGAGCCAGCCGAGCAGGGTGGACAGGCTGCCGGCCCGCAGCAGCGCCATGGCCTGCGATTCGACGATTCCGGCGGCGAGTTCGGTGTCTCCGGCGGAGAGCGCGTGATCCAGCGCTTCCTCCAAAAGGCCCTGCTCCCGAAACCAGGCCGCAGCGCGCCGGTGGATGCCCGGGAGGTTTTCAGGCTGCATTTTGCGCAGCCGGCTTTCCATGACGTCTGCAAACAGGTTGTGGTAGCGGTACCATGTACGACTGTCGTCCAGGGGAGTGAGAAACAGGTTTCCCGCTTCCAGGGCTTCGAGCGTTTCCTGACCGGCGGGTTGACGGGTGACGGCCTCGACTAGCGGCGCGCACAGGCGCTTCAGCGGGCTGGTTTGCAGCAGAAAATCCTGCAGAGGTTCGGTCTGGCGGCTCAGCACCTCTTCGCTCAAGTAGTCGATGATGAAGCGGTGGCTGCCACTGAAGGCCTGGATAAAGGCGTCGGGATCTGGCCGGGCTTTCAGCGAAAGCGCAGCCAGTTGAAGCCCGGCCGCCCAGCCTTCCGTGCGACCGGCCAGCGCCTGGACCTGGTCAGGGGACAGCGCCTGGCCGGCGGCTTCCCGCAGGAACCTTTCGACCTCCGGGCTCGAAAACCGCAGGTCGGCGGCCCGCAGCTCCGTCATCCGCCCGGCTGCGCGCAGCCGGGCCAGTGGAAGCGGGGGGTCGGCGCGGCTGCCGATCGCCAGGAGGGTCTGGTCCGGCAGATGGTCCAGCAGGAGGCCGAGGGCGGTGGGAATTGCAGGGTTGGTGACCTGGTGGAAGTCGTCCAGCACGATCACAAGAGCTCCCTCCCGGCCGGCGAGCTGGTTGATCAGCGCCGGCAGGGCGGCCTCCAGGGATAGGGGCTGCGGTGCGCCCAGCATGAGCAGCACATCTTCGCCCAGGGCGGCCTCCACCCGCTGCAAAGAGGCGACCAGGTACGCCAGAAAATTGGATGGATCGTTTTGCGCTGTGTTGAGGGTCAGCCAGGCGCACTCGAAATTTCCGCCGCTGGCCCAGGTGCTCAGCAGGGTGGTCTTCCCGAAACCGGCCGGCGCCGAGACCAACAGCAGGCGGTGCCCGGAATCCAGACCCTGGTCCAGGTGCGCCAGCAGGGGTTCGCGCCGGATCAGCCCGGGGCGCGGGGCGGGGATGTAGAGTTTGGTTTGAATGATCGGCGTGGGCATCAGCAGGGATTGAAATGTTTTGATTGAATTTTAGCCGGGCCGCCTGCGCAGAATTCCAACTTCGGGTGGGTTTGGGGACCAATGTCCCAGAAATTGGGGAGTGACTGTCACCTTAAGGTGACAGTCACTCCCCAAGAAACAGCCTCTCAGGCCTCCAGCACCTCAACAAAGCCCCCATCCCCGTCAACCCGCAGGCGCTGTCCGGTTTTGAAGCGCTGCGTGGCGTCGGGCACCCCGACCACCGCGGGGATGCCGTATTCGCGCGCCACCACCGAGCCGTGGGTCATCAGCCCGCCGACTTCCATCACCAGCCCGGCGGCGTTGATGAACAGCGGCGTCCAGCCTGGATCGGTAAACGGCGCAACCAGGATTTCACCCGGCAGCAGCGTTTCCCTGGCGGGGTCGGTCACCACCCGGGCGCTGCCCTCCGCCACCCCGGCCGAAACCGGGCTGCCCGGAACAGCGCCGGCGGGCATGTGATCGGTCGCGTAAGTGGCTTTGAGCTGCTCTCCATCACTGGTGAAAAGGCGCGGCGGCCGCAGCCCCTGGAAATGCCGAAGGTCCGCCCGTCGGGAGGCGACCAGCGGGCGCAGGTCCATCTCCTCCTGCTCCAAAGCCCGGATGACCTCGTCGAATTCCAGATTCCAGATATCCGCGGCCACATCCAATCGGCCCGCTTCCACCAGCCGGCCGGCGGCATCCAGAAGGACCTCCTGGACCATATCGAACATCTTGATCAGCATGAATTTCGGGTGCTCCCTCACCACCATGTGGCTGCGGTACACCGCGATCATGCGCCGGGCCAACGGCGCTTTGAGCATGCCGAAACGGCTTCTTCGAACCGAGCCGATGACCCGCTCTGTAGCCTGCTTGCTATCGGCCACCAGCCTGCGGAAGTGTTCCCGGTGCACGCCTTCTTTGGACAAACCCACCCCGCTTATGACCATCTGCAGCAGGGATTGGGGGTTGTCGTTCCAGCGCGGGCGGGCGATATCGATCTCGGAAGGGCCGCGCATGCCGTACTTGCGCAGAAATTCGCGCAGTTGTGCCTCAAACATACGGCCGCCCTCCACCGCTTCCAACCGTTCCATAACCAGGACGGGATCGGTGCTGCGGACCAATTCTGCCACCGCCGGGAAACGGCGCAGTGTGTCCGTCAGGTCTCCGACTTCGAGGTCCATATTGGTGGTTACGTTGCCCTCCAGGCCGCTGTAGACCGCATTCAGGTCTGCCGGGTCTGCCCGATCGCCCGCCAGGCGCTCCAAAATGGTTTTGGACATCATGATGGCCATCACGTAGGGGATCAGGGATTTGGCGTTTTCTACGAAGGCGGCGCTGGTGAAGGCGAATGCGGCTTTCAGGCGCGGCAGCCCTGCGGGCGGACCGGCCAGTTCCGCCCGGGAAGCGGCCAGGCTGTTTTCGATATGCTGTTCCACGGTCGGTAGGGCGGTCTCCGGGGGCGCGAGCAGGAGCCGGTAGATCGCCCGGGGTACCAGCGGACCAAGCCAGTGTAGCAAGCCGCGCAGGCTGGCTTTCTGGGTCGCCTCTTCCGCAAAGGACAAAAATTCCGGGCGCTGTACGAACTCCCGCAGGGCTATACCGCTCAGGGCATCGGCGGCCATCAGCGCGGCGGGGATCGCCCGGCGGCCCAGATAGGTGTTCAGCATCGGCGAGATGTCCACGTACATGCGGCCGCCCACTCCATGGAGAAAGGGGTTATAGCCGATTGCGTCATCCGCCCGCCCGAATGGGAACAGCAGCTTCCAGATCGATATCCCCATCGGGGACATGGCATCGGTCATCACCTGGGCGTGGCTGAAGCTGAAATAGACCCGCAGCCGGCCGTCTTGGGGCGGCAGCGGGAACAGAGAGGTGATCGGGCGGGATTGGAGCACGTAAATTTCGTCGTCCGCCAGGGCCCATTCGATATCCTGGGGCGCGCCGTAATGGTCCTCAATACTGGCTCCCAGCCGTGCCAGCTCGACGGCCTGGCCGTCACTCAAAACCCGGGCCTGGCGCTGCTCCGGCCCCAGGGCCTCCTGCAGGGTGCCCCCGTCCGGGTCCGGGTGCACGGCCAGTTGCTTGTCCCCCACGCGGGCCTCGACCACCTGCCAACTGCGCTTATCCACCCGGTACAGGTCCGCTGAAACCAGGCCGGATACCAGCGCCTCCCCCAGCCCAAAGCTGGCGTCGATCGAGGCGATCCGGCGGTGGCCGCTGACCGGGTCGGCACTGAACAAGATCCCCGAGACCTGCGGGAAGACCATCTGCTGCACAACGACGGACAGCCGGACCTGCCGGTGGTCGAAGCCGTTCTGCGCCCGGTAGAGGATCGCCCGGTCGGTGAACAGCGAGACCCAGCAGGCTCGCACCCGGTCCAGCAAGGCTGTTTCTGTGCGCACATTGAGAAACGTATCCTGCTGCCCGGCGAAGGAGGCAGTCGGCAGGTCCTCGGCGGTGGCGCTGGAGCGGACAGCATAGGCCTCCCAAGTGCCCAGGGTCCGCCAGGCAGCGGCGATCGCCGCTGCGACCGGCTTCGGCATTTCGATCTGCTGGAGATAGGAGCGCAGTTCACCCCCGAGCTGCCGGACCCCTTCGAGATCGTCCGAGCCCATCCGGGACAGGCGCGCATAGTAAGATTCCATGGCCGGGGCGCCCTCCAGGAAGGCATCGAAACCGGCGGTGGTAATGCAAAATCCTGGGGGCACCCGGAAGCCCGCCCGGGCCAACTCCCCCAGGTTGGCGCCTTTGCCGCCCACGAGGGGGATGTCTTGCGCGGCGACCTCCCTGAAAACTAACGTGAATTGCGGTTCCATGGTCGTTCCCGGTTTTGCCGGTACAACCTCCTGAATGGTTCGGGGCCTGCGATTTCCCTGGGCACCCCGACACCCCCGTTTGCGATTATTGTACCCCTACGAGGGCGTTGTTTTGGCTGTTTGGGTGGAGAAAAAGGGGCTACTGCCTGCCGGTCCGCCCTGTATACTGGTTCGTTTTTTTTAGTTTTCCGTCGAGTTTTGAAATGCCGGAAAGATGGCGACGGTCTTTTCCGGCTCCGCCCACAGGTGGTCCAGTTTCCCCTGGATCTGCCGCAGGGCGTCCGCCAGGTCGGGGTACGGCGTGTGAAAAGCGGGGTGCTGCCCGAAGAGCGCCAGGCTGCCGAAAACCCGCTGGCGCAGGCTGGCCAGGTGGCGCGGGCGGTCCTTTTCCAGGGCGGATTCCAGGTACCAGGACAGCAGCCAGACCAGCTGGGAGCACGCGGCCGCGGCGTATTCCCGTTCGCGGTCCTCAGGCGCCGGCACCAGGGGGCGAAGGGCCTCGAAATAGGCCCTTTCGGCCGCTGCCTGCAGATCCTGCGGCAGCATATTCCCGTTGAAGCACGAAATGTGGGAGAGGCGGAAATACACCGCGGAAAGCGTGACCGGCCGGAAGGCGCCCATTTCGAAATCAAAGAATCGAGTGACCCCCTCGATAAAGCTGACGTTGCTCGGGCAGACATCGCCGCGCGTGTAGGCCCGGGCCGCGTCCGGGCTCTCCAGCGCCTCCAGGGCATCCTGCACCTGCCTGCGCAGGCTCTCGCGGACCGGGAGGTCCAACCGGGGCAGCAGGGAAAGCAGCCAGGCGAAGTTCTGCGCATGCTGGTCCTTCTTGCTGGGGTTGGCGGATGCCGGGAAGCGGCCCCGCAGGCTGGCAAATTCCTCCTCCCGCCCGGCGGTTTGCAGGTGGAGCGCGGCCATTGCGCGGGCATGGTCCAGCAGGGCCGCCCGCGCCAGGTCCGGATCGCCACCCTCCAGAATACACCCCAGGTCGTGCCGCCCCCTGACCTGGCCCAGATCCTCCATCACCAGGAGCTCCAGCGCCCGGTCGCCGCCGTAAAAGGACGGGACCAGGCCTCCCAGCCCGCCAATCCGGTTCAAAAACTGGAGCGAAGCCCATTCGTTGAAAATGTGGCCCCTTCCCAGCCGCGAGGCCTTGACGATCACGCTGGCCGGAAAATCCGGCCGCCCGTCCCGCACCCGAAAACGCCAGACCAGGTGCCGGCCCCAGTCATCGGGGACGATCCTGCCCTCCAGGCGCAGGGTGAGCGCCGCCCCGCCGGCGCGGCGGCAGATCCGTTTGGCGGCCTCGGTGATGCGGTTTTCGGAGGTGTCGATCGGGAATGATCCTTGGCGATTTCGGCGCCGGCTCAGGGGCCTTCGCGGCCCTGCAGGTGCCGGGCCAGGAAATCGGCCACGGCGGGGTAAGCCACTTCCTTGTTCTTCAGCTTGGCCAGGCCGTGGCCTTCGTCTTCAAAGACCAGGTATTCGACCGGCACCTCCCTTGCGCGCAGCGCCTGCACCAACTGCTGCGCTTCCCCCAGCGGAACGCGCGGGTCGTTGGCGCCGTGGATCACCATCAACGGGGCGCTCAGTTTGTCGATGTGGTGGATCGGAGAGATGCTTTCCAGGAAATGGCGGTCGTTTTCCAGCGAGCCGTACTCCGCCTCGCGGTGCGCCCGCCGGTAGGCGGAAGTGTTCTCCAAAAAGGTGACGAAATTGCTGATGCCGACGATGTCCACCCCGGCGGCCCACAGGTCCGGGTAGGCCGTCATCGCAGACAGCACCATGAAGCCGCCGTAGCTGCCGCCGTAGACCGCGATGCGTTCGGGGTCCACCTGCGGTTGCCGGCGCAGCCAGTGCGCAGCCTGGGCCAGGTCGGCGACCGAGTCCATGCGCTTTTCGACGTCGTCCAGGTGCCCGTAAGCCTTGCCGTAGCCGCTCGAACCGCGCACGTTGGGCAGCAGCAGGGCAAAGCCGTGGGCCAGCAGGTACTGGGCCAGGAAGTTGAAGCTGGCCACGGACTGGGATTCCGGCCCGCCGTGCACGATCACGACCACCGGCAGCGGCCGCGCGAAGCTTTCATCGGGCAGGCTGAACCAGGCCGGGATCCGCCGGCCGTCAAAAGATGGATAGTGAACCAGTTCGTAGGGCCGGAAAGTTTCCGGAGGGAGTCCGCCGTGCGAGCTGCGGGTCAGCGGCCTGGGCGGGGTTTCCGTCTCCTTGAAATCCCAACATTGGATGTCGAAGGTGCGGGCCGGGGAGCTGTAGGAGAAAACCAGGCGCCGGGAATCGGGTGTGAACGCCATCGCGCCGTCGAGCCAGGCAGCCACACCGCCGCCCGCCTCCGCCGGCTCCAACGGGCGACGGATCTCGCCGCTTTGCAGGTCGAGGACGCGCGGCAGGGCGAAACCATTTTCGTTGAGCGTGAACCCCAGCCAGTTCCGGTCCGGTGACATGCACAGGGCTCCGGCATCCCAGTCGAAGCGGGCGACCGGGGTCCGCGAGCCATCGGCCAGGTCGTAGCGGGTGATATAGCGGAAGTCCGCTTCGCGGTCGGTGATGGCGTACAAGGCCGAGCCGGAGG